>DAOTTR010000608.1:0-44615 GCA_034437715.1 Caldilineaceae bacterium
GTAGCAATGATCAGCGTGCCGGGGAGTGCCCAGGAAAAGTTCTCAGTAGAGATCTACAGTTGGGCAGTCCCCGGCACGCTATAGCGCAACTCCGCTTCTCAAATTGAACTCAGTATAGCAATTGACAATTGATCATTTACAATGATCAATTGTCAATTGTTACCGGTCAATTGTCAACTGCGGATAGTGGCGCTACTTGTGGGCGTGATCCATAGCGCAGCAGCAAAAAGCAGATCGCCGCCCCGAATGCCAGGCTGGCACATACCCCATACAAAAAGTGAAAGCCATAGGCCTGGACCAAAGTGCCACCCAAGAAACTGCCCAGCAGCGATCCCGCGCTGGCAACGGTATTGTAGAGACCGCTCTTGCTGCCGCGGCTACGCTGGCCACTGTGCTCGGTGGCAAAGGTCATGGCGGTGGTGGTATAGCTGCCATAGCCAAAGCCGCGCAGCGCCTGCACGCCCAATAAAAAGGGCAAGGAACCGGCTAGCAGCAGATAGCCCAAATTGGTCAGGCTGATCAACGCCCCACCGGCAAACAGCAACGGCGCGCGCCCGATGACATCGGACAAGCTGCCGGCGATCATCATGGCGGGAAATTCGATCAGGGCCGCCAGCCCCCAGAGCGTGCTGCTGTCGGTTTTGGAATAGCCCAAGGTCTGCATGTAATTGGGCCACATCGAGGCCGAAGCGGAGTGCGCGCCCGTCCACAACAAGACACCGGCCAGAAAGAGTAGCGGCAGCGCGCGGTGACTGACCGTCATGCGGGGCGGCTTGAGCTCTGGCGAGGCGGGCGTGACAACGACGGGCTGGGGGACATAGCGCACTTCGCGGATCGCCAAGGCGACCAATGCTGCCGTCAGGTATAAGCCAGCGCAAACCATGAGTGTTAGCGCAATCGAGGTCGCGTCGGCCAGGCGACCGCCGATCACCGCGCCGACAAAGAAGCCAAAGGAGCCGATACCGCGAAAAAGGCCCATGCGCCGCCCCTTTTGCTTTTCTTGCTCCAACAGATCTCCCATGATCGCTAAGCTCAGCGTTGAATAGGCTGCGGTGCCTGCGCCTTCAAAAATACGCGCCGCCCACGCATAGTTGCCATTGGGCACACTGCTCAGCAGGAGATAGGCGGCAGATAGGATGAGTAACCCAGCAATCAAGAGCGGTTTGCGCCGGCCAATCCGATCGGAAAGCCAACCCCAGCCATAGTTGGCAAAGAACATCGTGATGGTGACGCTGGCTAAAATAAGCGATATTTGCGCATAGTTCGCACCCAACGATTGCAGATAGAGGGTGATTAACGGGGAGCTGATACCAATCGCCACATAGCAAATGGCCGAGATTAAGGTCAATAAACGGATGCTGTTCATAGATTTTCTGAATTTATGGTATTATTATCATAATGACGAAGGTGGAGCAAGCACATGGCTGAATACAATTTCCGTTTTCTCTCTGATATTGACAATATACAGCCGATTGAATCTGGAAATGGCGTCAAAGTTCGTCATTATCTGAATCAGAAATTCTGAATCAGAAATAGGGTCGCGGCCGCTGGCGCAAGCTAAAAGGCACTGCAATTCTCGAATATTCGGATGGTCAAGTTTGGCTTGCCGAGATTCATTGGTTTGAGGCACATGGCATTGGGCGTAAAGACTTCAAGTCGATTCGGCGAGTGGGGAGGATCTCATAATCATGTATGTAAGATGTATTCATAACAAACCGTATCTTCAACCGCAGAATGAGCCTGTTCAAACAGAGCCGCTGACTGGACTAACGCTTGGTGCCATTTATAAAGTGCTGCCACCGGAACGCAACGATCCCGCTGATATGGTACGCATTGTGGATGAGACCTTTGGCGAGCCTGGCAGCGAAGCTGGCTATCTATATCCGAATCAATACTTTGAGCCATTTGTGCCTACTGGTAAAGCGCGCCTGGTTGACGCAGTCACCATTCACCTTGATCCGTATGTCAAAGGCATTCTTCACGCCGAAGCAATTGCCGCCAATACGTCAGTTTCCGCCCTGTTGCGCGCGTGGATTGACGAACGTCTGGATATAGCGGCGCTGGCGTAGATGATTAGGCACGGTCACGGTTCCCTCTCTGATGGTGAAGGCGGCGGCTTCGCCATCAGGGGGCGCGCTCCTCTGGGCATGTTCCCGGCTGAATTGTACGACAACGTTAAATTTCATCACCTGCTGCGCTGCATGAATGCAGCGCCTGGGATAGAAAACGTGTTTAAACACGTTTCCCGTCCCAGGTGTTGAATTCATTCAACACGAATTTAACGTTGGCGTAATAGGTACATAATCTCTTATTGATCGCCTGTCCAATCATACAAAATGAGCACATAGAAAGGCCGACGGCACGCGTCGGCCCTTCTGTTTGCTGGAGAATTTGTCTTAGGCGCTTTCAAAGAAATAAGTATGCAGCGCTTGCCAAACAAAATCATGCGTAGGGGCGGCTGCAAGCCGCCCCGCGTTTGGCTCGCTGCGAACGGGCGGCTGCAAGCCGCCCCTACTGGATACTTTATTCTTTCTACTGTCCTTATTTCAAGCGGCTATGGTGTAGCCGCCATTGCTTACCCATTCTCGCTTAAAATTACTGGCCTGCCGGTCCGAGCGTACCATCCAAAATTTGGAGTACGACGAACGAGTCGGCATAGGGGCTGTTCAGATAGATCGGATCTTCGTCGGGCAGCCAGCCAGCGGCGTAGCGGCTTGGGACGGGATTGTTGCCATAGCGTTCGTAGAGTGGAATCTGTGGCAACAATTCGTTATAGGCCAGGGAGAGCGTGCCGATCACTTCCTTCTGTACTTCGGCATCACCACCCGTCCCCGCGGCTTGCAACAACTCACTAAAATTGACATCGCCAACGCTCTCGGTGCTGGCGTTCATGTCAAAATACATACCAGGGCTGTCCACACTGCCCACCGCGCCGGAACCACTGCCCACGCCGCTGAAGTAAGCATTGTGCTGGGTTAAGTCGGTTTCAAAGCTGAATTGTGGATGGGGATTGCCCGCACCCCAACCGCGGATCGCCAACTGGAAGTTGCCTTCATTGACATCAATCGGCACTTGGTTGAAATTCACGCCGCGCACCGAAGTCTTGATGCCAAAGTTTGTCAACTGCTCGGCCGCATTCTCGGCCGCCGCCGAATTGTCGGCATATTCTGCCGCCACCATCAGTTCATACTCCATGCGCTTGCCTTCGTCGTCGAGCCAGACACCGTCGGTATCGCGGGTAAAGCCAAGGTCAGTCAGCAGCGCCTCGGCCTTTGCCAGATCCTGGGTGTAGGGATTCAACTGGGCTTTGACTTCATCGCTGAGCCACAGCGCCGTCAGATTGTCCGAGAAGCCACACATACAAACTGGTGCCTTGGCCGAATCGGCCAGGGTGATAAAGGCATTCTCTTCTTTGTTGATCGCATAGGCCATGGCCTGGCGCACTTCCTTCAGATCCAGCGGATGAATTTGGTGGTTGACATACAGCGCTCCACCACCAAATGTTGGCGGACGGATAATCCGATAGCCCAACGATATGAACTCACGTTCGGTTGCCGGTGGAAAGCCATGGGTGGCATAGTCCACATCACCCGAAAGCACCAACGGTGTCACCACGGGTGTTTCGCCATTATAGTTGACCAGACGGTCGAATTTGACGGTGTCCGCCCAATACGAGGTTGGAACCTTGTTGAGAATCATCTGTGATTCGGTGATGCTGGCCGGATCGATCTGATAGGGGCCAAGCACAACCATCTCTGCCGGGCGGAATTCGTTGAACTCCTTCAACAACGCCTTCCACGCATCATCATCTTTCGTCATGCCGCCGGCCACCATCTCTTGCACCTGCGCCGCATATTCACCGTAAACAGAGGATGCACGGAGACGGACATCGCGCAACACACGACGTGGTACAGTTGTAGATGGCTCGTTGAGGATAAAGCTGACCGTGGCTTCATCGACGGCCTGTACATCACTGATGAAGTTCCAGACGGTATTACTGAGCAGACGTGCAATCGCAAAGGTATCGACCACGTCTTTTGACGTGAAATCGCTACCATCACTCCATTTGGCACCCTGGATCAGCTTGACGGTAAGGGTTGTTTCGTCCGTCCATTCCCAGGACTCGCCAGCAATCGGCACCCAACTCGCATCATGCCACATAAACATAAAGAGTGACGGCTCCATGAGATCTTGGTAGATGCCCAAGCCCAAGCCATTCGTCACAAAGGTGTTGAAGTGGCCAACCGGCGGTGCCGTATAGGGCCAAGCCGGATGAAATTCGCTGACACCGGCCGCTGCACCGGCCGCCGGCGCGGCCGCTTCCCCACTGGCCGGTGCTTCCCCTGCTGGGCCAGCCGCCGGTGCTGCACAGGCGCTGATCGCCAGCGCCAGTACGAGCATCAGCCCTAACCAAATACGTTTGTTCATAGCGCTTTCCTCCTAGAAAAAGCTTGTGTAGACAATCTTACATAAAAGATATGTGAATTGGGTTTCTGCGGCGATAAGGAACCCTCAGCGAACGCCCAAACCCAACCGACAACTAGTGTAGTGAAGACTTTCGTCTTTTGCTCTGAATGCACGATACAGGAAACAAGTGGGTATTGGTTTACCCGCCCTGCCATAAATGGACAGGGCTATAACAGCAACGCCCGCTCAAGCGGGCTTAAGCCTGCGTTGTTCTATAGCCCGGTGGCTTCAGCCCCGGGCGGCCATACCAGAAAACTTGCTTTACACTCGCCTCACCTTCTTTGGCTCCATTTCACCACGGCAACAATGCCCAGCAGAAAGACAAAACCAATCAAAAAGGTGAGCACACTGATCGCATACTCAGGGGTGCCACGCTCGACCACAAAGAGCAACCCGCCCGATACCAACATGATAAAGATGCCGATCTGAAAACCAGCGCGGCCCATGTTGCTATCCATACGCTGTCGCCTGCCCAGTCAACATCGCTGCTGTTTCCGTCTCTACTGGTAACGGCTAGGCCGCCAATAACTCAATCGACTCATATTTGCGGATTGGGCAGGCAACACTGCCCCCTTCGGCAATGGCATCCAGCGCAGGCACCAAGCGATCGCACTGGCCGGGGACCGCATAGGGACAGCGCGGATGAAAGGTGCAGCCCGCTGGTAAGTTGAGCAGACTGGGAATTTCGGCACTGCGCAATTCAATCTGTTTCTTGCGGCGCGCCAGGTCTGGGTCTGCTTCGGGCACAGCGGCCAACAATGCCTGGGTGTAGGGGTGGCGTGGATCGGTAATCACCCGTTGTGTGGGGCCTTCTTCGACAATGCGCCCCAAGTACATGACCACAATGCGCCCGTTCCAGGCAAAATATTTGGCTAGGGCCAGATCATGGGTGATAAACAAAAAGGTGACATCAAACTCCGATTTGAGCCGTGCCAGCATATTGAGCAGACTCACGCGGATCGATACATCGACCATGGAGACCGCTTCATCTGCGACAATAAATTTGGGCTCAACCGTCAGCGCGCGTGCGACCGAAACACGCTGGCGCTGGCCGCCGCTCAACTGGTGCGGATACTTATTCATAAAATCACTGACGGGCGTCAGATCCACAATTTCCAGCAGTTCCGCTGCACGTTTTTCGGCGGAGCGCTGTGTGCTGGCTTTTTTGTGGCGCAACAGGGGCGTTGTCAGCATCTGTTGAATAGGCTGGGTGGGGTTGAGTGAGGCGTAGGGATCCTGATGAATAATCTGCACAGCCCGCCGATACGCTTGGTAATCGGCACGGTTCATCTGGGCAATATCTTGGCCTTCAAATAAAATCTGCCCATCGGACGGCGGCAGCAACCCAACCACCATGCGGCCTGTGGTGCTTTTGCCGCAGCCACTTTCGCCCACCAAGCAGACAATTTCACCCTGCTCAATGCGCAGTTCCAGCGAATTGACCGCTGTGACGCGTTCTTTGCTGCTGCCGAAATATTTGTTGATATTTTTCAGTTCAAGGATTGGAGCCATAAGCCTACGTCTTATTTCCTCACGCGCAACGGTTTATTCTGTAACTCGATCTCCACATCTTGCCAATGCCAACAGGCCGCAGCTTGGCTTGGGGTGATCTGGATCAGCGGCGGTTCTTCAATTTGACATTTGCTGGTGGCAAACGAACAGCGTGGGTGAAACGGACAACCACTGGGCAGATTGATCAGATCCGGGGGCGAGCCAGGAATCGAGAAGAGCTCCTCAAAGCCGCCCAGCACCGTGGGCACGGCACGGATCAAACCCATGGTATAGGGGTGCCGCGGCCGATAAAAGATATCTTCCACCCCTCCCAACTCTACCACGCGTCCGGCATACATGGTTGCCACACGGTTGGCTAGCTCGGCCGCAATCGCCAGATCGTGTGAAATAAAGATCATGGTAATGTTCTTCTCATTTTTGATCTGGCGCAGCAAATCGATGATCGTGCGCTGGGTCAAAATGTCGAGCGCCGTGGTCGGCTCATCCAAAATCAAGATGGTCGGCTCGAGCAGTAGGGACAACGCTAACAGCGTACGCTGGCGCATGCCACCGCTGAGTTCGTGGGGATAGGCATTGATCACGCGGTTGGGGTCCAACTGAACATAGCGCAACAATTCTAAAAAGCGCTCACGCACGGCTTGGCGGTCATGCCAGCCGTGGGATTGGGCCGTGTCCAACGCTTGCTCCCAAACCCGCAGCACGGGGTTAAAGGCGTTCAGGGCTGATTGGAAGACCATGGCACAATCGCGCCAGCGAAATTCGCGCAATTGATTGCCGCGCAGGGCCAGCACATCGATCTCTTGATCCTCGCGCCGGTAGGTAATCCGCCCTGGTTCGACGGTGGCCGTATCAACCAGCAGCTTGACAATCGAGAGTCCCAACGTGGTTTTCCCAGAGCCACTTTCGCCGATCAAGGCAAGGCTCTCCCCGGCAAGCAGATCGAGGGTAACGCCGCGCACCGCTTGCACGTTGCCGCTACGGGTCTGGTAATTGACATGCACATTCTCTAGGGTAAGATGCTTTTGAACAGTGGTATTCATAAGTTCCGTAGGTTCGCTAGGTGATTGATCCGGTAAACCAACTGGTTATTCGCTGGCCCGCAAACGTGGATTAAAGATTAATTCAAGCGAGCGCGTCATGGTGATCAAGGAGAGCTGGAGTAGCGCAATCGCAATAATGGGCGACATGATGTACCAGACGCTATCTTTGAAGAAGATGGCGCCGCGCACCCAGGCCAGTTGAATCATGACGCTCCAGTTGCTGCTGGAGATTGGCACCAGCCCAAGAAAGACCAAGCCCGCCTGTGCGTAGACGGCACCGGTCATCGCTAGGGTAAAACTGACCACAATATAGGGCATCATATTGGGCACCAACTCGCGAAAGACAATGTGCCAGATGCCCAGATCCAGCGCCCGTGCGGCTTCGATAAAGTCACGTTGTTTGAGCGAAAGCGCTTGGGCGCGAATTGACCGCAACAGCGATGGCCAACTGAGCAAACCCAGCAGGAGCCCGAGGAAGGTCAGGCTGCTCAACGAAATAAAGGCAGCTAATACAGCCAATAGCGGAAATTGTGGAATGGTCAGAATGACATCGGTAATCGCCATAATCAAATTGTCTACCCAACCACCGACAAAGCCACTGAGCGTGCCAAAGGCGACGGCAATGGTCGTTGATAGCAGGGCCGCAATAAAGGCGACATAGATCACATCTTTGCCGCCATGGACAATCTGCGAGAGAATATCGCGCCCTTGGTGATCGGTCCCCAACCAAAATTCTGCAGAAGGTTTCATGTAAATTTTGTCAACCTTGGTTTTGGTGTCCAACTCTACAAAATTGGAGCCGACATAGGTCATGAGGATGACCCCTAGCACAAATAGAAAACCGATAAAGCCTACTTTGTTATAGGTAAGGAGTTTGAGCGATTTCCAAATTGCTTTGAAGCCATCTTGCACTGTCTCCACGTTGCTTTCCCTTCATAACCCAAGTAATAATCAATCACAAATGACGAATGACCAATGACGAATGACCAATGACGAATGATGCATGACCAATGACCAACTAGTCTTTTACACCCAACTTGATCCGTGGATCGAGCCAGCCATACAAAATGTCGGCAAAAAAGTTGGCAAAGATGACCGAGAAGGTAATGATCAAAAAGATACCTTGCATCACTGTGTAATCGCGCTGCCCAATCGCTTGTCCCAACTGCCGGCCAATGCCACCATATTCAAAGATCTGTTCCACCAAAATCGAGCCACCCACCACAAAACCAATGCGAATCGTCAACAGCGTAAAGAGGGGCAATGCGGCATTGCGCCCGACATAGGCTGTGGCGATGCGCTGCTCGCGCAGACCACGCGCTTTGGCCACAGTCACATAATCTTCGCCTAGGGTGCTGACCGTGCTGCTTTTCATGCTCAACATCCAAAAGCCGACACTGGTCAAAACATAGGTGCTAATCGGTAAGATCGCGTGGAAGAAGGCATCCTTGATAAAGAAGAAGTTCAAGCCCGGTTGCACATTGGACGAATAAGCCCCGCGCATGGCGGCAATCGGCAGCAACTTCCATTGCACTCCCAGCCACACCACAATCAGCAGCCCGATCAAAAAGTCGGGTACCGAGCTGAGAACGGAACTGAGCACCGTCAGGATATGATCGAGAAAACTTTCGCGGCGATAGGCCATGAGCACGCCCAGCACCATACCAATCACAAAGCTGATGATCAGACCCAAACCCACACTAAAGATCGTCCAGGGTAAAAAGCGGGCGATGACTGCCGAGACTTGGGTACCCGGCGAAAGAATTGAACTGCCCAGGTTGCCTTGCAGCAGGCTACCCATGAAATCAAAATATTGCAGGTAGAGCGGCTGATCCAAGTCAAACGCAAAGAGCGAAGCAGCCTGATCGCGCGCCTCGTTGATGGGCATGCTATAGGTGACAACAAGTTGGTTTACATAAATGTCGATCGGGCTGCCAGGTAGCAGTCGGATCAGGAAAAAGGTGATGGTCGTAACAATGAAAATCGTGAAGATGGTGCGCAGTAGTTTGCGCAAAATGTAGGAATCAGTCAGGGTTTGCAACCAGTTTCTGCGCGGTTCAGTCGTGCGTACCTGGCTTGGGGCTGGGCTAAGCGTCGTTGCCACAGTCTGTTACTCCTTCAACAGCGATAATAAATTGGTCTTGATGCGCTTGCGTGATCAGACAAAGCTCGCCAAGGGTTCACCGGTGTAGATTACTGCAGCAACCCGATAAAGCTACAGATCAGCGTTTTGGCCGTGCTGGTGGTGGTGCGATTTTACGGATTTTCGATAAAGAGGCGTGAATGCCTTCTATCATAACAATGATTATAAAAATAGTCCAAGTTCATTTGCGAACAATGTGGCCGCCGCGCCCATCATCACCAGATCAGAGAGGTCGGTGGTGAGGCTCACCAAGTCGATCTGTGGCTCATTCATGCGGCCAATCAGGGTGCGTTGTGCTACCTCCTGGCGAATCTGCTCGAGCAGTGGTTGGCCAAAGCCGGTAACGCTACCACACAACATGACCCGCGGTATGCCTACAATGGCGATCAGGTGGGCAATCATACGGCCTAGATGACCGGCTACGTCGGTAATCAAGGGATACAGGAGCGAATCGCCAGCCTGAAATGCTTGAATAACCGTATTGATAGTGATCGCCTCTGGCTGCGCGACCAGTTGATTCAGTCGCCCCGTGGGATGTTGTCGCGCTAGTGCTTGTGCTTGCTTGACAATCGCACGGCTGCTGGCCACTGTTTCCAGACAACCATAATTGCCACAACTGCATGGTTCACCATGCTTTACAACAACCACATGGCCGATTTCACCTGCGCCATTGCCATGCAGCAATTGGCCATTGCTCAGAATGCTGGCCCCAATGCCATTGCCAATCCGCACCACCACCATATCCTGCGTATTTTTATATTCACCAAAAAGAAACTCGGCTAGCAGCACGGCTTGGCTGTCATTGACTACCTGTACATGCAACCCATAGCGTTGGGCGAGTTGCTGGCCCAGTGCTAGGTTTCCCCAGCCTAAATTGGCTGCCTGACGAATCACATTGTGATTGAGATCGATGATCCCCGGTGCGCCTACCCCAATGCCCAAGAGCGGTTTGGTTGCCAATGGCAAGAGCGTATCGATCAATTCATGGACTAATGCCAGCGCCTGCTCACCGGTGCGCCCGGCAACGGGCAGGTAGTTGCGTTGTTGAATCGCGCCGCGTAAATTTAAGATACTGCCTTGAAAGATATTGCGCGACAGATCCAAAGCAATCACGTAGCGAGCATCATTGACCAAGCCGACCAAGGTTGGCGGTTTGCCCCGCTCGGTGGAAATTGCGCCAATCTCCTCAACCAACCCCTCTTCTAGCAATTCAGCAATCACTGTCGAGACAGTCGTTGCCGTGAGATTGGTGCTACGCGCCACATCGGCACGGCTGAGCGGCCCTTGATCATAGACTGTCTTGAGCACTAGGCGATTGTTGTGACGGCGGGTTTGGGCGTGTGTTGCCTTTGCCGTGACAGTGATCATGGTTGGTCAGCGTTTTGGTTATCTGGATGGAAACAAAGTATGATAGCGAAATGATTGGTGGTATGCTATTTATTAAATTGATTGAATTTAATAAATACGATTAAATCATACCTTGGTTTGCTTGTCAATTGTACAAAATGAACAATGGTGAATCTCAAAAATAAGTCACTCTTTTTGCTATAACCGCTGGCTGAAAGTGTAAGTGGAAAAATTTTAAGTGGATTGTAATGTGATTTTGGGTGGATTTGGTATATAATTTGCGTTTGCAAGCTATAAATTTGTCAACCTGACAAATTTATAGCTAATCACGGCGTTTTCCAAGTAAAGATTCTGGGTAACTACTATGACAACGTTAAATTCGTGTTGAATGAATTCAGAGCAGCAGGTGATGAAATGTAACGTTGGCGTACTACCAAGCCACCCCCGCCTTTTGGTATAGGCTGCATGTGCAGCCAACCTCCCCCCTGACAAGGCTAACCTTTACCCACAAGTTGGCAATAGGGGAGGCGTGCGATTCTGGCTATGTGTGTAAGAAAGTTTTGTTGTAGTTAGGTGTACGAAAGCAATGGAAACACTTATTGAATTGATGCGCGAAGCCTGGGCAGTTGTGCATGGTGGTTCTTGGCCCGAATTGGGAGTGTGGAGCTACGTGTTGATCGCCCTGCTGGTTGCGACTGAAGGTCCAGTCAGCACCTTGCTTGCCGCTGCCGCCGCTGCTGCCGGCATTTTGGATATCCGTTTTGTTTTTGCCGCGGCGTTGATCGGCAATATTGTGGGTGATTGTCTTTGGTACTGGATTGGCTATGTCAATAATTTGCCATCGATCTGTCGGCGCGCCCGGTGGCTTGGCTTGCGTGACCATCATTTGGATCGGCTCGAACTAGAGATGCACACCCATGCCACGAAGTTGATTGCCTTATCAAAGCTTGTGATTGGGCTGATTATTCCGACCTTGATCGCTGCTGGACTGGCGAAAATTCCCTGGAAGCGTTGGTTCCCCCTGGTGTTGGTGATCGAAATTGCCTGGACGTTTTTGATGACCAACCTAGGCTATCATGGCACAGGTCTGATTGCACAAGTGGAGCGTAGCATTCAGTTTGTTGGTGTGATTGCTATGATCATCCTGATGTCTGCGATTGTTTGGTATGCAAAGCGCATGTATCGCCAGAGCGAAGAGGCTTTTGCCGCCGAGCAGCTACGCGCACAAACGCCAATCTTTCAACCGTTACTGCCTTCACAGCCGTTACCACCCATTGTCAAGAGCCACCTTGTGGCCGACCCCACTTTTTCTTCTGCTAGCCGCAAAGAGACCCTTAAACAGAGAAATCGCAAGGTGAATTTTGTCTTTGAAGACGCTGCATAACCCACCATTTCTACAATTTCAAGAAGATAGGACTTATGCAAATTGATTGTGCTACCAGAGACCTTTAGGGTCTGCCAGACCCTAAAGGTCTAGTCAGTGCGTAAGTCTGGAATACCAATTGTGTTTGCGCTATCCTGGAGGACGTTTGCGCTTTTTGCCACGTCGCTTATCGGGGCCGGGCGGGGGTGGCTCCGGTGGTGTTTCAACCGGGCGCAGTGCACTGCCTGTAGCGGTTAAGGGGGGCAGCGGATAATCAGCATGACGGACTTGCTGTTGCTCTACAAAAGCTTGCGTAATGTGCCAGACGGTATCTGGTGTCAGGGCGGATGTATTGATTTTGAGATCCGCATGATCGCGGGCATGGGTCAGGCGCTTGTGCTCGGTCTGTAAATATTTGGCATCCCAGGTAACATCTGGCCGCCGTTGGCGTTGCGCTTCCAGGCTCACATCCAAATAGATCAGCAGCGAAGTACGGTCAAACTGCTGCCACAAATTGGCTACATCGCTGTGTTCCTGGCTGACGGGCCGCGCGTTATAGCCGGCATTGCGCAGATGCGCCACTAAGGTTGATTTGCCACTGGCACTGATACCCACCACTTTGATCAACGGCAAGGTTGCTTCATCCAAATTGTTTTCTCCCATGCACTTCGCCCATACACCATGTGTGATCAGATTGGAAAGCGCATAAACAGGCGGCGAATGGTCTCCGGCTGGGGTTGTGCCAAGAGTTTGAGGACCACCACCGCGGCATCGTCATGCGGGCGATTTTGATCCAGGCGCAATGTCTCGGCCAAAATGGTGTCGGCCACACTTTGCGCGTTGCGATCCTGGTGTGGATCAATCGCCGCCAATAGCCCTGGTAGATCGAGTGTCGTCCCCGTGCGCACACCGGCCGCCCAGACACCGTCGGTAAAGGCAATCACACTCATCGCTGGCTGTAGCGGCAATTCGGTAATCGATGGCTTGGTGTTGCGCTGTATACCGACAGCCATCGCTGGTTCATCCAACCAAGCCAATTCGCCTTGACGATAGAGCAGAACGGGGCATCGGGCATTGCGGCTAATCACCAAGGTGCTGGTCACCAGATCCACGCTGATGATTGTTAATTCTGCACTGACTTTACCGCCGCGTTCGAGGTGCAAATAGTCATGGGTGGCACGGGCCACCGCCCCATCGCGCACCCCTTCGGCCAGCAAGCTAATTGCTTTGCGCACCACGATGTTGCTAATCGCTTTGGCGCTGCGTCCACTGCGTTGCCCATCGGCCATGACCAAGCTAACGCCGCCGCGCGGACGCTCGACGACTTCCACCGTATCACCACTTTCTGCCGTGGCATACTTGTTGATCTTTGCCACAGCGAGTTGGGCTTCAATATGTAGTGGCATATTACAGATGATCGATCAAAAAGGTTACAAATTCTTGCCAAGCGGCCCCCTGTGCGCCGCCTTGGCGGATCTCCTCAATGCTTTGCACAAAGGCATGACCTTCGCCCGGGTAGATCGAGATTTGGTTGGGAATGGCCAGGCTATCGAGCGTTTGTTGAAAGGTTCGTACCTCTGCGACGGGAATACTCTGATCCGCGCCGCCAAAGATGCCCAACACTGGCCCCGGCAGCGCGCGCAACGTGGCTGGATCGGTTACCAAGCTGCCATAAAAAATGCCGGTCGCCGCTATCCTGTTGTTATGCAAGCTGTATTGAAGGGCTTTCCCGCCGCCATAGCAAAAGCCCATCACCATAATGCGCGCCGGATCCACGTTGGGTTGTGCCGCCAGCCAGCTAAAAACCGCGTCCAAGTCGCCATTGACGCGCGCCGTGGGCACGGTCGATGCCAGATAAATGGCGCGGGGAATCCAATTCGTTACCTGACCGCGATAGGTGTCCGCCGCCACGACGACATAGCCTTCGGCGGCCAAGGCATCTGCCTTGCCTTGCAGTTCAGATCGCATCCCCCAAAATTCATGCAACATGATCACCGCGGGATAGCGCGCCTGGTTGCTAGCGGCGGCTGGTGCCGTGCTTGGCGGCTGGGCAACATAGGCCCCAATCGCTGGCCCTGTCGGATTATCAATCCAGGTGTTGACAAGTTGTTGAATGCGCGCGCTGCCGATCCAGTCATCGACCAGAATCGAGCCGGTAATAAAGATGATAAAAAGTAGCACCGTGATGACGGCAATAAGGCTGATTCGTTTCACCCAACGCATACACTTTCCTTTCTAATACGACAACGTTAAATTTGTGTTGAATGAATTCATCACCTGCGACGGGAAAGGTGTTTAAACACGTTTTCTATCCCAGGCTCTGAATTCATTCAGAGCAGCAGGTGATGAAATTTAACGTTGGCGTACTAATCAATATCGACGCCGAGCAGGTCGTTGATGCTAATTTGATAACAGGCCGCCAGCGTGCGCAGTTCTTCCAGTGTGAGCCGACGTTCCTTATACTCAATGTCGAAGAGTAGCTGCTGTGATAGGCCGCTATCCGCTGCCAGCGCTTCATAGGTGTAGCCACGCGCCGCACGCAACTGGCGCAGCATGTTACTCAATTGACTGCGCGCTAGCATCCGTGTCGATTGGCGAAGTTTTTCCTCCCCGGCGTCGACCGGTTCTAGCACCTGTCCTTTGCCACGTTGGAGCGTGCGGACGGTCTCCTGAATTCGTTTAATAAGTTGATCTTGCGGTAAATTACTCATAATGGGTATCATTTGATTTCCATCGGCCTACCCGATGTTGCTGTAGACGATTGTCCGTAGTAAAGACGCTGCCGCCATCCTGGCGGCAAGCGAATTGTGGCCGCCAGGATCGGGAGCCCCTGGGGTCAAAACTGGCGACTCGTTATGCACCATTCGCAAGGGGTGTGTCGCCATCCGCCGGGTTTTCCGGTTGATCGGTTGGCGGCACTGGCAAATAGAGCAGCGCTGTGTCAATGGCTAAGCCTGCCATACTTTCAACTTCAAAGCGAATATTGTGATAGACAACGCTGTCCCCTGGCTGGGCCAAGTGGCCGAGTTCGGCCATAATCAGCCCACCCACCGTATCGGCCTCTGCATAGGCAAGCTCTAATTCATAGTGCTGGTTCAGTTCGTCGAGCAACAAATTGCCGCGCACGCGTAAGGTCTGCGGCGCGATCTCGCTGAAGGGCGGAATCTCGGTATCAAATTCGTCTTGGATTTCCCCAATAATTTCTTCGACCAGATCCTCCATCGTCACTAAGCCAGCTGTGCCCCCAAATTCATCGACGGCAATTGCGGTTTGGTTATGTTCCTGGCGAAAGCGGTCGAGCATTTGTTCGAGCGTCAGCGTTTCCGGCACAAAGATGATTGGACGCAACAAATTGCGCAAGGCAAAGGCGCTGGTGGTTGCCTGTCGTTGGGTTTGGTGAATATAGCGCGCCAGATCTTTCACATGCAGAATGCCAACGATGTGATCACGGTCTTCTTCAAAAACAGGATAGCGGGAATGTTGGTGTTCGCGCAACATTTCCATGGCTTCGTGCAGTGACGTATCGACTGGTAGGGTGGCCATCCGTGTACGCGGCGTCATTACTTGCCCAATTGTGCGTTCGCTAAAATCCAAGACATTCTCTAGGAAAACCTGTTCTGCCGGATCGAGCAAGCCACCCTCGGTGCTTTTGTCCAAAATATATTCGAGCTCTGCTGATGAAACCAGGCGCGTGGTTGAATCTACATGAATGCCCAGCAGCCACAGCAACCAATTGCCGATCCGGTTCAGGATGACCGTCATCGGGCGAAAGATCCAATCGGCAATAGCCATTGCGCTGGCCAGGCGAATGGCCGTGCGATCGGCAGCCTGTAACGCCAGCGATTTGGGCACCATCTCCCCCACGACAACATGAAAGTAGGTCAAGATGGTCACCGCTAGAATCGTTGCAATGGTATGCGCCCCAGCCACACCGAGCCAACCCCACTGTTGGAGTGGGCCCAGCAGCCATTCGGCCAATACATGCTCACCATACATGCCCAAGCCCAGGCTGGCAATCGTGATCCCTACCTGCGCTGTCGAAATGTAACGATTCAGTAACTCTGGTTGGCGCAGAATTTTCAGAATGCGCTTGGCTGCCACCGAGCCACTCTCGGCCATCTGTGCGACGCGCGCACGCGGTGCCGCGGCAATCGCAAATTCGGCAGCCACAAACAACCCATTAATGGCAATCAGCAAAATGATAATCAACAGAGGGATCAGAATCGTGTTCATCAGGCATCCTCTTCCAACTGTTTCAATTGTTCTGCCGATACGGGCAAACTAACCGTCATTACACTGTTCTGATTCATCGCTTCAATTCGCAAGGTTGTTTCGCCAATCGTCACTTCTTCGCCAATCGTCGGAATGCGCCCTAACGCACTCGTGACGAGCCCGCCGACGGTGTCTACCGCTTCTGTCGGCAAATAGAGCCCGAGCAACCCATTGATGTCTTCAATCTGCACTTCGCCGCGCACGACCATGCGTTGGTTATCTTGCAGGCGGATGGCTGGATTTTCGGTATCAAACTCATCGTCAAATTCGCCGATGATCTCTTCAATCAGATCCTCAAAGGTGATCATGCCGGCGGTGCCGCCATATTCGTCGATCACAATCGCCACATTGCTATGTGTATTCTGCAGCAGCGTCATAACATCTTCGATCAACATGGAATCTGGCACAAATTGGACATTGTGGAGCAGCGCGCGGATATCTGTCGCTTCGGCTTGGTCGGTTGGGTTAACCTGCTGCGCTGAGTTCTGGGTGGCCGCGTAATAGAGCAACATGAGATCTTTGAGATGCACAACCCCGACAATTTGGTCGATCGTATCCTCATACAAGGGGAGCCGGGAATAGGGGGAATCGGCTAAAAGCTTAAAGAGTTCCTGGCTGGGGCGCTCGATCGAAGCCGCGATCATGCGGTTGCGCGGGATCATCGCCTTGCGCGCTGGCGTATTGCGCAACTGGAGTGTATTGACCAGGAGCCGGCGTTCCTCCGCGTCCATGACCCCACCTGCACTGCTCTCTTCCACCATGAACATGATCTCTTCGGGCGAGTGAAGATGTGCATGTTCCGCCACTGCCGCGGTTCCCAACAGGCGCAGCAAGAGCTGGCCGCTGCCATTAAAAATGCGGATCAGCGGCTGAAATAGGAGCAGTGACCACTGCATGGGGAGCGCCGTGTAGATAGCGACCCGTTCTGGGAATTGCAACCCCACATTTTTGGGCATCAACTCGCCAAGCACTACTTGCAAAACGGTCAACACAATCAGGATCGCGGCGGCTGAAATAGTCTGCCCAACAAGCTGCGCACTTTCGCCCAGTTGTAGTAAATAGGGCTGGATGTATGCAGAGATATTGGATTGCCCATAGAAGCCCAAGATCAAGCTGGACAGGGTAATGCCAAGCTGACAGGCCGCAATATAGGCATCGAGCTTATGTGGATCTTCAATGACCGCCAGCATTCTTCGGGCACCCGCATCGCCACCATCGGCCATCTGTGCCAAGCGCGAACGCTGGGCACAGACGGTTGAAAATTCAGCAGCGACGTAAAAACCGTTGATGACGATCAGGAGCGTAATGACGATGATGATGAGTAATATATCCATTGTTTTAAAGTGCTATCTCTAATGGTACTCCAATGGTAAAGGTAACTGTTCGTAACGCGCTTGTTGTAGCACTACTGTATAGAGTGTATAGTGCAAGTGGAAAAACACCTACGGGTTTTGGCTTTCAACCTCCAACGTTACCGCTTCGGAAGCAATCGCCCCTAGGGAACCATCACTCACAGCACGCAACACATACGATTGGACAGTGCCCGCGCTATCCGTTGGCAGGGTAAGCCGTAGGACAATAAACGCTGTATTGGCTGGCCCCACATTGCTGAGCGAAAGTTTTTGTTCGGCACAGACCCCATCTTGGCGACAGAGCCATGCACTACCTGCGCCGCGCTGTAGAATTTCAACCGAAAGGGTATCGGGCTTGTCGCCCATATTGGTGACCAAGACCGCAAGTTCACACTCTATCCCTGCCACACAAGATTGGCGATTGCCGTCATTGAGCCGTAGTGCTACCCCATAGACGACAACCGGCGTGGGTTCGATGGTTGGCGGCACGGGGGTCCAGGTTGGCGTCGCGATCGGTTCTGGCGTGAACACAGGGGTCGGCGTAATCGTGGGTGTGGGCCAAGCAACATCGATCGTGGCTGTGTAGATCTTGGTTTGACCATCGGCAAAGTGGACGCGCAGGGCATAACTCTCGGCTTCCTCATCAATGCATTCGCGTTCGGTGCCGTCGCCAAAGGCCGCAATGTTATCATAATAGACCTCGCGCACATTTTCGACATGCCAGCGTACATTCGTACATTCACCCGGCCCCACGGCCGATACATCCGGCCCAAAGATGACCACTGGCGTGCCCAAAATTGCCAGCGTTGGGCTGGCGGTGGGGGTAGCGGTCGGGTCGAGCGCAACCGGTGTGCTGGTGGGTAGCTCAAATTCGGGGGTTGGGCGGCGCGTTGGCACATCTTGCAGTACATTGATTACGGGTTCTGCTGTTATATCGGTTCCCGTACCACCAGTTGTGGTGGGCAAAAGAATATTGGCAGGGGCATTGCTCGGTGCCTGATTTCCGTCGCCTGCTGGCGGCTGCACCACAATCGGCGTGGGCGTGACGGCCGCCGGAAATGCTTGTGCATTGCCATTGGGCTGGGTGGCAACAGGTTGCACCACAGCGGGTGTTTGTGCTATGGCCGCTATCGGCACCGCTGGCTGTTCGCTAATCGCCGTCACCACAATAATCGCCGGGGCCTGGGTTGGCGCATTTGCCAAGGTATTGATCTGGCTGTTCTGTCCGTTTCCGGCCAGAAGCTGTTCTTGGGAGACTAATTGCCAGCCAATATAGGCGGCCAGGCTGCCCCCAAGCAGGAGTACCGCGGCAAAGATCGCGGCCGCGCCCGCCCATGCCCAAGCTGGTCGCTGGGGCTGGTAGCGCCAATCCCCGTCATCCGCCGTCAGCGTGTGGCTTGTATCAACGAGGGTGGCGGCGGGCTGGTTGAACGGTTGCGTTGGTTGGGGCAAGGAAATCGGCGCTGCTGGCGGCTCGTCTGGATAGGCAGCAAGAAATCGATCACAAATTCCATAGCTGCCGGAGAGACAGAAGACCGCCTGATCGGTCAACGGCAAAACTGCCTCGCCCTCCAGGGCCAGACATTGATTTTCAAAACTGGGGTAATCAATGGGCGCAACACTACCCTGTTGCGCATCGAGGCGTGCCAAACAGGGACAGGGCGCTGGTTTTAGTGCGCCGCGGTCTTTGTTTCGTGTAGCCATGATGAGGCCAATTCAATTGCTGCTTCTCTGGTTTGAATTTCACCCGCCGCTTGCGCTTCCAAGATATATTCCAGCAATTGGCCGATCTGGCGGCCTGGCGTCAATTGGAAGTGTTGCATCAGCGTGTGACCATCGATTAATGGATTTTGCTGGGTTGCGGCAATGCCATCCGCATCTAGGGTAAAGGCCAAGAGTTCGTCAATGTGTTGCAGATAGCCTTGCCAGTTGGGTGGCGGCATTTCGCGATAGGTACTTTGGTAATCGGCAATTGCCAGCAACAAGGTATCAATGCCGATCGGTTGTTCGATCTGGCGGTTTTGCGTATGGCGATAAAAGCGGTAACAGGCGCGTCGACTAATGGGTTTGCCAATGAAGGCCGCTGATAACAGATGGGGCCGCATGTGATTTTCGATCACAGCGCGTGCCAATAGAGACTCCTGACGGCTAAAGCGTAATGCATTTAGCCGGTTTTCGGCTAATTCGGCACCGACGCGTTCATGTTCTAGAAAACGATAACGGATATGATCATCGGGCTGGGTTTCTACAGTGCGCGTAATCGGCTTGCCAATGTCGTGCAGCAGCGCATGCCACACCAACCACTCGGCGCGTAATCGACCGGCGGCCAACTGCAGCTTGAAATGATAGCGCAATTGTGTTAGGCGGGGCGTCAACATCTGTTGCCACAACTGAGTCGGCTGATCAAGCGCTGCGACGGGCTTGCCCAACAACCAATTGCGCAACTGTACCGCGTGTTGGGTCACGCGCAGCGAATGTTGATAGACATCCTCGTGGTGTGGATAGGATTGGGCCACGCCATCCAAAGCCGCCACTTCGGGCAATACATAGGTCAACAGCCCCACTTCCTGCAAGCCGTGCATGGCGCGTGCCGGTTCATCGGTCGTCAACATCTTCCACAGTTCATCGCGCACGCGCTCGGCGCTGGCCAAACTGACAGTGGTACACATGCGCTTGATCTGGAGGCGCGTCTGTTCATCCAGTGCAAAATCGAATTGCACCATAAAGCGAATTGCGCGCAACAAACGTACTGGGTCATCGGCCAAACTGGCCGCACTGACGCGCCGAATGCGCCGTTCCTGAAGATCAACCTGCCCTTGGCAAACATCGATCAATGCCACCTGCCCTGGCCGTTTGAGCGCAAAGGCTAACGCATTGATCGTAAAATCACGCAGCAGCAGATCGTGTTCAATCGTGTCACCGCGCTGGCGTGCCACATCACATACGAGCGGCTCGCCAGCATTCGCTGTAAAGACCAGCCGCGCCACATCGCGAATTTCATCCAGTGGATAAAATGCCCAGCCCAGGCGATCTGCCACCTGGCGCGCCAGTGGGATAGCTGAATGTTCGACGACTAAATCTAGATCGGTGACTTTGTCTTGGTGGCCCAACAAATGATCGCGTACGACCCCGCCTACCACATAGACGGGGACATTTTGCTGCTGGAAGGCGGTCAGCAACAGGTGAAAGGCTGGGTGATTTGGCTTCCAATTCATGGGAGTATTATAACAGAGATTGAGGCGAATGTTGTAAGCTGATCGCTTGTTGCGAGCGCAAATAGGCCCACAGGAGAAAAATTCCCATGCCCACGCCGCCGGCTAGTGCGGGGCCAGGCATGCCCCAAAAAAGGAATTGGCCTACTGTTTGCAAAAACCAAGTCACCGCGTAAATGGTGATCAAACGCGTGTGGGGCAGCGTTGGCGGACGAATGATCATTGTCAAGAGGGCCGCACCCAAAAACCAACCGCCAAAGTTGACCCAAGGAATACCAAAGTAGCCACCGGGTGTGGCCCATACCCAATAGCCCCAGCCTACCATCTGCGGATCCAGGAAGAGATCCCAGGCGGTAAAGGCGGCAGCACTGACGAAGACAAAGCGCCAATCGCGCCGGCCGCCGGTAATCAGGCTGGCCACCGCCCAGGCCGGTGGCAACATCATCAACCAGGCTAGCGGAATAATCAGCGGTACGCCGAAGATCTGTGGCTGCAGCAGCGCTGTGTAGTGATAGACGCCAAACGGAAAGCCTGTATTACTGCCCAGCCATTCCAGTCCCCAGGCCAGCGGTGCCAGCAGCAAAACCAGGCGTAGGGTTGCCCATGCGCCCCAATGCTGCCAGAGCGTGCTCACGACGGCAGCGGCTAGCAGACAGACGCTGGCGCTGACGCCCCAATGTAAGACTGCATCGCCCACCGTCCAGCGCAACAGCGGAATCGCAATCATGGTCGCGATCCACGCCCCGACTAATCCCCAAGGTAGATCTATTCTATCCCGCCACTGTAAGCGATCCAACATCAAAAATATCCTTGTTGCCTTGGCATTGGGTCAGCCCGTCATGGAGACCATTTGTCGCATACGCTTTAATAACGCCTCGGGCGCACGCTCTTGGCTTTCGGCAGCCAAGACCAAGATCGTACCAAAGACGACCAGGGTGTTGGTGAGCAGGAAAAAGATAAATTCCTCCAACGGCAAACCCGCCAGCACAATGTTGGTTGACTGCATGGGATCGATAGTCCACACGCCTGCATCGATGGCAAAAATATCACCTGCCGAGAGGTAGAGGGTCGGAGCTACAATGCCCCATAATACAATCGATCGGTAGCGCCAAAGAATATCGGCACCAAAGGCGAGTTGCAACAAAATCGGCGGCAAGGCCCACACCAATTCCAACCCCAGATAGGTCCCCGGTTGCCAGCCGGCGGCCAAGATCGCAATCGAAGCCAGCCAGATCAAGCCGACCACGCCGGTACTGACCAAACGTAAGCGGTTACCAAAGGCAACCGGCGGCATCGGGTTGATCGGCAAGCGGCGCGCTAGGTAAAGCACCCACAAGCTGGACAGCACCGTTTGCACAACAAAAAAGATATATTCTTCCAGCGGCACCCAGCCCAAAATGATCCCTGTCACTAACGCCGGATCATACCACCAGACATTGGTGGCGACCAGATAGTTGTCCCAGGGTGTGGTGTAGAGAACCGCAAGCAGGATATGCGCGGCCATAACGGCCATGGCTGGCCAGCTTTGCAACGTGCGCGGCAATGCTTTGTGCTGGCGCTGATCGCGCCAGGTCAGCAGCGCCAAAATCAATAATGGAATCCCGACACACCAGCCGAGAAACGCAAAGTAGGTCATTGGTATTGCCTTTCATAATATGATAAACGATCCACAAAGCAGCTTAGGTTTTCTATGCCTGCGTGTACGTTTGCGGATCATATTTGCGCTTGTTGCTTATACTTTGCGCCGCGCCAGATCATGCAGCAGCACATGTGCGGCGTTGCGTCCAGCGGCCCCCATAATGCCGCCGCCAGGATGCGTGCTGGCCCCGGTAAGATAAAGCCCGGGCAGTGGGCCGCGATAATTGCCCATGGTCAGTGCCGGGCGTAGCATAAACATTTGGTCAATCGACATTTCCAAATGCATCACATTGCCGCGCAACAGACCCAACTCGCGCTCCAAATAGAGAGGATGCTCCACCAGCTGATCGACCACCGCTCCTTTGACATTGGGCGCATACTCGGCCAACTTGTCCAACATGCGGTCGGCCACGGCTTGCCCGACATCATCCCACGACGATCCATCGGCCAACTCGTATGGGTAATATTGACCCCACAGAAAGAGCGTATGCTTGCCGGGCGGGGCCAATGTCGGATCGACAGCCGAAAAGGTCATCGAGATCAGCGCCGGATCGCGCGACGGTATGCCCCCCAAATAATCGCCATAGGCGCGTTCTAGGTAGGCGAGATCGGGGCAGATAAATTGCAACGCCGTGTGTTGTGGTCCAGGCGTGCCGTCGGGTGACGAGGGTAATGCCGTATAGTTGGGCAATTCATGCATGGCATAGCGCACGATCATGCCAAAACCGTTGCCAACGCGGCTGTTTTGGAGCAAGCGTTGTGTGCGCGGCGCAACCGGTTCATCTGCCAGCATTTGCAGGGTGGTGTGGATATGTGCGCCAGAGACGACGGCGCGTGCCGTCACACGAATGCCGCCGGTCGTCTCGGCCCCAACCGCCCGGCCATTTTCGGTGAGAATACGCGCCACTGGCGCGCCCGCAATAATATTGCCACCATGCGCCTGAATCATACGCGCCAGCGCCTGCGTGAGCATGCCCGATCCACCGCGCGGCCGACGAATGCCGCTGTGATGATACATGGGCTGCCACAGCGCAAAAGGGGCGGAAAGGGGTTCACCCGGTGGTGGGCCAGATTGGGCCGCCATCCAGCCGATCAGTGCTTGCACTCTGGGGTCGCGAAAATTCTGGCGCAACACTTGCCCATAACCGCGCAAAATATCGCTCAATCGTTCAAAACGGTCACCGCCTTTGCTTGTCTTGAGGACCAAGTTTTTGACAAGATTTTGCGCGGTGGGCGGTTCGAGAAAACTCTGAACCATACCCTGCGCCAGCGGTTCCCAGGTGTGAATAAAGGTGCGATAGGCTTCGGCATCGTGCGGCGAGAGCGCGGCGATACTTTCGCAGGTGCGATCCAAATCTTTCCAGATCGTGATGTGGCTGCCATCGGGAAAGGGCGCGAAAAAGAGCGGATCGAGATCGATATAGTCAAGGCCGTAGGCGGCAAGATTCAGATCTTGCACAATTGGCGTATGATGGATCAAAATATGGGCCGAGCCACCCAGATCAAATTGATAGCCGGGCACAATTTCTTCGGTCACTACGGCTCCGCCAACTTTGTGGCGACGTTCCAGCATGATCACTTTGTAGCCGGCCTTGGCCAGATATCCGGCACAGACCAGCGCATTGTGCCCTGCCCCAATCACTAACACATCACAATCGGCCATCTTGTTGCACTCTGATTTCCTGTGGCATTTTACCTAGCCTTGCGTGATTGTTGCGTTGCACGCTCACTTTGCCACAGTATACAGCTTTTTTCTGTTGTGAGCGTTACCAGTTGCTGGCGAACTATCTGGCCTGTTTTACTGCCGGAACAAGACGGGGCTCGCTGACCGGGCCAGCGGGGAATGGGGTGAGACAGGGATTCAAATCTGCCAAAACAGGCGCATTCCGATCAATAGGGCGACGAAAGTCACGAGTGTCATCCCAAAACCAACCTTGAGAAAGTCGCGCGGCACATACCCACCTGGCCCCATCATGAGCACATTCACGGGATGGGCAATCGGGGTCAAGAAGGCCGCCGAACAGGCGATAGCCACGGCGACCGCCACAGCTTGGGCATTGACCCCCAATTGTAGCGCAGCCGTGACGGCAATGGGGCCAATTAGCAATGCTGTCACCTGCCCCCCGATGATTTGTGTGACCAACACCGTGAGCAAAAATAAGCTGCCGACTAGGGCCAGATCACCATAGGGGCTCACCACCATCACAATCGCCTCGCCAATGCGCGCGGCCAATCCTGTATTGGTCATCGCCAGGCTGAGGGGAAGCATGCCCGCGATCAGGAAGATGACCCGCCAGCCAATGCCACGGTAAGCGTCATCCAGGTTGATACAGCCTGTTAAGGCCATCGCTGCCACGCCCAGGATCATGGCCTCGCCGGTGGGCACGATCGAAAAAATCGAAGCGAGCAAGACCAACCCCGTAATCAGCAATGCCCAGCCCGCTTTGTGTGGGCGCTGCGGGCGTACCGTATGGGTGCCTTGCAGAATGAGAAAATCGCGATCCTTGGCTAAAGTTTTTATGTGCGCCGGTGTGCCCACCATCAATAGCGCATCGCCAGGTTCTAAAGGAATGGTACCCACATCGCTGCGAAAACTTAGCCCTTCGCGCCAAAGCGCGACGCCTGTCAGATGATACTTGTGGCGAAAATTCAGTTCAGCGAGTGATTTGCCGAGGACCGTCGAACGGGGGGGAATGATGACTTCCACTAAATCCACAAAGTAGTTCTGCTCTTGGTCGTTGTGCCCCTGCCGCCGCCCGCGTTCGACGCCCCAGGCTACCAGCCGTGTGATCTGGTCTTCACGGCCCAGAAGCACCAAATAATCATTCGCTTGAAATACTTCGTCTGGCGCTGGATTGAGAATAGCCTGCTGGCCGCGCCACACAGAGATCAGGGTGAGGCCCAGGATTTGTCCAAGCTTACTTTGTGCCAACGGCACCCCCACGAGTTGCGAATCGGGGCGGATTTGCAATTCCCAGAGTTGTTCGTCTAGTTGGTACATTTCCCGTAGATTGCGCGAGAGAAGATACGGGCTGGCACTCTGGCCCACAGACTCGTGCGTAGGTAGCAGCCGCCGTCCAACCAAGATCATAAAACCGAGGCCAGCGAGCACAATCAGCCCGCCCGTAGGCAGAAAGCTCATCATCCCCAATGCGGCCTGCCCTTGGTCGCGCAAGATACTGCTGAGAATGATATTGGCCGTAGTGAAATAGGTCGCCATGCCGCCGACTAAAGTGCCGAATGAGAGGGGGATCAGCAGCTTGGACGGTGGTACATTGGACTCGCGCCCCACCTGTACAGTCGCTGGCAGCAGGACAGCACCGGCTGCAATATTGTTCATGACCAAGGAAAGCGCTGCACCCACGGCCATAAAGAGCAGAATAAGACGGACTTCTGAGCCTGCGCCGATCACTTTCATGCGCTCGGCGATCCATTGCACCACCCCGGTGTCTTCCAACGCCTGGGTAATAATAAACAGACCGATAATGGTGATGACCACCGAGCGACTAAAGCCAGAGAAGGCCTCTTGCATGGTGATAATGCCCGTTAGGGGCAACACAGCAAGGACCAGAATCGCCACGAGATCGGAGCGCAATAGGTCAAACATGATGAGCAGCAAGGTAGCTACAATAATGCCAATCAGAATCAGTTCTTGTCCGCTGAACATAATCGATACCTAAAAGTTGCTTAACGGTAGGCAGACTTTTGTTGTATTACACATCGGGTCGCAATAACACTATCCACAAGTGACCTACAGGATACGCAGGACAATGAAATATGCTCGCTATACTCAAATCAGAATGAAAACCAGAGTTTGATGTAGCAATGATCAGCGTGCCGGGGAGTGCCCAACTGTAGATCTGAACTGAGAACTTTTCCTGGGCACTCCCCGGCACGCTATCGCAAAACTCCGGTTCTCAAATTGAACTCAGTATAACTGCAAAGCCAAGCGCGGCCATTCGCCAAGAAGATGGCATTGGCCGCGCCGTCAGGCTGATCGAAGAAAGCTTTTAGTTTTCAGCGAGCCGTTGTTATGGCTGCTTGGTGTTTGAAGGCTTCGATGTCTGAACTTATTGAAGACACCGAAGCCTTCATTGACCATTATCAATTAGTCATTGACTATTGACTATTAATTATTGTCTACCACTTGCTGCGCGTCGGTTCCGGTTGTTCGCCGTGTAGCCAATCCCAGACGCTGCGCCACATGGTGCGGTGTTTGTACGCCTCGGATTGGCCATCAAATGGCAGCGAGAAGGGCATGGGATTAAAGCGATAATTGGGATCGTGGTTCCAACTGGGCGCGACGGGGTCGCTGGCGCGATTGAAGAGAAACTTGAGCATGCGTCGGTTGCTGTTGCTAACATTGGGCATCCAGGCGTGCCAGATGTCATAGTGGGTAATCGCCACTGTGCCTGCCTTCACGGCCAGCGACACCTGTGACTTGAAGTTCATGTAGCTGCCCATTTGGCTGGAGGGCGTGTTGTGATATTGGGTGCCGGGCAAGATGGCGGTTGGCCCCATCTCCTCGACGACATCTTGCGGATAGTACATGGCCAGCACACATTGGATCTGGTGGTGGCGCGAGTTGAGACCATCCTGATGCCAGTGGCCGCCTTTTTCGCCGGGCTTGGTATAATGGCAGTGGCGGTGGGCATTCATGGTGCAATCTTCACCCATCAAGCTGACCAGCGCACCACGTACATGCGGATCGGCGTAGACTTTATACAGGTCTGGCACCAGATCTAGAATGTCATTACCCGGATTGCCCCCCACTTTGGCAAAGGCGGCATCAATTTGTTCGCAGATCGACGTGTGAAAGCTGGCCGGGAAATCGGTGTTCACCAGTAGATAGCCATTGATGATAAATTTTTCGACTTCGGCGTCACTTAGTAAATAGGCCGAGTCCACACTTGATTGTGTGACTGGCCGGGTCAAGGTTGCCTCACTCATTGACAATCTCCTCTAGCTTTTGCAGAATAAATTCGTAGCCAACATAGGTCAATTCCCGATCATCATACGGGGCCATCAAATTGGGAAACGCCACAATTTGCCACCCATCAATCACGGCATCATGCACGGTTACATAGGGCCACTCGTTGCGCGTATGAAGCGTATCGGTGCCGCCCTTGATCGGCTCGTGCTGGGCCATGCCAACGATCGGGGCTGTAATGGATGGGGTGCGGGTGTGCAGGTAGAGCAGGCGTTGGCGCGGCTGGGTTCCTTGTACACTCTGTTGTAATGCCTGCAAATCAGCTTGGGTGAGCCCGCCCTGGGCGACTTTGGCTTCGGCCTCTTTCAGCCAATTGGCAACAATCTGTTGTAAAGATGGCACTAGTTTCTCCTGTGTAATCCTGGTAATAGGGTAAGC
The DNA here is from genome assembly GCA_034437715.1 of Caldilineaceae bacterium. Lineage (GTDB taxonomy): Bacteria > Chloroflexota > Anaerolineae > Caldilineales > Caldilineaceae > JAHBVH01. Next base: position 27,715 of record DAOTTR010000608.1, read on the forward strand.
TTGGGTGCGGCATGATCACGGCGCAAGCCAGGAGCATGCCAGGATCATGCCCGACAAATTTTATGCCTTCACGGCACCCGAGGTCAAGCCTTGGATAAAGTATTTCATGGCAAAAACAAAAATGAGCAACTGGGGCAGCGAGGCAAAGACATAGCCAGCGGCTTGCGGCCCCAGTTCGGGACGGTTACTATATTCGCCGATCTGCGGATTGTAACGTTCCAGTGCCAGCACCAGTGTTTCGAGATTTTGAGGTAGCATCAACCGCGGCCAGATAAAGTCGTCGTAGATACCCAGAAAATTCAGGATCGCCACCGTCATCAGGATCGGCCATGCCAGCGGAATGGCAATTCTGAGCAACGAATGCAATTCGCTGGAGCCATCGATGCGCGCCGCCTCAAAGATCTCCTCAGATTGGCTACGAAAGAAGGTGGAGAGCAGAAAGATCGCAAAGGGTTGACCACCAGCGATGTAAAAGATGATCAACCCGTAGAGCGTGCCGCGCAATTGTAGCTGCTGGGCCAGGATGAAATGGGGTGTCAACAAAATGATGCCTGGGATCATCATTACGGCCAGCACCACATAGAAAAGCACGCCACTTCCTGGAAACTTCATACGCGCAAAGGCATAGGCCGATGGACAGGCGATCACCAAAACGCCAAGAATGGAAACGAGCGAGATAAAGAGCGTGCGCAGCATGGAAGGAATCAGATCAAGAACGGCTGTCTGATAGTTGGTGGGTACTGGTGGCCAGGGCAGCGCCCAAAAGTCTGCATAAATAAGGACCGTGGGGCGCAGTGACATGGCGACCATCACCAGGATAATAAAGAAAGAAAAGAAGAGCAGCAAGGCCAGCAAAGTATATTGCAGGGTTGTGCCCAGCCTGCGTTGCAATCGATAGGTTTGCGTCGATTGCTGCGTATGTGCTGGCAGATCTAAGCTCTCTTGTGAGTGCATCATAAACTCCTACGGCAATAGTGGTTACGACAATTCCAGTTCCTGGCGGCGGAAGCGCAGGCTGAAAAGAGTGCCAGCAAAGATCACGATAAAGAGCAGCACCCCAATCGCCGAGGCATAACCAAAGTCGCCCTCGGCAAGCTGGAAGTACATCTGCAACCCAGGGACATAGGTTGCATAGCCTGGTCCACCGCGCGTGTAGACATAGACCTGGGCAAAGCTTTGGATGGCCCCCGCCAAGGTGAAAAAGATCAGCAAGCGCATCTGTGGCAAGAGCAGCGGCACATCAATGCTCCAGAATTGACGCCACCAGTTGGCCCCATCGATCTTGGCTGCGTCATACATTTCGGTGCTAATGTTGAGCAGGCCACCCATGTAGATCAAGAATGGAAAGGCGCTAATATAGGGAAACCCGGCACTAATAATCGCCCATAGCGCCGTGCTCTCATTACCCAACCAAGCGCGTGTCCATTCTTCTAAACCAAAGACGCGCAAAACTTGATTGAGTAGCCCGGCATAGGGATCATAGACCATGCGCCATAGAAAGACGGTAATCAACCCTGGCACCACGGCGGGCAATACAAAGAGCGTGCGAAAGACATATTGGTGTACGCTGTTGCGCAGACGAAAGATCAATTCCGCCGCCAGCAATGGCATGGTCACCGTTTTGAGCAGGCTCGTCGCGACGATCAATACCAAATTGGCAAAGCCCACCCGAAAGTAAAAATCATCGAATAGAATGCGCTTATAATTGTCAAAGCCGACAAACTCGGTCACGTTGCGGATGCTGAAATTGGTAAAACTATAATAAAAAGCCGTAGCCGCCGGATAATAACTAAAGACTAGGATCAGTAGGATCGAGGGCAGAACGAAAACGTAGGCAACCCGTTGGCGCCAGGCTAGCCTTAGCTGCCGCTGCGTCGTTTGCCGCCAACGTGTTACTGTCGCTACCAGCGCCGCCAATAAGGCCAACGTCAACCCAATATTCAGCCCGATCCACACCTGGCGCAACATGGCGGCTGTCCCAGCCCCTTGGATCGCGTCCAGATTGATCGTCAACCATACATCGTTGCGCGGGATCAGTGTCAATTCATCCGCCAACTGCAACAATGCACCAATATCACTGGTGGTAGCGCGACTCCCGAAAAGGATGTTCGTCGCGGCATCGACAATGTACAGATCGCCGTGCTCATCACTGGCCAAAAAGCGCGCGTTGCCCTCTTCATCGGTACCCGTGGACACACTGCGCATGGCATATTCGGATAGATGAATGCCCCAGAGCGTACCACCTTTGGCATCTAACAAGACCAGATTGCCTCGGCTATCGCCGATCAAGCTTTGTTCGGTGGCTGGGATAAACTGGATGTCGGTTGGCGGCTGTGTTAGTGTGCTCTTCCACAGTTCATTGCCCGCGCTGTCCAGGCGACTCACGCGCGAATTCGCGGTGCCATAGATGGCGCCACCGTCGCCAATTGAGTCCATGGCGGTGATGGTGAATTCAGCGCGCGTAACATAGGCGGCCTGATCTGCGCCAGCCGGATAAAATGATGTCCAATAGCGGTCGGTATAGGCCCCGCTGCCATAAGCGACGACAAATCCATTGTCGGCAGCTCTCAATCCCACCACGCGACCAGTTACCGGCACTTCGCGCTGCATCTGCAAATTACCGTTTAAAACACTGACTTTGCTATCGGATGTGCCAACATAGATCTCGCTGCCATCGTCAGAAGCAGCCAAACCGCCTACCAGGTTCTCAAACTGGGCTTCGTGCAACGGCTGACCATCGTCCAGTAAGATCACGCGGTTATCCAATGTCGCCACTAGCACCTGTTGTGCGTTCAGCGGCGTTGCTAGGACAACACCTTCGCTACGAATGTCCAGGGAATCTAGAACGCTGGCATCGGTGCGATTCAGCAGGAGGGGCAACGCCAGGTTGACCAACAGCAGCAGGATCAAGATGCCAAAGAGGTAGCGGCGTGCGCCACGGTGAAAAAGGGCCGGCACCGTGCGTGCCGATGCCGTCATGCCAACAGCCGCGGTCTTTACCGACTGTTGTGACTCTATACTCATAAATACCTACCCTTGCGAAAGCATCATGCAGACGATGACAGCCAGCCGACAGACAATGATCGCTCCATTCATCCGTCGGCTGGCATCGTGTTCAAAGAAATGGTTACGCGCCTGGCTCTCGTGCTGGGTTGCGGATATCATCCATGGAGATGTTCGAGCGTTCGACAATCCCCTGCAAATTCTCTGTCATGTAGGCTTGGAGTTGTGTCGCATACTCATCGGGCGTAAGCGTTTCTTCGATCACATTCTTGAATAGATTACGCAGATCAGTTTGGTAGTCACCACCACCGCCGCTGGTCCAGAAACCGTTGTAGTTGGTTTCGGCGTTGCCCGTAAATTGCAGTTTGTCCCACAATTCCTGAATTTCCGGTGGGTCCTGCATGTTGTTGACCAAGAGCGGGCCAGCAGGCGCAAATTCTTTGGCTTCTTGCAATCCTTGGTTCCACAGGCTAAAGCCGGGCGCGCTGCTGAAGAACATAACAAAGGCCAGTGCGTTGTCAACTTGATCTTGATTTTTGTTGATAATGCTGAGGTACGGTCCTGGGGCCGATTCGACAGCCTTCGCCGATGTTTGCACCAGCGAGGTCATCATGGAGGGATTCTCAAAGGTTGACCACGCAAACGGTGTGATATCGGTCTCGATCTTCAGTTGCTCCAGACGTTCTGGGCTGATCGATGCCATGTCGTTGATCATGGTGGGGATCGACCAAGTGCCATTGCTCATGATCGCCGTCTGCTTTTGCAGGAAGGGTGCATAGGCATCGCTGATGACAAAGAAATCTTCGGTGGCATATTCGGGGAACATCTTCGCCATGTTATTGGCCAGGTCCGCGACCTCTGCCGTGTCAAAGCGCAGGTTGCCATCCATAATGCCTTGGAAGAAGCGCTGGATGTTATAGGTGTATTTCTCGTGAATAAAGGGATCGTTGCGGTCGAAGGTAAAGACCCCATCTTTGTCGGGCTCGAAGTTCCAATCGCCGGGTTGGGCGCGTACTGTTTCCACCCAATCAACATGGTATTGATCAAAGTAAATCTCGGCCAGCCATTGGGGTGCTTGCCAGATATAGTTGATCGACATCGGTGTGTGGCCCGCCGTCAACAGGAGATCGTTCACATTGAGGAACTCATCCCAGGTGGTGGGCGGTGCCGCCGAAACTTCGTCAAAGATTTCTTGATTGTAGAACCAATAGGTGTGGACTGAGCGCATGTGAACCATGATGCGCTCGCCTTTGACATTCATGCCGCGCAATGCGTCCCACTGAATATCTTGATCCCAGGCGTTGCCGGTAAAGGGATTGATCGTTTTGCGATATTGATCCAGGTTGACGTAGCCATTGTAGGAGGACAGGTAATTGCCCGAAACGACATCGGGTCGAATATCGCCGGCTGCAACTTGGGTACCCAACCACTGAGGATAGTCGCCTGCGCCCAAATTAGGATACTCCCAGGCGAGTTCCAAATTTGGGAAAGTGTCTTGGAATGCTTCCGACAATAGCGCCATCGGTTCCTCGGGCACATTTTCGCCATTGAGTGAGATCACAATTTCGCCCGGTTCTCTGCTCACGGCTGCTTCGGGCGTGGCGGCGGCGTCTGCTGGTGCCGCCGGTGCAAGCGTGGGTGCTGGTGCTGGGGTGCTAGGGGCACAAGCTGCCAATGTTATTGTGCCAGCAATACCGCCCGTCAGCTTGAGAAACTTGCGCCGACTTAGTGACTGAGCTTGGGGATTATCATATTTTTCGGTCATGGTTCTTTCCTTTGGTACTCCAGAACAATCGATTTGTTAAGAATGAAACGAGATAAGTACCGCTACTAATAGGTAAAACCCTTAAAAGTCATGCATCCTGCCGCGTGTATTACCGGACTTATTTGTATGACTTTTAAATGGTTTGTCCATAAATTGAATGACGGGGAGGAAGATAGTAGCTGTATAAGCAATGGACAACAAAGCGTATCGGTGTGTGCAATTCGTCAACAATGTGGCGAATTGCACACACCGATACTTGGTTAAACTCATATTCAACAAACAGGTTGTTAAAAGTATATCTGTCGGATAATAAGAACTATACTATAGTTCCAGGATATGCGCAACGCTGCTAAATTTAGGAGAGTATATTTCAAATTGGGGCAAATTTTAGAAGTAGCGAGCAACGTGTGCCGGGGACGAGCGGGATACAGTTTGTCAAACCGGCGTGGTCGTCGCTCGTCCCCGGCACACTTCTCCAACCGAAATTTACCCAAATTTGCGTCCGTTACCCTTCTTTATGGTTTCCAAAGCCGACTAATCAATCCCAGGGGAGGGGGACGCCCAGGCGTTCGCTGACGGCGCGCAGGTTTTCCTGTTCCATCTCGCCATAGCGGATGCCTTCGTGGCGATGTTTGATCAGATATTCTTCTTCTACAGCACCGGGCAGGCGTGCGCGATCATAGCCGGGCATGGGGCGATAGTGCTTCTCCACATCGCGCGCCAGCCGATCACTTTCGGCACGGAAGATCTCTTCGGGCACCACACTGCTGATGTTGATCGCCAGTACCATACCGCCGTGGCGTGCCGCCGGCCAGCGGTTCCAACTGTCGTCGGAGAGGGTGAAGCCAGTCAAGCCGCCACCCATCAACGTGGCTACGGCACCATAACCCACGCTTTTGAAAAAGGCCGCGGGAATCATGGAGAAGAGCGCCTCGAATTCGGGCCCGCGCTGATAATCGGCCAGGATACAGGTGGCGGCATCAAGCATAACGGGCGGTTCTTCGCCGCCGGGCAGCGCAAAGGCAATCGGTGGATTGCCGAAATAGCCCAGGTGCGCGTCGGGATTAGGCCCACCGCCATCGGTTTGCTGCTGCCCCTGATTGCGATAACCCTGCACCGAAAAGCCGATGCAGCCCGCATCCATACACATGCGCGTATAATGGCCAGCCGAGCCATAGTGCCCAATATAGCGCACCAGGCCCATGCCGATACCCACTTCTTTGGCCTTGGCAATCGCATGTTCCGTAGCTTGCACCATGGGCCAATAGCCGAGCGTGCCATCGCCCTCAAAGACACTCGCGGTGGGCGTTTCGTGGACGAGTTGAATGGCGGGTTGGGGGTTAAGCTTGCCTTCGGCAAAAGTGCGCGTATAGCCGTTGAGCGTGCGCGTGCCGTGACTGCGCACGCCGCGCAAGTCCGAATTGACCAGCAAGCGACTAATGACAGCCGCGTGTTCTTGGGACAGCCCCACCTTTTGAAAGCAGGTGATGGCGTACGCTAGGAGTCGCGCTTCTTCGACTTGGATGAAGGACTCCGGTGGGCGATTCATTGCCGTACCTTTCTGTTGTCTGGTTAACTTCGTAGTTCGATTTTTGCGAGCAAAGGGCGAGTCGGGTGGAGGGTCCCGCGCAAGGTGAAATCGATGGGGCGGCGCTCTTCTGGTTGTAACCGCAGCCGGGCGCTGATCATGGCGATGGCCAGCACCATTTCGAGCAGCGCAAAGTTGTTGCCAATGCAGACACGCGGGCCACTGGCAAAGGGAATGTAGGCATACTTGGGCCGATTGGCTGAATTTTCGGGCGTGAAGCGTTCTGGATCAAAGCGTTCTGGATCGGGCCAGAAGTCGGGGTGGCGATGGACGAGAAAAGGCGACGGTAAAATCATGGAACCCGCGGGAATCGGATAGTCGCCCAGCGTATCATCCGCCAGATTTTGGCGCGCCAGCATGGCCGTGGGCGGATAGAGGCGCAGCGTTTCATCGATTACTTGGTGGGTATAGATCAAGTTATAGAGATCGCCTATTACGGGGGTGCGGTTGCCCAGCACAGCATCGGCCTCTACTGTCAATTTTTGTTGCACATCAGCGTGGCGCGTGATCAGATACCAGGCCCAAGTCAGGCTGCGCGCCGTGGTTTCAAACCCGGCAAAAAAGAGGGTGATCGCCTCGTCGCGCAACTGTTGCTCGCTCATGCCTTGGCCGGTTTCCTCATCGGTGGCGCGCAGAAGGACCGATAGCAGATTTTTGTTCGCTTGGCTGCGCCGCCCCTCGGCAATCCGTTCGCTAATAAAGCCATTGATCACCTGCATGGCGTGCTGAAAGCGGCGATGTTGGGGGAGCGGCACGGCAATCGGCAGCGATAACGGATTCATGGTGTGGTCGGGGATAAAGTCAAAGGCAATGTGAAACGCCTCGCCGACCTCGGTCAACTCCTCGCTGAGATCGACGCTAAACATAGCCTTGCCGATGATGCTCATGGTCAGCCGCATCATTTCGTCGTCAATATTGAGCGTGTCGCCCTGTTTGGCCGCCGTCTCCCAGCGGGCAAGCAGCCGCTCAATAATCTCCACCATGAGTTCGGTGTAGCCGCCAATCGCGTTGGGCGTAAACGAGGGTTGCATCAACTTGCGCTGCTGCTGCCAAAGCTCGCCTTCGCTGGTGACCAAGCCTTGGCCAACCAACAGGCGAAAGCCATCGTAGCCACGTCCCTTGATATAATTCTTCTGATTCTTGACCAAAATGTGGTGGACATAGGCCGGATGCGCCACCAGATAGCCATTCATATTGCCCAACTTAAGCCGGACCAGATCGCCATATTTCTGCCACAACGCCGTATAATACTGAAGTGGCTCATTGCGGAGCACCTGGATGACGTTCCCCAGGATCGGAATTCCGCGTGGGCCAGGGGGGTATGCCACGGTAGATGGAACTGAGGAAACCGGTTGTTGCATAAAGACTTCTCCTACTTCAATCAATTAACGCACGAAAACCATATCACCATTTTCTGATCCCATCATGCGCACCGAGCCAACTTGGTCGGCCGCGCGTGCTTGGATGGCGGCACAGGGTGTGCCAAACTTGGGCTTGGCAAAGGGCAGATGGGTATCGCCGCGTGCCAAGATGTGTAGATTGTTGGCCGAGGCTCCCTCCCAGCTTACGCCATGATTCCACGGCACCCAGGAACGCGCGTTACAATAGTGGGATACAAAGGCGCGCCGGAAGCGATCGGGTGTGCCATTGGGGTAGGAACGATGCAACAGGTGGCTGTGGAAAAAGATCACATCGCCCGGCTCGACAAGGCACGGAATCGGATCGGGATAGGTGCGCGCGACCTTGCCCAGCGTATTGGTGGCCTCATCCAGCGAACTGACCCCGGCGACATGGCCCAGATCCGCAAACGAATCTTCGGCATAGAGATGATCGCGCTCGGCGGTGGGATAGATCGGCTCGGTGTGCGAACCGGGGGTGACATAGAGACAGCCATTGGCTTCGTCCGCATGATCCAGCGCGATCCAGACGCCAATCAGCGTTTCGGGATAGGTGGTGATGTAGTATGCATCCTGGTGCCAGCCCTGGCCACCCTGGCCGGGCGGGTTGAGAAAGAGCATGGTCTGGAGCGCCAACACATCCGGCCCAATCAGCGCTTCCAGCACATCGAGCACGCGCGGATAGAGCAGATAGCGCTCGGCGGTTTCAAATTGACGATGCAACATGTGCAGGCGCGAGAAACGCTTGTACAGTTCTTGCGGATCGGTTGTGGTTGGTTGGGGCGCGCCCGGCAAGGCAATGCGCCCATGCAGCAGATCCATAGCATAGGTGCGCAGATTTTCCACGTCTGGTTGCTCGACCAGCCCACGCACGATCAGATAGCCATTGCGCCAATAACTTCTGTATTCATCCACCTTCACGCGATACCGCGGCAAGTCCCATGCCGCGCCGGTGGGTGTTTCGCTCGGCATTTCAGCAACGGGTGCCGCAGCCCCATTGTAGTTGGTGATGCTCGTACCCTTACCCACCCTTGTCATATTTGCATTAGTCATGCTCGCGCCATTTTGCTTAGTCATCATCGTCTCCTTATCACAATTGATGTCGATGCCTGAATTTTCGATTAAGTTCCCGCCGCTGTCAAGCCGTGACCTGTGTATACGGCAATCTGTAATGCGTGAGAAATTGAAAAATCCCACCGACTGCCGGTGAGATTTTCACGATTGCTTACTCGTAATCGAATTTACCAAGTGGTTTGGTTCACAAGAGAGCGTTAGGGTCAGACCTTAATGGTCTAGTAGATCCCGGCGTAAATAAGGTACCCTATTTTTACCATGATGTACACGAGTAACGTGCCTGATTAACGGCCGTGGTATCTACGCCCAACTGTACTAGCAACTTACAATTTAAGTCCTTCCAACATGCCGCGGATAAACATGCGCTGAAAGACGATAAAGAGAATCAACACCGGGGCCGAGGTGAGCAAATAGACCGCGGCTTCGGCCCCGTAGCTGGTAAATTCGCCATCTTCCAACGCCAGCCCGACAAAGCTCATGGCAATGCCAATGCCCAGCGTGTAGAGATTGGGCTGGTCGATCATGGTGAGCGTAAAAAGATATTCGCCCCAAACACGAATAAACTCAAAGAGGCCGACCACCAACATGCCGCCGGTCGCCATGGGCAACATGACGCGCCAAAAGGCTTGAAAGCGATTGCAGCCATCGATCAGCGCCGCGTCCTCAAAGGCCGAGGGTAGATTCATAAAGGTCTGGCGCATGATAAAGATCGGGATCGGCACACCCGCGGCAAAGGCCAGGATGAGCCCCAGCAAACTGTTGCGCAGATGGAGAAAGCTCATGAGTTCGTACTGTGCCATCAATCCACCGGCGCGCGGCACAAAGGTGAGCAGAATCAGCGTATAGAAGATCAGATCGCGCCCGCCAAAGCGCAACCGCGCAAAGGCATAGCCCGCCACTGCCGCCACCGCCACTTGCAGCAACACCGCCCCCGAAGTCACGATGAAGCTGTTGCGAAACTGGATGAAAAAATCGGGCATGCGCCGCCAGACATAGGTGTAATTGGCAACGGTTGGTTTGAGCGTAATCAGCGAGGGCAGCTCGGCATAGAGTTCCTGGCGCGTCTTGAGCGAGGCCGAAACGGTCCACACAAAGGGCAATAAAAAGGCGAGCAGAAAAACCCAAAGCACAATGCGCAATACCCATTGGTTGCGTTTGCCCCATAGCCGGCCCAATCTGCCTGGCGTAGAACGGGGGGCGTAAGGTGATGTAGTCGCGTGCATCTTGATTCCTCTCATTCGGCCCGTTCGCCGCGCAACAGTTTGAAAATCACACCAGCCATCAGCATGGAGAGAAGGCCCATGGTCAAGTTGATGGCCGCTGCATAGCCCCAACGCAGATCACCCAGGAAAAAGGCAATGTCATAGGCATAGCGTCCCACGAGCATCCCCGCATTTTCCGGCCCGGCACTGGTACGCCCAAACATGATCAGCGATTCTTCGGCGGTGCCAATAATCCCCGCGGCCAGCACCAAGATCACGGTGAAGGTGGGCTTGAGCAGTGGCATGGTGATATGCGCGAACTGATCCCACCCACTGGCACCGTCAATTGAGGCTGCCTCGTATAACTCATTGTTGATGTTGTAGAGCCCCACCAGAAAGAGCAGAATATTTTGCCCCACATTTTTCCAGACCGCGGCCACGGCCAGGGTAGGAATCACCCACTCCGGCTCAGCCAGCCACGCCGGTGGATTGGCGATGCCCACCAACTCGCGCAGAAAGTAGTTGAGATAGCCGAATTGGGGATGTAGTAACTGTTTCCAGAGCAGTAACGCCACGGCAATCGGCAGCACCACGGGCAAATAGGCGATGACGCGATAAATGGCCGCCTCGAATGGCCGCACGATCTTCGAGATCAACAGCGCAATCAACAGGCCAATGCCAATGTTGAGCGGCGTATAGACCACCGTGTAATAGAGGGAGCGGCGGAACGACTCCCAAAAGACCGGATCACCTACCATCTCGACAAAATTGTCGATCCCGTTAAAGGGTTGATAGTTGGGGATCAGGTAGCGATAATCGGAAAAAGCGATCAGCAGCCCGCGGATCAGCGGATAGCCGCTAAAGGTCAAATAGAGCAACAACGCAGGGAGAATGAACAGGTAGCCCATGAGTGCATGGCCCCGGTTTTCCTGCCGCACCCCCCGGATCGCCTGCCACCACTTGCCCCACGCCGATGCGTTGGCGGGCTGTGCGCGATTGTTTTGTAGAACCTTACTCATGAACAAACTCTCCCTAGCAAGTGCCAAATAACAAGTAGCAAGATTTGGGTAGAAGAGTAGAATTAACCGTAGGTCACGTTTGCAACGTGACCTACAATTGCCGCTAAGATATACCTATTAGACTTTCTGCTTCGCCAGTTCTTGATCGATCTCGTCGCGGGCGTTTTGCAGGGCGACTTCGGCCTCGACTTCGCCGCCCCAATAGCGCTCCATCCAGGGGATCAACTTGGCGTTGATGATCGGCAGATATTTGCCTGCTTTCATGGGCACAAGCGTGCTCGTGGGCACGGCTTCATAGGCCGCCACCAATTCCGGCGAGGCTTGCCCGCTGCCCAGCAACTTGTCGTATTGGCTCTGGTGGACGGGCATCCCAGAGAAAGTCAAGGTGCCACTCCAATGGCGATCAGCGGGCGCGCCTTCGGGCCCCAGGATCGACACCAACCAATCCAAGCCTTCTTGCGGGTGGGGCGAGCCGCTAAAGACAAATGCCGAATCGACATGAATCCATGTGCGTTTGGGGTTATCTTTGTTGGTCTTGGGCGGCAGCGCACCTTGTACCTTGTCGGGGCCCCACACCGAGCGCCCAATGCGAATCCACGAATGTGAGTCCAGGCTGATGGCAACCTTGCCTTTTTGCCAATCGGGCATGGGATCTTGCAGCAGTTGCAGATTGGTATAGCCCTTGTCGAACCAGCCCTTGAACATCTTGATACATTCGAGAAATTCTTCGCTGTCGATGCGCAACATGCCATCTTCGTTGAAGGGATTTTCAACAAAGGTAGAAAAGGCGATCCCTAGCGTGCGGAAAATATCCTTGCGAATGGCAAAGGGCACAACGCCTTCGCCGCCCAAGGTATCCTTGAGCTTGCCCAACATGACTTCAAATTCGTCCCAGGTTTCGGGGATCGTTTCGTAGCCGGCGGCTTCGATGTAATCTTGGCGAAAACCGGCCATGAAGATGTTAAGCTTCATGGGAATAAAATAGGTCTTGCCCTCGTGCTGCGTGGTCTCGTAGATATTCGGGTAGATGAACGAGTTCTGATGATCCTGGGCCCACGGTACAGTGGAAGCCGCCAGCAGATCGTCAATCGGCTGGGCGAGCCCCATCTGAATGTAATTCCATTGCAGATCAAACTGGGCATAGCCACTAGCGCTCCAGCGTACCGTATTTTCGCGCACCATGGCCAAGGCTTTGGTCTCCCAGCCGTCGGCGCTTTCCTCGACAACGACGCGGAAGCCGTCGTCCTTAATCTGTTCGTTGTAGAGATCGGTCGCGCTGCCCATGCCCATGTCGATAAACGAGGCCGGCATGATCGCGTACAGGTCTGTCAGGCTGGTTGCGCCGGCGGCGGCTCCGGCTGGTGCGCCTGTGGTTCCGGCTGGCACACACGCGCCGACTAACCCAGACGCGGCAACCAAACCGGCTGCGCCTACCGTACCCTTCAACAAATTGCGGCGCGAGATCGATTGTTGGGGATTCCACTTGCTCATATTGCTCATAAATTGATTCCTCTATCTAGTTAACAATACAATGGATTGTTCATTTCCGATTGTAGGGGAGACTTGCCCGCACTGCCATTAAATTCGTGAAGAATGCTTGCTGGTTCCGTACGCTCGGCGTGGGAACCCCGCTGTGGGCGCTCCGCGTCCATGGCCCAGTGGGCTCCCCAGAGCGCCCGGGTGCCCATTGGGCGCGGCATTCCATGCGGGAGCGTGGAATGAGCATTCTTCCCTAACTTAACGGCAGTGAGCGTTAGCCCTGGAGTTTGGCGACTTCCTCATCGACTTCTTTGATCACATTTTCCATGGCAGTTTCGGCCTCGACTTCGCCGCCCCAGTAGCGTTCCAGCCACGGCCAGATCTTGGCCTGGATGATCGGGTAATATTTGCCTGCTTCCATCGGCTGTAAGACACTATTCGGTACGGCGGAATAGGCATCGACCAATTCGGGGAAATCTGTGCTGTTGGCAATCAGTTTCTCGTATTGATTCTTGTGGACGGGCATCCCCGAAAAGGCCAATGTGCCACTCCAGTGGCGATCGCCAGCGGCTCCTTCCGGCCCCAGCGTCTGCAGCAGCCAATCCAAGCCTTCTTGTGGGTGTGGCGCTTCGGCAAAGACAAAGCCCGAATCCAGATGCACCCAGGTGCGCTTGGGATTTTCTTTGGTGGTTTTGGGCGGGACCACACCTTTGACTTTTTCTGCGCCCCATACCGAACGACCCAGCCGGATCCAGGAATGGGAGTCGATGCCGATGGCAACTTTGCCCTTTTGCCAATCGGGCAGCGGATCTTGCAACAGGGCCAGATTGGTAAAGCCTTCATCGAACCAGCGCTTGAACATCTTGATACACTGAAGCCACTCTTCGCTATCGATGCGCAAGCGATTGTTTTCGTCGTAGGGATTCTCGACAAAGGTGGTAAAGACCGTGCCGAGCGTGCGGAAAATTTCCTTGCGACAGCCAAAAGGCACCACTTGTTCGGCTGCGCCCGTCTCTTTCAACTTGCCCAGCATGATCTCAAATTCGTCCCACGTTTCGGGGATCGCGTCATAGCCCGCCGCCTCAATAAAGTCTTGGCGATAGCCCATGAGATGGATGTTCAGCTTCATGGGAATATAATAGGTCTGGCCTTCGTACTGTGTCGCTTCGTAAATATTGGGGTAGATGTATTGGTCGGCTAGGTTTTGCGCCCACGGTATAGTCGAAGTTGCCAACAATTCATCGAGCGGCTGCACCAGCCCCATCTGAATGTAATTCCACTGGTTGCCAGCATTGGCAATGCCGTTGGCGCTCCAGCGCATTTCTTTGTCGCGCACCATGGCCAGGGCTTTGGTTTCCCAGCCTTCGGCGCCCGGTTCCAAAATATAGTTGATGCCATTTTTGTGTGCTTCTTCGTTGATCAGCACGGTCGTGTCGGTCATGCTCATATCGGCAAAGGCGGCCAATGTCGTGATATAGACGTCGGTCAGCGCTTGGCCATCGGTGCCCGCTTGTGGCGCGGCACCGGGTTGTGCGACGGCACAACCTTGGATGAAACCGGCAGCAGTGGCGAGGCTGACGGCCCCGGCTGCTCCCTTTAAAAATGCGCGACGCGAAAGGGGGTGAAGTAGCTTACCAGCACTCATGATTCCTCTTTTCCTGGATAGTTTGGTCGTGACAAATTATCTGGGTATCAGCTTGACTTGACGGCTAACCGGACGAACATGGAGGGTTAGCCACCTATAAAAATAAGTATACCCAAGGTTAGACAAGCGTGCAACCTCGATTTTTGTGGGGAGGTTAAGGAGATAGGGCGACCGCCCCACCATGCTAACCCTTACCCACAAGTTTGCAATAGGGAAAGCGTGCCGTCCCCGGCACGCTAGCCATCCCTGGTACCCAAAATGTAGGTAAAGCTAAGCGTTTCAGCCCCGGCAGGCATTCTACTCGGCACGATAATTCGCAATGGCTTCGGCGGTGCGTAGGTAGCGTTGATAGAGGCGCAGTTGACCGATTTTACCGGATAGCTTGGGGCCAATGCGCAAGGTAGCCGCCCCGTTGACATGGCGCAGATGGGGTGTAAAGCGGCCCCACCCAAACTGGCGAAAATCGCCGCCATCACAGAGCAGACCGTTGACCACAAAGGTGATAAGCTTAGGCCCGCCATCGACGATCACCACCAGATGCTGCCATTCATCGGGGGTGAGCAGGCCGGGATCGCAATCCCAGCGGCTTTCGGCGCGCCCGTCGTTGAGGACAATCTCCACGGTTTCGCGCCAGGTTGTCTGGAGGGCAAACCCCTGGCCATTGGCTGTGCGGCTGTCCACCAACACCTGATCGGCTTCCAATGAATCGAAACGGACCCACAAGTCCAGCGTGAAGCCTTGACGCAGATCCTGGGTGCCGTGGTCAGCGCGCGTGGTACTGCGCTGGGTAAACGGCGCGAGCAGCGGCATCATCACCTGGCGCGGCATTGGCCGATCTTCGTGGGGCAGATTCAGCAGCAGACCCTCCTGTGCAATCTTGTGCTGGGCAAACTGACGCCACAAGCCATCCAGTAGGGTCGGATCAATTTCATGGACGCGCGCAAAATCTTTCTGCGTTTCGGTGATAAAATAGCGACCCGCTTCCTCGACCAGATCGGGATAGCTCATACGGATCCAGGGATCGTCATCATAGAGCAAAATTTCTGGCTGCGACCAGTGGATGATCTTGCCCTCGGGCGAATCGACTTCAATGCCGCCACAGAGCCAGACTGGATTGCGATCCTGGTAGGCCATAGTGCGGCGCTGAGGGTGTTCGCAAATAAAGCGCCCACCGTGATTGTGAAACCAATAGAGATAGTGGCCGTTGCTACACTTCCAAGCAAAGTTGGCGGCGCGCGGATGCTTCATCAGGTGACCGTCGGCGTACGCCTGGTAGCGCGGCATGGACCACGTGTGGCCACCATCGCGACTATAGGTGCAAGCCGGATGACCATCAATCGTGCGGTAGACACAGTAGAAGGAGCCGTCACTCAATACCGAATAATTCTGCTCATCGGAGACTGGCCCACCACCGGGCGGTGTGCGCAGACCGATCTCCCCATCGGGTAAGGTGACCCACGTCGCCTGTGCTGGATCGGCGACAGTGAGGAAATTGTCACTGCGCACCAGCACCCCTTGCGAACTGGTCATAAAGCCCTCGCCAAAATCGCCCACCTTGTGAATCGAGATATAGACCGCGCCTTGATGGATAAAAGGCTTGCCCACATTCCAGAAGAACTGGATTTCCCCCGCATAGGCATTGTCGAAATCGATCACAAAATTGCGAATGGGCACGCGATAGCGTTGGCTCGACCAGCTTTGTCCGTGATCGTCGCTGTATTTAAAGACATGCCAGCCTTGCGTATCCACCCGTTCACATCTGCCGTCGGGGAAGGGTGGCTCTTCGGCACGCAACCAACGCACATTGTCGCCATTATAGTTGTAAAAACAGTAGATGCGCCCCCCTGGGAGTTTGAGCAGCACGGCATACGAGGCTTCGGGGCCGTCGGCTGGCTCGACATCCACGGGCGCGGACCAGGTGCGGCCTTGATCTGTGCTGCGCATAGTGACGACATGCTGGCCCGGTTCGCCCTCGCGCCCGACACCCGTTGTCATGACACAGAGCCATGCGCCATCGTCTGTGCGCACAATATAAGGTTGATCGGCATACGTTTCGGTGGGGATTTCATATCCGTTGGCAATATGCCGGGGATCAGGAATCGAAGTCATGAGTAAAACACTTTCCAACACAAATGTAGCGATTAATAGCCCTGGCTTTTGTCGATCAGATTTTGCAGTGGTTCACCACGGCGATAGCGAGCCAGATTATTCAGAAAAATCGTGGTAATGCGCTCGGCGTTATAGGGGCTGCTGCCGCTGGTGTGCTGGCCCAAAATTACATTCGGTTGCTGCCACAGTGGTGAATCCGCGGGCAGTGGCTCCGGGTCGGTGACATCCAGCCCTGCGCCGGCAATCCAGCCTGCTTGCAAGGCCCGCAGCAGCGGCTCCCCGGCAATCGATGCGCCACGCCCCACATTGTAAAGATAGGCGCTTGGTCGCATGGCGCGTAACTCTGCTTCGCCGATGATTGCCGTCGTTGCTGCCGTCAAAGGTAGACAGAGCGCCACATGATCGGCTTGGGGCAGTGCCTCTGGCAACTGCTCCGGCGTATATTGGGCATCAATGTATGGAAAATCGGTTGGCGTACGACGGACCCCAATCACACGCAACCCCAGGCGTTGCGCCTTATAGGCCAGTGTCCCACCTATATCACCCAACCCAATTACACAGAGCGTTTGGCCCTCCAACTCAAACTTTTCGCGGATCACCTGGGCGGCAACCCGTTGTTG
>DAOTTR010000609.1:0-3863 GCA_034437715.1 Caldilineaceae bacterium
CTTTCCCAACTCAAGCCAGTTACCTTTTTCCAGCCATTCGTCAGCATCAACAGAATGAATCTGCGATGTATCA
The DNA here is from genome assembly GCA_034437715.1 of Caldilineaceae bacterium. Taxonomy (GTDB): domain Bacteria; phylum Chloroflexota; class Anaerolineae; order Caldilineales; family Caldilineaceae; genus JAHBVH01. Next base: position 74 of record DAOTTR010000609.1, read on the forward strand.
ACGGTTTCAAGTAATGCCCCATGTTGGTAATCTAAACCAGTATAAGTTGCTTCGAGAAACTCCTGAGCCGCAGGTTGGATTGTTGGAACGGTACCGTTCATTGTGCACCACTTATCGGACATTTGTTCTAGACATGGAAAGTGCCATTATACTACTACTCTAACTCACTAAACAAATTAACTCGGAGTGATTCACGCTAGGGATCAACACGCCATATAGTGAGCGTCAACAATCTGCTTCTGATATTCGGAAGCATTCAATCTAGAGTGCTATTCGGGCACCCCTAACAGCAAACAATATGAACAACATGAACCCAATCTCCTTTACATGTCGATGCCCCTACACCAACCCCAACGTACGCGCACGCGCCACCGCCTCTGTGCGCCGTTCCACCTGCAATTTGCTAAAGATCACCCGATTGTGCCCTTTCACCGTACTTAAGGCAAGGAAAAGCTTTTGACTAATCTCACTGTTCGAGAGTCCCTGCGCAATCAGTTGGAGGACTTCTAACTCGCGCGGGCTTAATGGCTCGATCATAGATTGGGAAGCGAGCATGATTGGGGATGAAGAAACCCGAGCATGTGTAGGTTTGTCGATACGCTGTTGTTTCTCAGTGCCCAAAGTCGCCAACAACTTACTCAAATAATCGGGCATCACCCTGCGCGCTGCTACTTCTTGCAATAGCAGCGCTATCGGCAACCCTTCATCGACAAAGATGCGGATGTAGCCTTCTGGCTCGGCCAGCCCCAGGGCGCGTTCCAGCGCGGCGAGAGCGAGGGGGGTATCGCCCTGCTGCTGATGGGCCAGCGCTTGCAATATCCCGATCTCGATCACGCTACCCATACGTCCACCCGCTTCCGCGGCTTGCTGGAGGCGATCCAGGAGACGCATGACCTCACGAATGGCAGGATCGGCAGGGACATGCGTAGAGTGGGCAAGCAGCACCCGCGCCAGCGTGATGTGTTCGAACTCGCGCAGAAAGCTGAGTTCATCGTTAACCGCCAAACCCTGTTCCTGCACCCAGCGTAGGGCTTCGCGCAACCGGCCTTGTGCCACCCATACCCGCGTCTTCAAGGCCGCCAGCGGACGCACATCGGGGACGGGTGTGCTGCGAAAGTTGCGTTCTGCCGCGTCAAGCCGGTCGAGCGCGCCGGTCAAGTCGCCCTGGGTCTCCTTAAAGCGCGCCTGGGCCCGACAGAAGCGATAGCGCCAATCGGGTAACCCAGCAAAATCACCCAGTTCCTCGGTGCGGAGCAGGTGTTGGATCGCGACTTCCAGCTCACCCTGCTCAAGGGTTAACTCGCTCAACCCCAAATAGAGGTTAGCCGTGCCCTGGATCAGCGGTCGGGTACCCTCTGGGTGCTGCGCCAGCGCAAGGTGCAATGCCTGTGTATAGCTCCTGATAGCCTCACGCAGACGACCTTGCACCATCCTGATATCCGCCAGACCAGAGGTGACACTGGTGGCGAAATGCAGGTTGCCGACTTTCTGAAAACCAGTCATGGCGGCGGCTAGCGTACGGTGGGCTGCCTCTAGGTCGCCGCTAGCCCATTGGGCTAGGCCGAGAAGTGCCGCCGCTGGCCCGCGTCGGAGATGGTCTGTCTCGGGTAAGAAATCCAGCGCGCGCTGACCGTACTTTACCGCGCCCGGGAGATGGCCGCGCGCTTGGGCAAGGTAGGCACGGGCCGTGGCAATTGACGCAGGGAGCGTCTGAAACTGTACTTCGTCCGCAACGATCATCCTGCGGTTTTGCTCAGGACAAGTCTCGGTCGCTGGGTTTTGCTGTCGCGCACTGCGCTCTGCCCCACTATCCGGCTCAGCGTCCAGCCCACTATCCAGCCCAGTATCTAGCCATTGCTCGACCTCGATCAGGCGGGCCTCGGCGGCCTCTAGCTCACCGGCGTTCAGCATGGCCCAGGCATACGTAACGCGGAGTACAGGCCTGACGCGCACCAACTCATCGGGGATCGCCCTGGCCCAGCCCAGCCAGGTGGCAGTCTGAAAACTTCCATCCATGGCCGGCCAGGCCCGTTCGACCAGGGTGGCCGCGCGCGCAAAATCCTTGGCAGCCAGCGCGTGGCGGATCGCATCGGCAGGCAACCCATTGTCCGCATACCACGCGCTGGCCCGCTGATGCAGGATTGGGACTTGGGCGGGCTGCGCCTGCTGCGCATGGGCCGCCAGTACGTCGGCAAAGAGATGGTGATAGCGAAACCAATGGCGTTGATCGTCCAGCGGCACGACAAACAGGTTGCCGCGCTCCAGGGCCTCCAACAGCACCATGCCATCGTTCTGGCCAGTGACGGCATCACACAGCGGGCCGTTCAACCGATCGAGAATGGCAGTCTGCAGCAAGAAGCGCCGCACATGTTCGGGCTGGCGCTGGAGCACCTCTTCGACCAGATAGTCCACAATGTAGCGGTTGTCGCCAGCGAACGCCTTGACGAACTGGGCAACGTCGGCGCTCCCGCGCATCGAGAGGGCCGCCAATTGCAGACCGGCAATCCAGCCTTCGGTGCGGTTTTCCAAGGCGGCGATGTCTGTCGCCGAGAGGTTTAGATCCATGACCTGGTTGAGAAATGCGGCGGCTTCGGCCCTTGTAAAACGCAAATCGGCGGCACGCAGTTCGGTCATTTGGCCGCGGGCGCGTAAGCGGGCCAAGGGTAGCTGTGGATCCTCACGCGTGGTAATGACCAGGTGCATTCGGGGCGGCAGGTGCTCGAGCAGAAAGGCGAGGGCCTGGTCAACCGCGCCCAGAGGGCCCCCGGCGTCAATCAGGTGGTAGTCATCAAGGACGAGGACGAACTTGTCTGGCATGGTGGCGATTTCATTGAGCAAGGTTGTCAGCAGCGCTTCGCGCTCGTCCCAGAGGGAACCCCGCTCCCGCGGCGGCTGCGGAGAGTGGAGTAGGCCCAACACCCCTTCTCCGATCGTCTCTGCAATCGTCTGCAAAGCGGCAACAAGATACGTCAGAAAGCGCGTGGGGTCGCTATCCCCTTCGTCCAGCGACAGCCAGGCGACAGCTCTCTGGCAACCAGCGATCCATTCACTGACCACCGTAGTTTTACCAAAGCCCGCAGGTGCGGAGATCAGGGTCAATTTGCGGTGCAACCCCTCATTCAGCTGCACGATCAGGCGCGGACGCAGGACAGCCTTAGGCCGCGGTGGTGGAATATACAGTTTCGTCGCTAGAATTGGTGTGGGCATCCATCAATTATAAAACAAAAGGCGCAATTAGCAAGGTAGAAGTTTGCGAGTCTGGTAATCACTTTGTCACCAGGCTCAAAGTCAACACAGTGCAACAGGCGAGTCCGACCTTCGGGTCGGACTCGCCTGTTGCACGCTTTGGCCCTATCTGGAACAGGAGCGTTCTCAGCCTCAACATCACCGCTTATGCTTGAGAAAGGCTCATTTCAACGCGCTCGTTCATAGCTGCCGGGGCAGGCTCGGCTGCGTGCGGTCGGCTGCGCTTCACCGGTCACAGTGGCTCATGGCACTAGTCAGCGAGATGTGTTACGAAACGGTTGCTAAGCCCGTTGATTCCGCCGCGCCACAACAACCCGCGCAGGATGCGTTTCTGGCGCACGGCATGAACAATAAAATAGATGCCCAAGCCAAGCCCCAACACGAGCGTAATCACGCTGGCTTCGATACCAAACGCGCCACCGGTCAGCCATGGATTGCCCTGAATGAGCGGTCTAAACAGGCTGTCGGTCGGCGCTCCGTTACCCGAGACAGCCACGCCGAAAATCGTGCCCTGAAGAAAATTCCAGGCCGTGTGCAACCCCAT
>DAOTTR010000610.1:0-4568 GCA_034437715.1 Caldilineaceae bacterium
GCCGCGGGACGGACCGCAGCCACATCGGTCACCACCCAGGTTTGCCAACTGCCGGCATCAGGTTCTACGGGTGGTGCGGACGGCGCAGGTATACAGCCGGCCAACAAGATAGACAACACAATGAAAAAGCGCGGGATCATCTGCATTTGTTTGCTCCTTGTGATAAGAGAATGGAACGATACGCGACTACCATACCAACTGTGCGTAAGAGCAACGTAGTAATCAAAGCATTTCCTCTCCTTTCGGCTTGGTTGCTTCATCGGGATCGTCGGCAATCGCCTCTAATGCGCGCATGAACGTTGCCGCGTCGGCAAAGACCTGCTGCCGACCGCTGCGCGGGTCTTCCAGACGAAAGCGCCAGGTGATCCGTTCCGGCGGGCCGCGGTTCTGCTCCTGCCAGATGGTCAACAGATAGATGCGATAATAGGGTGGTTTGCGCGGCATGTTGCGAATTTTGCCCTCTTCACAACGACATACGAATGGGCTATAATGGACATTGTTTCGTCGTTGTGCAATGAGCATAACAGGCGACTGCGACGGCAACGCGACGAGAGCGCGACGAACGATTCCAGAAACCTCCCTATGCGCAACCACCTGCTTCAACTAACCTTATTCGGCAGCCCAGCAGTACGGCATCATGGCCAATCCGCAACCGGCTTCCGGTCGAGCAAAGCACAGGCGCTGCTCTATTACCTCGCGGTCACGGGGCGGCCCCACACGCGCCCAACACTGGCCGGTCTCTTGTGGGGAGACCAACCCGAAGCAGCGGCGCGTACTAGCTTGAGCAAATGTCTCTCCAACCTGCGTGAACTGGTCGGAGACGCCGTGTTGGTTGACCGGCAGACCGTCACCTTTAACTGTGACCACGCCTACCACCTGGATACTGAACATTTTCTGACCAGTGTTAGCACGCCACTTACACCGGAGACTGTCCACGCCTGGCAAGACGCCCTTGCGCTCTATCGCGGCGACTTTTTGGAAGGCTTCTATGTGCGCGACGCCCCCGACTTTGAACAGTGGCTCCTGGTGCAACGCGCCCACTATCGGGAAGCGGTGGTGCAAGGAATGCACACCCTGGCCAACTGGCATGATCAACAAGGCGATCTGCCCCAAGCCATCACCCACACCCGCCGCCTGTTAACCCTGGAACCGTGGCGCGAAGAGGCGCACCGTCGGTTGATGATATTGCTGGCGCGCAGCGGTCAACGGGCCGCGGCGCTGGCGCAGTTTGAAACGTGTCGGCGCATTTTGGCCGAAGAGTTGGCAGTCGAGCCGGATGCGGCGACGGTGGGGCTGTTGCAGGCGATTCGAGCCGGGGATACTGACAAGGTGACAAGGTGGCAGGGTGACAAAGTGAATCCTATGCCCGATCACCGTGTCACCGTGTCACCCCCTTCGGCTGAGCTCACGTCGAAGCCTCACCCTGTCATCCCAATTCCGCCGACTCCGCTGATCGGTCGTGAACGCGAACTGGACGAACTGGGCGAGTTGATTGGCAACCCACAATGTCGGCTGATCACCATCACCGGGGCGGGCGGTATGGGTAAGACGCGTCTCGCGTTGGCAGCGGCAGCCGACCAGAACGGAAAATTTCAGCATGGTGCGGTCTTTGTCCCGCTGGTTGGCGTTTCGTCGGCGCAGTTTCTCCCGCAGGCGATTCTCACCGCGCTCAACGTACCCTTACAGGGTGATCTTTCACCGCCGCAACAGGTACGCGCGGTTTTGTATAGCCAGGAACGTTTGCTGGTATTGGACAACTATGAACATCTGTTGCCGGATGTGGCGTTGTTGCTTGATCTGCTGCACCATTCCGCTAACGTCACGTTATTAGTGACTTCGCGCGAACGCCTGGCGCTGCAAGCCGAACATTTATTGGAGATGACCGGGCTGGACTATCCGCCGGATCAGTCAACAAAAGTAGGGACAACATCAGCCCTCAATCCGACTAGTTACGCGGCGATCCAACTCTTTCTGCAGCGTGTGCGTCAAACGCAACCGCGCTTCAACCCCAACGATGAGGAGATGTCGGCGATTGTGCGCATCTGCCGTAATACGGCAGGAATGCCGCTGGCATTAGAACTGGCGGCAGCAATGGCACGCGAACAATCCTGTGTTGCCCTTGCCACGGCACTGGAGCAGGGGCAAAGCAGATTGGCAGCCCGTCTGCGCGATCTACCCGAACGCCATCGCACCATGGCGGCGGTGTTCGAGCATTCGTGGCGCATCCTGGCTGCGGCGGAACAGCAAGTCCTCTGTGCACTTTCACTCTTCCAGGGTGGTTTTGGTGCCGAGGCAGCAGCAGAAGTAGCTGATGCAACATCAACCATTTTGGCCGCGCTTGTCGATAAATCATGGCTGAGGTGCCATCCTGGTGGACGCTATGAAATTCATGCATTGGTACGTCAGTATGCCGGTGAGCAACTGTTTGGATCTGGCGAGTTTGACAAAGTACAAAAGCGCTACACCCAATATTTTCTACAATTTTCTGCTACCGCAAAATCTGGTCTTTTGGGGATACAACAGGTTGAGTGGATGACGCGGATAGAGCAGGAGATCGATAACGTACGCGCCGTCTTGCAGTGGTTTACTAGATACAAACCGGAAGACGCGCTGTACATGATGCTCAATTTATTTTGGTTTTTTCAATCAAGTGGTCATTTACAGGAAGGATGTGACTGGTTTGTGGCGGCGCTGGCGTCTCCGACGTCAATTTCAGTCCTTGTACGCGCCAATAGCTATAGTGCTGCTGGCTTCCTTGCTGTCTGCATGAACAAAATTGATGAAGCGAGTCAACTATTTGCACAAAGTTTGGCATTTTTTCAGCATCTGAATGCCGACGATCGGCAGGTTGCTGATGGGTTGGCCAATGTACTTAACCGTCAGAGCATAGTCCCACTCTTCCGTGGTGACTATGCTCTGACATTGCATTTATGTCACCAGAGCTTGGACTTGGCGCAACCAATTGGTGCCCACTGGCAAGTATCGCTTGCCTTATTCTACGCCGGCGAAGCGCTCTACCATCAAGGCTTATTTGCCCGGTCCAAAAGCACCTATGAAGAAAGCCTTCGTCTGTGTGATGCGGTGGGCAATCTTCGCAGCAGTGGGCGCAGGTTGGTGCGATTGGGCCATGTTGTCTGCGCACAGGGTAATTTGGTGGAAGCGATCAGGTTATTCAAAAAAGGGCTGCTGGTCGCTGTGGAATGTCAAGACCAACCAGGCATCAGTTTTGCGTTTGTTGGGCTGGCGAGAACTGCTGCGATTAGTGGTGCCGAGCAACGAGCGGCCCGGCTCCTGGCAGCGAAAGAAGAAGTGGCCATCGTCAACCCGATTGTGCGTTTTTGGCCGATGGATCGCATTGAAAACGAGCGCACGCTGGCGGTCATTCACGCCCATTTGGACGACGCAACCTTCGCTGCCGCTTGGGCCGCGGGGATCGCCATGTCACTAGCGCAAGCAGTAGCTTACGCACTGGCCGACCCTATCCTTCCGCAATAAACCCCATTGGCGCAACCGGTTTGACCCCAGCACAGGTTGCCACGCTCAAGGTGTTGGGGCAGTGGCGGAAACTGTATCAAGTTGCTAAAGAGCAAGCTGCTGCAATAGTCCTGCCATATCAGCACTACCCCAACGCTCAGCAATCTTACCGCTTTCAATGCGTAAGATCGTAATTCCGGTCAAGCTCACAGGTTTGCCCGTTGCGGCAATCCCCATGAATTCACCCTGGTGGACACCCCTCGCTGTCCAGCGATAGACGACTTTGTCCTCCTCAGCGATCAGATCTTCGATTGTCCAGTGTGGATTGGCAAAGGCAGCCGTGAGTGCGGCAACTTCACGCTGGATCAATGCTGGTCCACGCAGGTCAAAACTGACACCACCATCGGCATGGTGTAGATAGTCCACTGCGATCAATTCATCGATTGCCGCGCGGTTGCGCCGGTTTGAGACTTCTGCCACGTAGCGCTGGACAATCATTTTGTTCTGCTCACTCATGTAACACCTCTACTTTGCTCCTCAGTTTGATGCTGAATTGTCTTAGGCCATTCCAATGATTTAAATCCCCCAAACGTCCCCGGCACAGGCCAGAGCTACACTGGTCCAACTTTCTTCTTGTGGCCCGTGCCGGGGACGTTAATCCTAGGAACAGCCTTAGTCTGCCGCTTGCCATGTCCAGGCGTCCCCTTTGGCCAGAATCCGTCCCAGGCCAGGGGCAGGAAAATGGAAGACCAGGACCGGTATGTTTTCCGCGGCGGCGCGTGTCAGCAAACGATGACGGGTGGCGATGGTTATCTGTCATCATAAAAGGCTCCTCCTACCAGCAACGATTACCCGCCGGCCATTGCGCGTTCGATGGCACTGGGAAAACGGCTCTCAAAATCCAGAATGCCGACCCAAGCCGGTGTAATAAAAATGCGCGCCATCCGTGGAAAGATCGGCGTCACTTGATCGAGCCAGGCTTGTCCCCCTTCTTCGCCAAAGACGCGTTTGGACATCGCCGCGTATTCGGGCGCAATGCCATCAACGATATCGGTCCAGATGGGGCCGCGAATCAGCAGCACTTTGTAGGGCAT
>DAOTTR010000611.1:0-4772 GCA_034437715.1 Caldilineaceae bacterium
AATCGGGCTATTAGCGCTGCGCTCTGGAACAAAGGCATTGCCCACGCCTATCGCGAATGGGACGGCTGGAGCCATGATTGGCCCTATTGGCAACAGATGGCGCGTTTGTATCTCCACGGTCATGATTAATGGCACGATGAATAGCATGAGTCAGTAAAACCAAAAGCGTCAATAGAAACCACGCATTTCACGGATGCCACAGATTTCTCCCTTGCGCCGTGAAATCTAGCGGGAACCCGCTGGGTGTTGTGGCTAAGCTTGCTCAATAATTTGGAGGAGACAGAGATGGGCGAACTCAAAAAGATTGGTCTGCTGGTCGGGCGAGAGTGGAGTTTCCCGCCGGCCTTCCTCGAGGAAGTGAACAAACGCGATGCTGGCGTGGTGGCCGAGTATGTCAAGTTGGGCGGCACGCGCATGAATGAACCGTGTGAATATGCTGTCCTTATTGATCGCATCAGCCATGAGATTCCCTACTATCGCACCTATATGAAGAATGCCATGTTGCAGGGTGCGTATTGTGTGAACAATCCCTTCTGGTGGAGCGCCGATGATAAATTCTTTGGAGCCAGTCTACTGACCAAGATGGGCATCCCGTCGCCGCGTACCATGGCGCTGCCGATGAAGGCATACCCAGAGGGCGTGATCAGCGAAAGTCTGCGCAATCTGGACTATCCGCTGGATTGGCAACGCATTGTGCGCTATGTGGGCTTGCCCGCGATTCTCAAGGATGCCTGGGGCGGCGGCTGGAAGAATGTCTACAAGGTCAACACAGTAGACGAGTTGATTCGCGCCTACGACGAGACGGGGACGCTCTGCATGGTGCTGCAAGAATATATTGAATGGGATTACTTTGTGCGCTGTATCTGTATCGGCCAAAGCAACATTATGCCGATCAAATATGATCCCAGCGAACGGCGCTATCATATGGCGCACGATCATCTGCCGCCGGCATTGGGCGCACAGGTGATCCAATATGCCCAACAAATCAACGAAGTGATGGGCTACGACATGAATAGCATTGAATTCACCATCAAAGATGGCATTCCCTATGCCATTGATTTTATGAACGCAGCCCCCGATATGGACATCAATAGCGTCACGCCCCACTACTTTGCCTGGGTGGTCAAGGCGATGGCTGATTTCTGCATTGAAATGGCACACAATCCCAAGCCACAACGCGCCGAACAACGTTGGGCACGCTTTGTTTGATGGGGCCCGCCTGCTAGACCGTTAGGGTCTTGGAGACCCTAACGGTCTAAGCAACGCAAAGCTTACTACTGCTGCCTGGCCTGCTGCTCGGCAAAGGCAAAGGCGTCATCTTGGGGTGCGTAGCCAAGCTGTGCGCGCGCATCGGTGAGATCGAGCCGTTTCCAGCGGTTGTTGGAAACGCCATGAAAAACCCCAAACATAAAATCATCCTTGACTTCCACGCTGGCCGTGACCAACTGGGTCAGATCTTCCATGGTCAAGACAATATCAATGTAGGGATGATTGATGTCATAGCGGTTGTCATAGTCGGGGTTTTGCCCAGGACGATAGGAGACTGCGGCAAAGCGCAAACAGATGGATGAGAGCTTGTGCGTGTGTGAATAGTAGCGCGCCAGGGCTTCCCCCCAACATTTGGTCGCGCCGTAGAGATTGATCGGGTAGACCGGCATATTGGTATGCACCTGCACATCTGCCGGGTAACCAAAGACGGCATTGATGCTGCTGGCAAAGATCACGCGGCGACAATGGGCTTGGTGGGCGGCCTCAAAGACGTTATAGGTGCCGATCACATTGTTGGGGAGCAAGCTTTCCCACGGCGCTTCCATGCTGGGGTCTGCGCCCAGGTGGATAACCGTGTCGATGCCTTGGCAAAGCGCCGTCACCGCGGCCAAGTCTGCCACATTGGCTTCGATAAAGGGAAAGCCAAAGGTTTCCTTGGGTTGCTGGAGATCGCTCAACCGGAGATCATATTGATCTTTCCACTGATTTGTCAAAAATGAGCCGATGCGACCGGCCGCGCCGGTCACTAAAATTTTGCGTTTCATGCGCGTGGGTTCTCTCCTCTATACTTTGCTCTGTTTGAAAACGCGCGATTACTGATTTCAATCCACCAGACAGTATGCGCGTTTTCAACACAACCGCGGGATAGGTTTATACCAAACGTCTGATAGATTGCGCTGGGTTGTATTGCATCTTATCAAATCGTGGATATTTGGACAAGCACCGGGGAGAGTTTGCATCAGAACATTTCCAAGCCGTGCCGCGCCAACAGGACCGGGTCGGCGAGCAAAGTTGCTGTTTCGCCAGAAGCGACAATCCGGCCATCTTCCATAATGACGGTACGCTCGAACAATTCGGCGACCATGCGCATGTCGTGGGTGGAGACCAGCATGGTCATATCCAATTGACGCAGGAGGTTGATCAGGGTGCGGCGGGCGCGCGGGTCGAGACCAGCGGTTGGTTCATCGAGCACCAGAATTTCGGGCTCCATGGAGAGCACCGTGGCAATCGCAATGCGCTTTTTCTCGCCAATGCTCAGATGATGCGAGATGCGATCGCGATAATCCTGCATACCCACCGCGGCTAAAGCAGTTTGGACACGCGTGCGCACGGTGGCTTCGGTCAACCCCATGTGCAGCGGGCCAAAGGCCACATCATCGAAGACGGTGGGCGAAAAGAGTTGATCGTCCGGATTCTGAAAGACCAGACCCACCGCCGCGCGGATCTTGCCTAGGTTGCCATCGGCCAGATCTAAGTGGGCCACGCGGATCGTGCCCTGGCCGCGCAGAATGCCGTTGAGATGCAGCAGTAGCGTCGATTTTCCCGCGCCATTCGGGCCAACCAGCGCGACCTTTTCGCCGGGCTGCACGACCAATGTCACGCCATGTAGCGCTTTACGGCCATCGGGGTAGGTAAATTCCAAGTTTTCGACTTCGATTTTGTGATGCATACGTTGGTCAGATCCGTGACAGTAGCAAAATAAGGGCGAGCAGTGCAACCATAATCCCCGCGACTACCAGGTCGCGGCTACGCAGGTGACCATGTTCCAAGCCCAACAATTGACCTTGGTAGCCGCGCGCCAACATGGCATTGTAAATTCGTTCGCTGCGCTCAAACGAACGCAACATCAAGCTGCCAGCCATGCGTCCCGCCACTTGGCCGCGCCAAGCCAAGCTGCCGCCGCTCCGGGTGCCATCCTGGGTCGCGCTGCGCGCTGCGCGGGCGCGCAACAGGCGCATGGCCTCGTCGAAGAGCACAAAAAGATAGCGATACATCAAGCTGACAATCGCAATCAGCGGCGGCGGAATGCGCAGCGCCCGTAGCGCCCACAGAATCGCCGGAAAGGCCGTGACCGTCACCAGAATGATCGCCATTTGCAGCGAGAGCCAAGATTTGATCAAGATGCTCACAAAGCGAATCACTCCCTCGGCACTGACGGTCAAGCCGCCAAAGACTGGTATTGTCAGCAGGGTTTGGCCGGGCACGGTAAAGGGTAGGGTGATGGCGGCCAGGGCAAAGGGCAAGGCAACCACCGAGCGTTTGAGCAGATAAGTTGGTTCAATGCGCGCCAGGAGGGCCGTGGCCATGATCAACGCGAAGAGCGCGATATACGCGCCAAACGCGCCAAATGGCGTGAGGCTGACTGTTAAAATAAAGAGCACAGTCAAGATGACTTTCACGCGCGCATCCAGGCCGTGGATCAGTGTTTGTGCTTGCTGATACTGGTCATGCAGATGAATATGCATAGGATTCGGTAGTCGTGATTAGCTAACTGACTTTGGGTTGCGTGTGGCGCGGCCAATGCCCCATGCAATGACAAAGACGAGCAACGTGCCCAACACGACCGCAGCAATGCCAGATACGGTTGCATCGCTGATAAAGGGAATGGTATAATCCGGCAGGATATTATAGAGTGGATCCTGGGCCAATCCGAGGAAACCGTGGTTGCCCGCCACGCGTTCCAGGCCGTCGGGATCAGGCGAAGCAGCAAAGGAGAAGACCGCCACCACCAAGGCAATGACCAATCCCCCACCAACCCATGCCGCCGATGCAGTGCCACCAGTTTTTGCGCTTTGGGTCAGGAGATCGGGGCGGGTGCGGGCAATGAGTGTCAAGGCGCCCACGGTAATCAGCGCTTCGCCAATACCAATCAGTGCGTGTACGCTGACCATGGCGGGCAGGGCAATGTTTAGCGGAGATGTACCAGAAACAGCCAATTGGACAGCCGCGGCAACCGCACCAATTTCAACAGAGAGCCAAGCGCCCACCACCCCCGCGATCGCAAGGCTGGTTTGGGTGGTGCCCAATACGCGTTTTATCAATGTATAGGTAAGATAGCCTGTGAGCACAGTGAGCACACCCATGTTCATGATGTTCCAGCCCATTGCCAGTAGGCCGCCATCTTGAAAGAGCAGTGCTTGCACGGCAATCACCGCCGTCATGACCAACACGCCGGCCCACGGCCCCAAGACAATTGCCGCCAACGCCCCCCCCAATAAATGGCCACTGGTGCCGCCTGCTACGGGGAAGTTAATCGCTTGTGCCGCAAAAATAAAGGCGGCCAACACACCCAACAAAGGCACTTGCCGCTCACCCAGTTGATCGCGGGTGCGGCGCAAGGCATAGGCAACAATCAACAGGGTGAGCACCCAGCCGACAATGGCGACGGGCGCGCTGAGAAAGCCATCTGGAATGTGCAATGCTTGTGGCGCGGACATGCCATTGAGGAATAGATGGTGGATCATAATTTCTCCTAGTACAGTTGGCGTAGATACCACGGCAGT
>DAOTTR010000612.1:0-27576 GCA_034437715.1 Caldilineaceae bacterium
TTTCCCTTCAGCAACGCCAAGACCTCCAACTTACCCGCCGTCCCATTTGTCCTAACTGGAATTACATCATCACTCCACAACAATTAATCCCTACTTAATTCATACAAGTTATTTATGGACAGACCCTAAGCCCTATCTGGCAAGCCGCCTGTACGGTGGGGCGCAGGCGCATAAGACCCCAAGGTGACAAAATCTTCCAGTTTTCCCGTTGCGTAAAGTGTTATACCTAAGTCGTCAATAGGAAAAAATCGTGATCGGAACACCGCCCCAACAGAATCCTCTGCCCATCCTTAACTTATGGCAATCGGTGCCGTATCTGGCCGGTTTGCCAACATCTACGGTACAGGCGCTGGCCGATGTGGCCACCTTGCGCCACTACGCGGCCGGAACTGTGATCTTTGACGAAGCTGCACCCGTAGCTGGTCTCTTCTTGATCGAAACAGGCAGCGTGAAGATCAGTCGCTTTTCTAAAGAGGGACGTGAATATATTCTGCACCTCTTGAAACGTGGCGACACCTTTAACGACGTCGCCGCGCTTGACGGCGGCCCCAATCCAGCAACGGCCACTGCCTTTGTCGATGTGATGACCTGGCGCATTACGCGTCCAGATCTGCGTCGCGTCGTCGATGCCCATCCCGTCTTGGCTTGGGCGTTGATCGAGTCTCTGGCGCGCCGGGCGCGTCACTTGGTGGATGTCGTACAAGATCTGTCCATGCGCGATGTAAAGGGGCGACTGGCGCGCTTGTTACTGGAACAAGCGCAGGCTGGCACAGCGCACGAACCACCACGCATGTTGACCCAAGAAGAGATGGCCAGCCAATTGGGCACCGTGCGCGAAGTGGTAGGACGCGCCCTGCGCTCTTTAACCGCACAGGGAATTATTAAGTTTGACCGTCACCGAATTGTCATTTTAGATCAGGCGCGACTGGCAGAACAGGTAGAGGCATAGTCCATAGACAATGGGCAGACGCATGATAGAGAATTGTCGATAGGATAAGTTGTAGCGAATTTATTCGCCGATCATCCTTGTTTTTCAACGCTGGACCACGGTACCGTGGTCCAGCGTTTTTTTTGAAAAATTGGAACTATTCAGCTTCAGAGAAGTTTTAGTCACAAATTAAACGAATTTCTCGAATGATCTAGGAGGACAATTCATCTAATTCATAAAATTCATGACAGAGTCTGGACAGTTACAAAAAAACCAAAGCAACGTGAGACTTTAGTCGCAGCGCGAATGCATGTATCGAGGTAAAGTAAATACTATCAGAGTGTAGAGTAGATTCTGCGAGGTTTATGCTAGTAGCAGAGGCACCTAATCGATAAAACCCTTAAAAGTCATCCATAGTTTCTGGTGTAGTAACGGGCTTATTTGGTTGACTTTTAAATAGTTTGTCTATTAGACAATGGCAAATTGAGGATAAACGATGTTGCTGACGAACCCATTGCCCCAAATTGATCAACAGCATTGCACTGGTTGCCGCCGCTGTGTAGAGATCTGCCCGACACAGGCATTAGCACAGATCGACGGTAAGGCCGTGCTTCGGTATCCAGACCGTTGCACCTATTGTACGGCCTGTGAAGAAGTGTGTCCGGAAGACGCGATTGCCCTACCTTTTTTAGTGGTGTTAACAACGCAACCCTGACATAAAAGGACGTTAATTTTTATTGCGACTTTCCCTAGTTGGGGTCTAAGGTAAATAGAGTGTACCCAAGGAGCTGCTGTATGAATACTCATTCGATGTTGCATAAAAAACGTCTACCCGTTGTTTGGATTGTCGCTTTAGTTTGGCTCGTGTTAGCCATTGCCAAGGGTTTGGACGCAACGCCCCTTGCTTTTTTGGAAGCAGTTACGGTTGTTGCTCCCCCCAGCGTAGCCAGCATGCCAGGAACTGAGCCAGCCACGCTGTCAGTAACCGCTGAAAGCCACGTTGCTACTGTACAGGATGATAGACTGGCATCGGTGATCCCTGTGGTGGGGCAAGTAGCGCCAGTGAACATGGCTGCGCCGCTCATTCAGTATACGTTGCGGACTAACATTGGTCACGAGGGGATGACCTTCGTGGGGGTGGGTGGTGCTATCGATGGCCTGATCAACCCCAATCTCACTGCACAGCCGGGCGACATAGTAGAGATTACCCTGGTCAACGGCGATGGCGCAGAGCATGACCTAATGCTGCCCGATTTGAATGTGATGACCGAGCATGTTACAGGTTTGGAAGCGCAGACAGTGGTGACCTTTCCGGTTGATCAAGCGGGTGTCTATGCCTACTTCTGTTCGTTGCCCGGCCATCGCCAGGCGGGCATGGAGGGTAAATTTATTGTCGGTGCCGCAGCTGCGGAAATCGCGGAATCAACGGCACCCAGCATCGTACGCGACCCGACCGATTTGCAGCCTCCCCTTGGCGTGCGGGAACCAACCACCGTCCATATAGCCATGACAGCCGTGGAATTAGAGGGCCAATTAGCCAATGATGCGACCCTTACCTACTGGACCTTTGACAGCCAAGTGCCTGGTCCCTTTATACGGGTGCGCTTGGGCGACACGGTAGAGATCAAGTTGCGCAATGCCGCAGATAGCCGTATGGTACACTCGATCGACCTGCATGCGGTGACTGGTCCAGGTGGCGGCGCAACAGTAACGCAAGTAGCGCCCGGCGAGGAAAAGAGCTTTACGTTTCAGGCGCTCAACCCAGGTCTCTATGTCTACCACTGTGCCACCCCGATGGTAGCGCATCACATCGCCAGCGGCATGTACGGGCTGATCCTGGTGGAGCCAGAAGGGGGACTTCCGCCGGTTGATCATGAATTTTATGTGATGCAAGGCGAACTCTATACGCAAGCACCTTATGGCGCAACAGGTCCACAAGCCTTTAGTGAGGAAAAGTTGCTGGCCGAAGCACCAGAGTACTATGTCTTCAACGGTGCCGTGGGCGCGCTGATCGAGCAATATCCACTGCAAGCCAAGGTGGGCGAGACTGTGCGCATCTTCTTTGGTGTAGGTGGACCGAATGCAATCTCCTCCTTCCACGTGATCGGTGAGATCTTCGACCGGGTGTACGATCAAGCGTCGCTCACCTCGCCCCCGCTGACCAATGTACAGACAACGTTGGTCCCGCCCGGTGGGGCAACGGTGGCCGAATTCAAACTGGAAGTGCCGGGTCACTATATGCTGGTCGATCACGCGTTGACACGCGCAGCCCGCGGCCTAGCCGGTGTGTTGGTAGTGGAAGGGGAGGAAAACCTGACTGTCTTCCATGAGGGGCCAATCCAGTAGACATAGTGATTCACCCAATTACAACAAGTAGTACGCCCACGCTACCGGCCAAGCAGTTAACCGGTAGCGTGGGCGTAAGAGAACTAAACTCTATCCTTGAGGAATAAAAACCTATGTCACAAACCTATACCTATTTGGCCAATCTGGAACAACAATTGTCCGAAATTCTGCCGGATACGATTGTCAGCCGCAGTATCTACAGTGGCGACGATCTGAAAGCCACCCTCTTTGGTTTTGCACCCGGTCAGGAATTGACCGAACATACGGCGGCGCGGCCAGCTGTGCTCCATTTCTTGCGCGGCGAAGCGACGGTGACGCTGGGTGCGGAGACATTTGCAGCCCAGGCAGGGACATTTGTGCATATGCCGGCCAAATTGCCACATAGCATTACTGCACAAACCGAAGTTGTAATGCTCTTGCTGATGATGGCCCGGGAATGCTAAACGTGAAACTGATGCAAGGTACACACAGTTTTTGGGGGTTGGGGCAGCAGATCCGTTTGCGAATGCTACTCTTGCCCGTAGCGATTTTTCTCTTACTCGCCGCGCTGTGGGCTGGGTTGATCCGGCTGGGGTGGGGCTGGCCACCACTCCAGCCTACCTTGCCCATGGCCCACGGGCCACTCATGGTCTGTGGCTTTTTGGGCACGCTGATCAGCCTGGAGCGGGCGTTGGGTTTGGGCGCGCGTTGGGCCTATAGTGCCCCCATGCTCACGGGTGCTGGTGCTATGCTCTTGACGGCGGGTGTCCAAACGGCGCTCGGCCCTTTGCTGATTACCTTGGGCAGCTTGGTGCTGGTACTCGTGCTGATACAGATTGTGCGTATTCAACCAGCATTCTTTACAATCACGATTGCGCTGGGGGGGCGCTCTGGGCCGTGGGCAACGCGTTCTGGCTGGCGGGCTGGCCGGTGGCCGACGTTGTTCTCTGGTGGATGGGCTTCTTGGTCCTGACGATTGTCGGCGAGCGGTTGGAATTAAGCCGTATCTTGCGCTTATCCACCCTAACCTATGCCCTCTTTTTGCTGAGCATCAGCCTTTTCATCGTAGGGTTGTGTACCGCCCTATTCGCCTTTGATCTTGGTATCCGTCTGATGGGTGGTGGCTTGATTGCTCAGAGCTTGTGGCTGTTGCGCTACGACATTGCGCGCCGCTGGCTCAAAAGCGGTGGGCAGGCACGGTTTATTGCCATCAGCTTGTTGATTGGCGATGGCTGGCTGGGCGTGAGTGGTGGACTGGCATTGCTCAATGGCGGCTTGCGTGCCGGTTTTCTCTACGATGCCTTTTTGCACGCCCTCTTTCTCGGTTTTGTCTTCAGCATGATCTTTGCCCATGCGTTGATCATCTTTCCGGCGGTGTTGGGGATAGCGCTTGTCTATACGCCCCGCTTCTACAGCCATCTGGCGCTCTTGCATCTTTCCCTGCTCTTGCGCATCAGTAGCGATTTGTGGCCCTACCACCAGGGCCGATTGTGGGGTGGCTTATTAAATGGAATTGCCCTTCTCCTATTTTTGATCAATACCATGATGGCGCTCAATCGGGAGCGTCGTTTGTGAGCCTATGCCATTCATTACACGTCTCTTTATCAAAAGTGCTTTGCTTTACTTTGTTGCGGCCTTAATCGCCGCCCTGACCCTCGCGCTGAATCCACTTCTCGCCTTGCCGGGCTTTGTTACTGCCCTGAGTCCCGTCTATTTCCATCTGTTAATGGTCGGCTGGGTTACGCAGTTGATCATGGGCGTAGCGTATTGGATGTTTCCGAAGTTCACGCGCGAAAAACCGCGCGGCTATACATGGCTAATCTGGGCGACATTTTTGCTGCTCAACAGTGGGTTGCTCTTGCGCGTGGTGGCGGAACCCATGCGCGTGCTGCAATCTACTGCGTGGTGGGGCTGGTTGCTGGCATTGTCGGCGCTATTGCAATGGCTGGCCGGGCTGGCCTTTGTCGCCAACTGTTGGCCACGCATCAAGGAGCGCTGAAATGCCACGTCTTAGCTGTTGGTTCATTCGCGCCGCGCTGATCTACCTGACGCTGGGTTTCACCTTTGGCGCACTGCTGCTGTGGAATAAAGGCGTTCCGTTATACCCCATGCTCTGGCGGCTATTACCGATCCATATCGAGTTTCTACTCCTTGGCTGGACAGTACAGCTGGCCTTTGGCATCGCCTTTTGGATCCTGCCACGCTTTCAAGCCGCACGCGGCAACGTGGCCCTGGCCTGGTTGACCTTTGGCCTGTTCAATATTGGCGTGTGGCTGGCGGCGGCAGGTTCGTTGATCGACCCGACGGGTTGGCTCCTGTTGCTGGGGCGCATGAGCGAAACGGCGGCCGTGCTCGCCTTTGTGCGCCATGCCTGGCCGCGCGTGAAGGCACCTGGCGTTTGATGTTGACAAAACGGTGACAAAATCTTACAGAATCCTCCATAATTCCCTGTTATAATCGTCCCGTCAAATCTATATATCTGTCACTTGTCATTGGCTCTTTGTTATTTATTACGCGGCCAATGCAATGAATAATCATTAAAAATGGAGACGCGGTGGCTGTGGCAAAACCAGTCATTCTTACTGTCGATGATGATCCTGGCGTGTTGAGCGCAATTGTGCGCGATCTGCGTCGGCGCTATGGCGATCGCTACCGCATCCTGCGTGCCGATTCGGGCGCGGCGGCATTGGAAGCGGTGCAAGAACTGAAGCGCCGCGCGGAACCACTGGCCCTCTTTCTGGTGGATCAACGCATGCCCGGTATGAGTGGCGTAGAATTTTTGACCCAGGCGATGCCGCTCTATGCCGAGTCCTGTCGCGTTTTGTTGACTGCCTATGCCGATACCGAGGCCGCGATCCAGGCGATCAATCTGGTGTCGATTCACTACTATTTGCTCAAGCCCTGGGACCCACCCGAAGCGCTTCTCTATCCTGTACTGGACGAGTTGTTAGAGGATTGGCAGGCCAACTATCGCCCACCTTTTGAAGGGTTGCGGATTGTCGGCCACCGCTGGTCATCGCAAACCTACCAGATCAAGGATTTCCTGGCGCGTAACCACGTGCCCTATCAATACCTGGATATTGAAGTGGCCCCCGAAGCCCCGGATCTGCTGGCCCAATGGGGTGGCGCGCCAGAGCAACTGCCGCTGGTGATCTTCCCTGATGGCGCGGTATTGCACGCCCCAACCCCTGCCGCTGTGGCCGAAAAGATTGGCCTGAAGACCCAAGCGACACAACCCTTTTACGATCTCGCGATTGTGGGCGGTGGCCCGGCAGGCTTGGCCGCGGCGGTCTATGGCGCGTCCGAGGGGCTGCGCACCGTGATGATCGAGCGCAACGCCCCTGGCGGCCAAGCGGGGACAAGCTCGCGCATTGAAAACTATCTGGGCTTTCCCAACGGGTTGAGCGGTGGCGAATTAGCGCGGCGTGCCGTCACCCAGGCCAAGCGCTTTGGCGTAGAGATCCTCACACCGCAAGAGGTCACCGGCCTGCGCATTGAAGGTCAGTCACGGATTATTCAGCTAGCGAATGGCAATGAAATCGCCTGCCATGCCATGATTGTAGCCGTGGGCTTGTCCTATCGCTCGCTCGATGTGCCTGGCGTGGCGCAACTGACCGGCGCGGGCGTCTACTACGGCGCTTCGATCACCGAAGCCATCTCCTGCCGCGAGCATCCGGTCTTTGTCGTCGGTGCTGGCAATTCGGCGGGACAGGCCGCGGTCTATTTGGCGACCTTTGCTTCCAAAGTCACACTGTTGGTGCGCAGTGACTCGCTAGGCGCTAAAATGTCCCAGTATTTGGTAGACCGCATCGAACAGACGCCCAACATTGAAGTGCGCTTGACGACCGAGGTGGCAGCCGTGCATGGCACTGACCACATGGAGCGCATCACAATTCAAGAGAGCAATACGGGTCTGCAAGCGACGTTGCCCGCGCTGGCTCTCTTCATTTTCACAGGTGCCCTGCCGCAAACCGAGTGGTTGGCTGGTGTCGTGCGTCGTGATCGCTACGGCTTTATCCAGACAGGTTCCCAGTTACTGGAAAATGGCAAATTGCCCAAGGAGTGGCCCTTGACCCGCGATCCATACCTGCTCGAAAGCAGCTTGCCCGGCGTCTTCGTGGTCGGTGACGTGCGTTCCAACTCGGTGAAACGGGTGGCATCTGCCGTCGGGGAAGGCTCAATTGCTGTGCAATTTGTGCATCAATATCTCAGCGAGCAGCGCTAATGCAATCTATCGCCACCTTGCCCCTGTTCATCGACGCCACCGATGATGAGCTACAATGGATCATGGATCACAGCTACGAAGTGGCATTGGCACGCGGTGACTATTTCTTTAAGGAGGGCGAAGTCGCGCGCCACTTTTATGTAGTGCTGGAAGGTGAATTGCAGATTGTGCAGACCATCAAAGGCGAGCCGGTGGTACTCGGCACCACGCCGCGCGGGATTATGGGTGGCGAGACTTTTCTGTTAAGTGGGTCTACTGCGCTTTCCTCTGCCCAGGCGATTATGCCCAGCCGGTTACGGGTGTTTGACTTAGCGGCGTTTCTGGGGATTTTCACCCATTGTCCCAGTGTCGGCATCAAAATTTTGCGCACCGCCGCCGCGCGGCTACAAGGGGTTGCGACTGTCGTCAAACAACAAGAGAAAATGGCTGCCCTGGGCAAGCTCTCTGCCGGTCTAGCGCATGAACTCAATAATCCGGCCACGGCTGCCAAACGCTCGACGATTACACTGCGTTCGCTCTTGCCCTCATTCCAAGCGCGTACGATCCGGCTGAATAGCATGGGGCTAGCGGGTGGTGAACTGGAGGGCTTCATCCACTTTTTGGGCCAAGTCCGCGCCCGCCGTGCCACAGCAACACCGCTTTCCACCGTCGAACAGAGTGATCGCGAGGAAATTCTGGGCACATGGCTGGAAGATTATGCGATTGAGAACAGTTGGGAGTTGGCCGCCACGCTGGTATCCGCCCAGATCAGTGTGGCGGAGATCGAGGCATTGGTGGCACCCATCGCTGGCCCCTGTGTGCCGGATGTGCTCACCTGGCTCTGTGAATCCTTGACCGTTGCCAGCCTGCTCGATGAGGTGGAGCAAAGCACACAACGGATTTCGGATCTGGTGGGCGCGATCAAGACCTACACCTATATGGATCAGGGCACGCGCCAGGAGGTGGATATTCACCGTGATCTGGAAACGACGCTACTGGTCTTAAAGCACAAGCTTAAAAATACAACTGTTGTGCGCGAATACGATCCAACCCTGCCGCGTCTGCTGGCGCATGGTGGCGAGTTGAATCAAGTCTGGACCAACCTCATTGATAATGCGATCGATGCCCTGCAAGGCGTGGGCACCATTCGGCTGATTACGCGCCATGAAAACAACTTTATCATGGTCGAAGTGACGGACGATGGCCCTGGCATACCAAGCGAACATCTGCCCCGCCTCTTTGAACCTTTCTTTACGACCAAAGAGGTTGGTGCTGGCACAGGCTTGGGGCTAGATATTACCTATCGCATTATTCGCCAGCACAATGGTACGATCCAAGTCGATTCTATCCCCGGCTGCACCCGCTTTATTGTGCGCCTCCCGGTGAACCGTTCTTTCTGATTTAGACATTTGTTCCAACTGTGGACAAATGAGACACAATTCCTACTTCGACGATCACAGTCTGCTCCATACTGGACGCAGGTCTTACACGATCTCCATAGGCGTTAATTCCCGTGGAACTCACGGTATTTTCAAGTTTAAAGCGGCATTCAGATCGCGATCCATCGTATGTCCACAATCAGCACAGATGAAGGTGCGATCTGCAAGCGTCAATTCTGTATTCTTCCAGCCACAGCAGGCGCAAAGCCGACTGCTGGCAAAGAATCGTCCCGCTTTGCGGACTTCAATCCCGCGGCTTTCGGCCATGTAGGTGAGCGTTCGCCCAAAGTTTCCCAGCGCGGCATCACTCAACGCCTTGGCTAGTTTGCGATTCTTGAACATGCCTTTCACGTTCAAGTCCTCAATCAGAATGATCGCCGGAAGCTTATCGACAATCGCTCGCGCTGCCTTATTATGGGCATCCTGCCGAACGTCGGCAATGCACTTGTGTAGTTGCGCTACCTTCATGCGTGCCTTCGTGCGGTTGGCACTGCCAGCGGCGCAACTGCTTGGTTTTCGCAGATAACGCTTTTGGGTTGGCAAACGTATCACCGTTGGAACAAACCGCCAATGTCTTAATCCCCACGTCGATGCCGACGACATCGTTCGTCAATTCGACCACGGGTCGCACCCAGAGGGTACCCGCCTCTGGGTGCGAAAGGGATACCACACTGACAAACCAGTGTCCAGCCCGTTCCGTTATAGTCGCCTGGGCGTATGCGCCAACCGGGATGTAGCCATGTTCTTTTAAGCGGACTTTGCCGATCCGAGGTAGTTGCACATGACCGTCAAACACTTTGACTGTGCCCGTAAAGCGGCAACCACCTAGCCCACGCTTGCGCGTTTTGCGCTTGGGAAAGCTTACCTTCGGGCCTTTGCGTTTGCCGCTCTTGCTGGCTCGCCAATTGTCAATGCCTGTTTGTAGATTGCGCAGCGCCTCTTGAAAAGCGCACTTGCTCACGGCGTAGCCCCACGGCAAAGCGTCTGTCCCTTTGAGCGTGTTCAACTCTTTGTGCAGGCTGATTGCGCTGGGCCACTTCTCGCCAGAGCTAGCGGCGGACTGAACCTGAGCCAATCCCCAATTGTATGCCCATCGAGCCGCGCCACAATGTTGACGCAAGGCCGTGGTTTGTACATTGTTCGGGTCTAGCTCAGTCTTGTACGCTTTCAACCTTGACGCCTCTGGCCTCGGCCTTTTCACGGATGATCAACTCTAGCAAATTGCTCTGTGATATGCCTAGCTGTTTTGCAAGCACCTCTACCAACCGCTTGGCTTCTTTCGTTAGGGTAAAGCTCGTCTTTGTTTTTGACATACCGTGATTATACCGCAAATGCACCGAAACAACAAATCGACTAACGTAGAAAAATCAATAACCCATTTGTCCATGTTTTGGCACGTTTGTCTACTTAAATTTAACTTGTATTTCCCCCTAAGCGAATAGTAACCACCCCCAAGCGGATCCGTGCAGACTTGGCCACAAAGTCGTGCGGTTTTGCTGAAAAGAATGGGCGTTTCGAATGAACGTTATTTACCCATCCATGCAACAATTTGTCTATTCCATTACTTCTATATATAATATCCTTACTCGATTCTTACGTTTTCTGGGCGGTTTTTTCTGATTTCTCCGAAGCGCTCGATGCTGTTTGGCTTTGTTGTTACATGGTAACCAATGTCATTAAGGTAAAGATTTTTAGGTGTGGTTTGTAACCGCACGGTCTTGCGTGCCCTATAGATGGTGCGGTTTGCAACGGTGCCTTCCATACGCAAAGTTTTCTTAACCTAAGGATATTGATCTAGTAACCATCGTAAATCCTTTCTATTTATTAATTTCATGAACTCTATTCTGTCTCACGCAATTGATCCCAATCAAATGCTTCGGCGCAACGATGTGCAGAACACACTGCCCAAAGCCGTCTTTGACGATCTGTTGCAGTTAGCGGCTCATCTGTGTGCCGCGCCGATTGCAATCGTAACCCTCGTGGACGACGAACACCACTGCGCCCAGGCTAGCATTGGGTTGTCACCGAGCGAGGGCACGCGCGCACGTGCTTTCCATGATCGGAAGATCAAAAACACCTTGCTGCACATTGTGCCGGACACACAAACGGACCCGGCTTGGGCCAACAGCCCGTTGGTGTTGGGGGAAACGCCGATTCGTTTCTACGCAGATTTTCCGTTGCGCTCTGCGGCGGGCATGGTGGTGGGCCAGCTCACCCTCATGGACACCAATCCGCACACATTGACATCTGCCCAGATCGACATGCTGACTGTGTTGGCGCGCCAGATTGCAAGCCAGGTTACCCTGCGCGAGCACTGTCATACACTCGAGGCCGAGCTCGCCGAACGTGCGCATGATCGCGCGGCCTTGCAACAGATGAACCAGGAGTTGCGCACAAGCGAAGAACGCTTTCGCCTGCTTGCGAACGCGACGAACGATGCCATTTGGGATTGGAATTTGCACACCAACCATATCTGGTGGAGTGAGGGCGTAGAGACCCTCTTTGGCTTTGTGCCGAGTGAAATGGAAAGTACCATTACCTGGTGGCGCAACCGCATCCACCCAGCAGACCAGCAGCGTGTCATCACCGATATCTACCGGGCAATTGATGCGGGTGATATTGCTTGGTCGCAAGAATATCGTTTTCTACGCAAGGATGGCAGCTTTGCCCATGTGCTGGACCGTGGCTATGTGATCCACGATGCCGCAGGCAACCCGCTCCGCATGGTCGGTGGGATGACCGATATCACGGCAAGCAAGTTGGCAGAGACACAACTACGCGAGCAGGCTGCCCTGCTCGACAAGGCACAGGATGCAATTTGGGTACGCGATCTGGATCACCGGATCACCTATTGGAACAACAGCGCCGAGCAACTCTATGGCTGGCGCGCAACCGAGGCCAAGGGCAGATCCATCAAGGAGTTGCTGTACACCGATGATGGGGATTTCTACAGGGCGACACGGCAAGTACTTGAAACTGGCGAATGGATAGGTGAACTCGCGCAGATTACCAAGCATGGGCAGCCGCTCATCATCGAGAACCGGTGGACCTTAGTCCACGATGATCTGGGCAATCCGCACGCCATTCTCGCCATCAATACGAATATCACCGAACGTAAGAAGCTGGAGGCACAATTTCTGCGTGCGCAACGGTTGGAAAGTATTGGCACCTTAGCCGGTGGCATTGCTCACGATTTGAACAATGCGCTTGCGCCGATTCTGCTCTCGATGACCTTGCTCAAACAGCGTGCCCAGACCGCCGATGATCTGACGCACCTGGATCGGTTGGAAGCAAGCGTACAGCGGGGTGCCGATATGGTGCGCCAGATTCTTTCCTTTGCACGCGGGGTTAAAGGACAGCATATCCCGTTGCAGGTGGGCGACATTGTGAAAGAGATTGAGAAGTTGGTTTGCGACACATTCAATCCCAACATTCGCACGCTCATCGCCATCGATCCGCATCTCTGGTCGATGGCCGGCGATCCAACCCAAATTCATCAGGTCCTACTCAACCTCTGTGTCAATGCGCGCGATGCCATGCCTAACGGCGGCCAACTACAGATTTCCGCGGCCAATGTTGTCCTCGATGCACGCTATGTGGGCACGGATGCGCAGACGAAATCCGGCTGCTATATAATGGTCAACGTGGCCGATCGGGGTAGTGGTATCCCTGCCGCCATTCGCGAGCAGATTTTTGATCCCTTCTTTACGACAAAAAAAACGGGCAAAGGCACCGGCATGGGCCTGTCTGCCGTACAGGCAATTGTCAAAAATCATGGTGGCTTTATCAACCTACATAGTGCCGAGGGCCGCGGCACGATCTTCAAGATCTACTTTCCAGTGCTCGAGGGCGTGCCCGTTAACGATGCCGTGATAATCGTCACCCAACCTCCACGTGGTCATCGCGAACTGGTGCTTGTGGTAGATGATGATGCCACTGTGCGTATGATCACGCAGCAAACGCTAGAGGCATTTGGCTATCAGGTGTTGATCGCCGAGGATGGGGCCGAGGCCGTAGCACGCTATGTGCAGCACAGCAGCGCGATTGCGGCCATTCTACTCGATATGATGATGCCGGTGATGGACGGCATGGCAACGATTGAGACCTTGTTGCAGATCAATCCGCAGGTAAAGATCATTGCGTCCAGCGGGTTGGCGATCAATGGCATCGTCGCCAAGGCCGCCAAGACCGGCGTTACCCACTTTCTGCAGAAACCCTATACTGCCGAGACGCTGCTAAAGACGCTCGCGCTCGTGCTCGCCCCATAGAATCCGCCAATAGAATCTCCCGTCGCCGAGGAACGTTAGCGTCCTCGCTGGCCGCCACCGGGGAACGAAACACAAACCCTTTGGTTGCGCGGCTAGCGCGTACCAGTGTACAATAGACCTTATTCCGCTTTAATTTTGTGCATTCGTAGGTGCGGTTTGTAACCGCACCTACAAGAAGAATTGCACCTGATTTTGTTGCCGAAATAACAAAGCAGTTATATCCAATTCCTCCGCCCGCAAGACACATTCTACCCGATATCCCATCGAATCCTACAAGGAGCAATCATCATGCAAGAAACAACCACCCAAGCGATTGGCTGGCAAGCTGCCAGCAAAACCGGCATCGTCGCGGCTGGCGCAGCCGCGGCCGTAGCCGCCGGCATTGCGATCCTGGCGCGCGAGGGCAATGCGATTGACGCGGCTGTAGCTACCATTCTGGCGCTCAATGTGACCGATCATGGTGCCTGCTCGATTGGTGGCGAAGTGCCGGTATTGATCTTTGATGCCAAACAACAGAAAGTCGTTTCGCTGTCGGGCATGGGCGGTGCACCGCTCGCACCCGCCGCCATCGACTGGTATATGGCCAACGGCATTCCCAATCACGACATGAAGATGGCACCAGTGCCCTCGGTGGTCGATCTGTGCATTACCGCGTTGCAGCATTATGGCACCCTGACCTTTGGCGAAATTGTCGCGCCCACGCTGGCGATCCTGGATGCGGGAGAAGCCGCTTGGCACCCCAAGTTGGCGGTCACCCTGCGGCGCATGGTCGAGGAAGAAGCACTGGCCAGCGGCAATCGTGAGGCGCGCTTGCAAGCCGCCTGTGACCGCTTCTATGGGCGCAATCTCCAGCGCAACGATATCGCCGAGGAATTAGAGGCATTTTATATCGAGCAGGGTGGCTTTCTGCGTCGCGCCGATTTGGCCGCGCACAAAACCTTGATCGAAGAGCCCGTGGCGGTGGATTATCGCGGCTACACCGTTTATAAGTGTGGCCCGTGGACACAAGGGCCCTTTCTCTGCCAGGCGCTGCGTCTGCTCGAAGGTTTCGATCTGCAAGGCATGGGGAATTTTTCGGCAGACTATGTACACGCGGTGACCGAGGCAATCAAACTGGCCATGGCCGACCGCGATGAATATTATGGCGATCCCAACTTTGTCGATGTGCCAATGGCGGCCCTGCTCTCCGATGCCTACACTGCGATCCGGCAACCCTTGATCGATATGGCCCAGGCGACTCATGTCGCCCGGCCAGGTGATCCGTACAATATGCAGCCGTTGAAAGGATCGGGTGTCTTTCGCCCTGGCGGTGAGGGCACGACAACCTGTGTGGTGGCCGACCGTTGGGGCAATGTGGTTGCGGCCACGCCCAGTGCTAACGTCTATCATGAAGGCGGCAGCGGACAGGCGGGCGTCAGCTATGGCAATCGCCTGCGCAGCCTCAACACCACCCCTGGGCATCCCAACTGTATTCAGCCCGGCAAGCGACCACGCATCACCTTGACGCCGACACTGGTGCTCAAAGCTGGCAAACCCGTGCTCGCCATCAGCGTGGCAGGTGGCGATTTGCAGGATCAGGCGACTTTGACGCTGCTGCTCAACTTTATCGAATTTGGCCTGGATCCAGCCGCCGCAGTCACCGCGCCGCGCTTTGCCACGGCCCACCATCAAGATTCGTTTGATCCCAACCCGGTGCGCGCGCAGACCTTGGGCGCGGCGGGCTCGTTGACCATCAGCGACAAGATTGCGCCAGAGGTGCGCGCCGACTTGGCCCAACGCGGCCATACGGTGGCGGCGAAAGCGGGCCCCATCGCCACGCCGGTCATGCTCTATGCCGACCCGGCCACGGGCATCTATAGTGCGGCTGGCGATCCGGCCACTGGCCGTCATGCCGCCGGGTTGGGTACGTAACCTTGTGGCGTTCCCCGCGCGTGCCGCACGGCAATAAGGTGATATAATAGGATCAGGTGCGTCAGATGGCTGTGTGGCGCACCTGATCCGCTGCGCGCTAGGCAGCTATTCACCGGAGAACCAATTTATCGCTATGCTTCGTCAATTTTTTGCGTACTATCGCCCGTATATGGGACTCTTCTATCTGGATTTTGGTTGCGCCGTGGTGGTTGGTCTCTTGGAACTGAGCTTCCCGCTGGCTGTGAATCAATTTGTCGATCGATTGCTGCCCAGCAAAGATTGGCCGCTGATTATTTTGGCCTCGACCGCGTTGCTGCTGGTCTATGTCCTCAACACCTTTCTCAACTATGTGGTCACCTATTGGGGCCACATGCTGGGGATCAACATTGAAACGGATATGCGGCGCAAGCTCTTTGCCCATATCCAGAAGCTCTCTTTTCGTTTTTTTGATAACAACAAGACCGGTCACCTGATTGCGCGCATTACCAATGACCTGAATGATATTGGCGAAGTCGCCCATCATGGCCCCGAAGATGTCTTTATCGCCATTATGACGCTCATCGGTGCGTTTATTCTTATGGCGACGATCAATTGGGAGCTGACGGTCTTGACCTTTCTCGTCATTCCCTTGATCGTGTGGGTGGCTATGTATTTCAGCGGCAAAATGACAAAAACCTATCGCCAACTCTTTGGCAACGTGGCGCAATTTAATGCGCGCGTCGAAGATACGGTGGGCGGCATTCGCGTTGTCCAAGCCTTTGCCAACGAAGAACATGAAAAAAGCATGTTCGCGGTTGACAACTCGAATTATCGCGCCACCAAGTTGATGGCGTACAAAACCATGGCCAGCAGCATGTCGATCAGCTATATGCTCATGCGCTTTGTCTCCATGTTCGTCATGATCTGTGGCACCTGGTTTGTGATTCAGGGCGAATTGAGCTATGGCGAGTTTGTGGCTTTCTTGCTCCTGACCAACGTCTTTTTCCGCCCGATTGAGAAGATCAATTCGGTGATCGAAAGTTACCCCAAAGGCATTGCTGGCTTCAAACGCTATGTCGAACTGCTGGAGACCGAACCAGATATCAAAGACGCGCCCGATGCACTGGAAGTGCAATATCTGCACGGGGACATTCGCTACAACAATGTCACCTTTGGCTATGAGCAGCACAACAAAATCATTCGTAACATCAACCTGACGATTGACGCGGGCGAAACTGTGGCCTTTGTCGGCCCGTCGGGGGCTGGCAAGACAACGCTTTGCAGCTTGTTGCCGCGCTTCTATGATATCGACGCTGGCAGCATCACCATTGACGGTATCGATATTCGCACCATGACCCATGCCTCGCTGCGTAAACAGATTGGCATTGTCCAGCAAGATGTCTTTCTCTTCTCTGGCACGCTTGGGGAGAATATTGCCTATGGCAAATTGGATGCCACCGATGCCGAGTTGTGGGACGCGGCGCGCCGGGCCCAATTAGAGATCTTCATCCGTAGCCTGCCCGACGGGATGGCAACGATCATTGGGGAGCGGGGTGTCAAGCTCTCTGGCGGCCAGAAACAGCGGTTGGCGATTGCGCGCATGTTCCTGAAAAATCCACCAATCCTGATTCTCGACGAAGCCACCTCGGCGCTGGACACAGAAACCGAAGTGGCGATTCAACAAGCGCTGATGGAACTTTCCAAAGGGCGCACCACCTTGGTGATCGCCCATCGCTTGGCGACCATCAAAAATGCCGATCGTATCATTGTCGTCACCGAACAAGGCATCGCTGAGCAGGGTCGCCACCAAGAACTGGTGACGGCGCGCGGCATCTACAGCCGACTGCACGAGGCCCAATTCGGCGTATAATAACCGCGGTAACGATTAACAGAGTCTGTTTGCAATCTTCCTGGAAGATCTATGAAAAATCGCTTGGTTAAAATTCCACTAGCGAATATTCTCTATCCGTACCCTATATCAATAGAGATTATTCCGATTTGTTCTTTGCGCGACAAAACAGGGTGTGGTGATTCTTGTAGGTGCGGTTTGTAACCGCACAATCCGGGTTCAACGAGCTTTGTGCGGTTACAAACCGCACCTACGCATGCACAAAATTAAATCGGAATAAGGTCCAATGTAGATAGTAAGCTGTGCTGATCGTGCTATGCTAGATGGCGAAGGGTACAAAATGACAACAAATCTGCGTCGCAATGATAATCTTAATCGCAATGATAAAAATCGCCTGGCTATCTTGGCGCAAGTGGATGGCCTCGCTTGGCTGTTAGATAATTCAATCAAGCTACCGATTATCAATTATCGCATCGGCCTTGATGCCGTGATTGGTTTGATTCCGGGCCTGGGAGATGTGGCAGGGCTTGTGGTATCCAGCGTAATCGTGCTCCAGGCCGTTCGCTTGGGTGCGCCAAGAGCGACGCTCACGCGCATGGTGCTCAACATCGTCGCCGAGGCGCTGATCGGCCTGGTGCCCATGTTTGGCGACGTGTTCGATGCCACCTTCAAGGCCAATGTGCGCAATGTAATGCTCTTGCGTGCCGCGATTGATCCCGCGCAGGCTGGTCGCCCCCTCACCCGCGCCGCGGGCCGCGGCACGATTGCCATTGTGATTGGCGTGTTGATTGGCCTCATTCTGTTGATTGGGGCCGCGGGGATAGCCCTCTTCTGGGGCGTGCTTGCGCTGTTTCGGGCAGGGTAACCGGTCCGGCAGTTATTGAATCGCATACGTCTGCAATGCAGGGGGTTGATAGCACCCGTTGAAACTGGTGGCTGGCATACGAAACCGGTTTAAACCGGTTTGTTGTAGCAGACATCGGTTTGAACCGATGTCTCAGCGAGTTTTTGCAGCCCATGCAGGTGAGTCAATACGCTTTGGTCAAAGCACTTGGTGTCCCACCCCAGCGCATCAATCCCTGCCTGTGCCGCGCTCACCTACATTAACTTTACATTAATCTTACATTAATCTTCCATTAACCTGCTACTTGCTCACAGCTTCACCAACATCTTGCCCAGATTTTCGCCCGTAAAGAGGCCACGGAAGGCGGCGGGCGCGTTCTCGATGCCTTCGACAACGGTCTCGTGCCACTTGATCTGGCCGGCGGCGATCCATTGGCGCATATCCCCGTAAAATTCAGCAGCGCGTGCCCGCTGATCAGATACGATAAAGCCTTGCAGCTTGATGCGTTTGCCGACAATCAACCCCAAGTTACTGGGCGCGGGGGTTGCTTCTGTAGCGTTGTATTGCGCGATCATGCCACAGGCCGCAATCCGTCCATGGTGGTTCATGTGGGCCAACGCCGCTTCCAGATGTGCCCCGCCTACATTTTCAAAGTAGATATCAATGCCGTTGGGACAATGCTTGCTCAGCTCGGCCTTCAGATCATCGGCCTCTTTGTAGTTGAAAGCGGCGTCGATCCCCACTTCGTTGAGCAGCCAGTCAATCTTGGCCTGTGACCCGACACTGCCCACGACGCGGCAGCCTTTAAGCTTGGCGATCTGGCAGACCATCGAGCCAACCGCGCCGGCCGCCGCCGACACAAAGACGGTCTCACCCGCTTTGGGTTGGCCAATGTCAAGCAGGCCAAAGTAGGCGGTCTGGCCGGGCATCCCCATTGCGCCGAGGAAAGATTGTACGGGCGCAATTGTCGGGTCGATAGGCGTCAAGCCCTTGCCGTCGTTGACAAAGTATTCGCGCCAGCCCCAGCCATGTAAGACCACGTCACCCACTTTGAATTGATCGTGCTGGCTCGCGATCACCTCACCCACCGCGCCCCCTTGCAACACTTCGCCCAAAGCAAAGGGCGGAACATAACTTTTGCGGTCAATCATGCGGCCGCGCATGTACGGGTCCACCGACATATAGAGATTTTTCACCAACACGTCACCGTCATCCAGCGCGGGCAGGGTGACGATTGCCAGCACAAAGTCTTCGGCAGTGGGCAGGCCCACCGGGCGACGTTGTAAACGAATTTCGCGACTGGTCATTGAGGTCATTGTTCGCTTCCTTTTGGTTCAATCGTGTGTAACTAACGGCAAATAAAGTTGGATCGCTGCCACGTCCGGCATGATCTGCACCCGGCCATTGGCGGCCTTCACGGGGACACTTGTGCCGGTGGCGCTGCCGAGCGATGGGGGGATACTTGGATCAAAGGCAATGGTCGTCGTCACTGGCGCGTTGCCGACCCATTCATGCACGCGCCAGGTAACGGTCAAGAAGTTGCCATCATCCCATGCTACCGGTGTCGCCGCTAATTCGGTTACAAAGATGTCCAGCGTACCATTCTGTACTGTCACGCTGATCCAGGGCTGGCTGGTCAAGGGTGGCAGATGAAAGACCACGGCATCGGGGATACTATCGCCGTTACTGTCAGTCGGGTCGAAGCGCAGGTGCGCCGCGTCAAAGTGTAGCCGAAAAGCGGCTGCGGTTACTGCTGCACCCCCCGTCGTCAAGGTGATGGGAATTTGTACGAGTTCACCGGCATCGGCTGTACGATCGGTGGCAATGGTCAATCCTGCGGCTGCCAGCCCCGCAGCATGAATTCCACTGTCACAGCCATCGACATTGTTGAAGATCATCGATACAGTACAACTCACATCGCCCGCGTCAATTACTGTATCTTGGTTCGCATCACAGCCGATGGTGCCAGGGTAATCGCCATCTGGCGCATCTTGCCAGAAAACGCCATCGTCATCAAAAATTTCTTGCACACAAGCGTCAACGTCGTTGATGTCCACTACCTGATCGCCATTGCCGTCGCCAAGCCGCACGGCTGTTGGTGCGCTTATCACGGTTGGTGCTTGTGTGGGTATTAGCGTTGCAGCTGCAGTTGGCGTCGCCGCTGCTGGGTTGATTACGGTAACAGGGCTGGTAGAGCCGTTAACGTAGGTCCACTGCCAGAAATCGCCACAGTAACGTTCGCCATAGGCAGAAGCTTGCAAGGCGACGCTGCCGGTTGTCGTGGCGGTTAATGTATAGATCGTACTATTCCCCACGGGGGCGCCCACTATCGCTGAAGAGTCAAAGTGAAAAATAGGATTACCCAATTGACTCAATGTCAGATCATAGATCGGATAAATACACCCGATGCTGCGGTTGTCTATAGTAACGGCAACGGTAATTTGCTCGCCCACCTGGATCACAGCCGCGGGGGCGACTACATAAACACGTACGTCAAAGATATGTTCCCCAGGTGGTATAGGTGTAATAATGCGCGTTGATGTTGGTATTGCTGTCGATGTCCTGGTTGGTGTCGATGTGGCAGTGGCAGTGGGTGTATAAGTGCTGGTTGGTGTTCTGGTGATTGTAGGGGTGTGGGTACTGGTTCGGGTGGGGGACGGGGTGATCGTAGCCGTTGCCAGTACGGGAATTACGGCTTCATAGGCCCCAATATCGCAGATGGCGCTGCCGTTGTTGTCGCCATCGAAGGGCCGTGCCACACCGCGTTGATCAGTGATGAGACAAGTCGCGTTATCACCCGCGTCTATGGCTGGGCTGCCGGGCAAGAGGGCATGAGTGAATGTCGCGCCGCCATAATCAACCAACGGCCCTAATATCGGATCGCCAGACAGCGGCGCGCCACAACTGCCGTCTTCGATCAGGTTGTTGATGTTGGTGGTTAGAATGCCAGCACAATCGGCCCTGTCAACTGTATTGGCAATGATCGTATTGTATAGGTGTAATATACTGAAGTTGGTGATGCTACTTCCTCCTTCCCTATCAGTAGAAGGTATAGTCACGTTGTCGCTGAAGGTGCTGTTTATATCTACAATTCACCCCCATTGCTGATGGCACCGCCGTTTGAGGCACCGCCTAGACCCCCGTATGCACTATTCATACTAAAGGTGCTGTTCGTC
This sequence comes from Caldilineaceae bacterium, assembly GCA_034437715.1. GTDB lineage: Bacteria > Chloroflexota > Anaerolineae > Caldilineales > Caldilineaceae > JAHBVH01. Next base: position 20,924 of record DAOTTR010000612.1, read on the forward strand.
ACTGTTAGGATAGCCGTATTGAAAATAGCACCGCCAAAACCAGCGCCCCAGCCCCCATTCGAGGCTATGTTATGGGCAAACGTGCTATTGTCTACGATCAAGCTACCATGGTTAAGAATGCCACCACCAATACCCGCCGAGTTATTCGACAAAGAGCTATTAGTGATCGTTAGAATATGATTATTGATGATAGCACCGCCATCACCGCCACTAAACTTGTAACTATAACTTCGGTTATTGCTAAAGGTAAGCTGCTCAATGATTACTATACCATCATTCAGCAATCCCGCACCCTTGCTAAAATCGTCATTGGGTAAGGCAGACGCAGCGGCAAATGGAACAGGGGGCAGGCCACCTACTTCACCATCCGCAATTACAAGTTTGGTCAGCATGACAACCGCCCCCTCTGCAACCCTCATCACGCGAATTCGTTCATTTCCGCTCAGTGTGATCGCATTGGGCAGGGCCGATCCGTCGATCGTCAGATTTTTTTCAATCGACAACATCGTGCTCAGGATAATGGTTTGGCCGCTTAGACTGGCATCAAAGACAATCGTATCGCCGGGCGCAGCCACCGCGATCGCTTGGCGCAGGGAACCAACGCCGTCGTCGTTGGTGTTGGTGACGACGCTCGTTGCCGCAGATAGATGCTGTGATGTTAGTGTCAGCAGGGCGCTGATCAAGCAGAGTAAAAAGCTGAACAGCATGAAGTGTCGCAATTGCGCGAAGCGAGGCAAGGTGTTGAAAAATCGGTTGAGCATAGGGGTGATCTCCTGTATTGCCAAGATACTGGCTGATCTGCACCCGCTACACACTGTATATACTGCGCAACAGCACATAAGTACATTTTTACTCGTATAAAAACTCGTGTAAAAAATGATACTTTATGGCGCCGCTCAGTATAATCAGTGCCTTGTACGGCAGCAACAGTCAGTTATCCACGATGATAGCGCTTGATCCACAAGTGGGGAGTTTCTTGTTAGCGGTTGTACATCGCTTATGGTTCAAACAGTAGAGAGAGTGCCGGGCTATTCATGCTAGGCAAGACTTGGTCGCTACCTATTCTACACCTTTCTGCTTCGTTAGTAAACTGATATTGTGAGTTTTACCTGACAGTTAATTAGGACTTATGGGATGAGTCAATGGCAGATAATAGGTGGTAGCGAAGATGATCCCACTCGCTACCCGCCACTTGCCACCTTACACTACATGCCCATTTGCCAGATAAGCAATCGTCTGTGGCCCCTCGGGCATGGCGCAGATGCGCGTTTGGGGGCCATAGTGCGCTTGTAGACGTGTCACGGTGTCGGTAATATCGCGGCAAGGCGTGAACAGGGCACGCGTGATCTGGCTGTCGGTCAAGCCGTCGCTGTAGACCTGAATGTTGGCGTGTAGTTGCAATTGGGCCTGCACCTGCACCTGCCATTGATCCTGTTCGCTAAAGCCCGGCCGCGCAATCAGGTCCAGCACACCTTGTGGCGAACCACCCTCGGTCAAGAGCGCGGCGTAGCGACCATGATCGGGCAAGCCATCGTGACAAGCGCCCGCCATGATGATCGTGCCGCCCTTGCGCACAATCTGCCGGGCCGCGCTCATGCCTTTGACACATTGATAGAGATTTTGATCCAGCGGATAGCCACTGTTGGTCGTCACCACAATATCATAGGGCGCGGGTACCGGGGTCATGGCGCTGTCGCGCACAAAGTCGCGACCAGTCGCGTGCGCTTGTAACATATCACCCGCAAAGACACCGGTGATCTGGCGCGCCGCATTCAGGGTTACATTGAGCAGAAAGGTGGGCTTGGCCATGAGCGCGGCCTCGCGCATCTCCTCCCAGATCGGATTGCCCTCGATGCTGGCCCACGTAGCCTTGGGGTGCGCGATCATCGCCAAGCCGTGATTGGTAAAGACGCTCTCCGAGCCAGCAATCGACGGCAAGACCCCCTTGGGGCCGCCACTAAAGCCCGCAAAGAAATGGGGTTCGATAAAGCCGGTCAGAATTTTGACATCGGCTTCATGAAAGCGCCGGTTGATGCGCACCGGGTGGCCATTGGCGGTGTGGCCAAGCGAAACCAGATTGGCGTCGTCAAAGGCATCGTGTTGCAGACAGCGATAGTTATCCACCACAAAATCGCCCAACATGCCGCGCAATTCAGCGTCGGTCTGGGGACGGTGGGTGCCCAGGGCATTGAGCAAAGTAATATCCGGGCGCGCAATGCCCGCCGCTTCCAATTCGGCCAGGATCACCGGCAAGATGCGATCGTTGGGGGTGGCGCGCGTAATATCGGTATGGACGATCACCACACGGTTACCCGGCTGCACCAGATCGCGCAGGGGCGGTGACCCAATCGGCGACCGCAGCGCCTGTTGAAGTGCAGCCCGTTCATCGGGCGCGCCCGGTGTGAAGCGCGCCGTCACGACATCGGTGCTGGCGGGTAATTCAACGTGCAATCCATGCTGCCCGTAGGCAAGTTCGACTTTCATGCAGTGGTTCCCTTCAAACTATTGTATTGGTCAGATGGTCGTTTGGTCAGATGGTCGTTTGGTCAGATGGTCGTTTGGTCGGATGGTCGCGTGGTCAGATGGTCGCGTAGTCGCGTAGTCGTTTAGTCGAGTGGTCGCTCACAGATAGAAGTTAGCGGATTTACAAGTCGCGACAAGCAGATGACCAATCGACTACGCGACCCCCCTGACCACGCGACCCCCTGACCACCTAACCACGCGACCACTCCCTAAATACAGCGTCCGCCATCCACTTCCATGCAGACGCCGGTGATAAATTCTGCTTCTTCCGAGACCAGAAAGAGCGCGGCGCGGGCGATATCGAGCGGCTGGCTGAAACGCCCCAACGGAATCGTGTCGATAAATTTCTGGCGCGTTTCGGGCGTATCTTCGCCGGGTAAAAATTGTTGTAACATCGGTGTATCACCCGCCACTGGGTTAATCGCATTGACGCGAATCTTTTCGGGAGCCAGCTCCGCCGCCATGGACCGGGTAATTGTAATCGCGGCACCCTTGGTGCCATTATACCAAGTCAACCCTGGCCGCGGGCGTACACCGGCGGTGGAGGCAATATTCAAAAAGACGCCGCCCCCCTGTTGGCGAAAGACCGGCACCACATGCATAGCGCTCAGGTAGAGGCTTTTGACATTCACGGCAAAGACGCGATCAAAGGTCGCTTCGTCCACGCTCAGCAGCGGCCCATTCTTATGGCAGATGCCGGCGTTGTTAACAAAGATATCGAGCTTACCATAGGTTTGTTGGGTGGCGGCCACCAGCGCGCCCATCGAATCGTTTTGGCTGACATCCACGTGGACCGCCGTAGCCTGGCCGCCCGCGCCCACAATTGCCTGGGCAACGCGCTGCGCCCCGGCCGCGTTGATGTCGGCGACGATGACCGCGGCGCCATGTTGGGCAAAGTATTTGGCAATGCCCTCGCCAAAGCCGCTGCCACCGCCGGTGACCACGGCAACTTTGTTGGCTAATCGCATCATTGGTTTCTCCTCTGGTATGAATGGCTGATTTGATCGACACTGGGAAGCGAGCACACTGCGATGTAAGTTTTGATCAGTAGGTCTAATCCCGCCTAACTTTGATGGCTGACAAAATGCGTTTCCACCACTATCATTTGGCAATAGCCATAGCATACAAGAGAGGGTATAATCTAGGCAAACGGCCAGGGTAACGACCGACTCTTGACCGCAGACGCAACGTCTAGCAACAATTTCTAACCATTCATGACGATCTCTGCCGAACAACCGCTGTCACCGACCAAGGCGCGCGCGCGCTAGCGGATCTATTGCAAGCATTTCAGCCCTATGCCCAAGGCGAAGCGGCCCAAACCTTGCTGGGCGCGCTGGGCAATGCGCGCTTGGCGGCGCAACAGCACTATCGTGATATCACGGCGTTGGCCCAGCGCGGCGAACCGATCACCGATGCTGTGCTGCTTAAATTGCTGCCCTATGCCGATACGCCGCGCCAGCGATTGCGCAGCGCGTGGCTGCATCCCGCCCCGGCGATTGTGGGCGATCTGCGGAGTTGGTACGAGGCCGCCGGGTGGACGCAGCCCGACGAGTGGCTGGCGATTGCCAGCGCGATTTTGAACTTTGTGCGCCAATCGATGGATGACCCGCGCGGGTTGGCCGCCGCCTGCCGCAGCTTTCGCCTGTTGCCCTATACCACCGGCTTCCAGAGTGGGATTCTGTCGCCGATCCTCAATGCGCTGCGGCCAAAGCAGTATCGTTTGTTCAACCAGCAGATGCGCCGCACGCTGAACTATTTCACCGACAGCAGCTTTACCCAAGCGTTGACCGACTATCCCGCGGCCAACGCTGCCCTGCACGCGCTGCTGACCGAACTATCCGCCTTGCCCGTATGGCAGACACTGCCCGCTACGCAACGTACCGATTACTTTCTGCTTTTCTGTCATTGGCTGGTCAAGGAGCAAGATTTTAGCTTTCGCCCCTGTCGCTATTGGCTACACGCCGTAGCCGAAGATCGCTGGCTGTGGCAGGAGTGGCGCGAAGGCAATATGATCACCATCGGTTGGGACGAATTGGGCGATCCGAGCGGCGTGCGCAAACGTGAATTCAGCCAGCGCCGCGATAGCCTGATCGCCCAACATCCGACCTGGCGCAAAGGCAATGCCGAGCAAGTGTGGCGTTTTGCGCGCCAGATGCAGGAAGGCGATCTGGTTTTGGTGCATGATGGCAAGACGATATTGGGCACGGGCACAATTTGCGGCCCCCATTACTATGTGGTCGAGTTGCCGCTGGGCCACCGCCATCCCGTCGAGTGGACTGATGTAACGCCCCGTCTATTGCCGGCAGGTATGGCAAGCGCCGAGCTTGTGGCCGTCACCGCCGAAGCATTTGCGACCCTGGCTACCGCGCCAGCCGTTGTACCGAGCATCGTCACGCCCAGCCAAACTGAGGAAGCAGGGGCGTCGTTGCCCGACTTTGTGCGCTTTCTCGCACCGCTTGTCAATACGTTGCAGATCATGGGCGGCAGTGGGCGCGCCAGTGAGGTGGTCGCTGCCATGCTCACGCAAATAGCTGATACGCAAACGCAACCGGATGCCGTAGAACGCGATAGGCAGCAGATTTATCGGGCGCGGCGTTTATTGTTGCGCGCTGGCTTGCTCGATTCGGCCCAGCGCGGCCTCTGGCAACTGACCGCTGCCGGGATGGCGTTGGTCTTGACCGAGACCCAAGCGGCCGCACTCTTTACCGAAACCCTCTATCAGCAACGCTTGTCGGCGTCGCTGCGCAGCGAATCTACCACCATGCGCCGCTTGGCCGAAACGCCTGTGCCTTATACAACGGATACAACATCAGCCACAGCACCACCGGATGTAACGGACCAAGCGGCTATTGTGCCAAGTCAGGCTGTGTTGCCAGAATCCGCAGCGCCACCGCAAACCATCGCCGCGGCGCTGCCCGCCTATCCTTTGGTGGCCTGTGCCGCCGCCACCTTTATCCCAGAGGAAACCCTGGCGCGCTGGGATAAAGGTGGCGGCGATTGAGCGCAAAGGGCAGGCGATTTTTATGGGCCGCCGGGCGTGGGCAAAACGTACCTGGCCGAACAACTGGCCGCGCACTTGGCGGGGGGCGGCGATGGCTTTGTCGAGCTTGTCCAATTTCATGCGGCCTATGCCTACGAGGATTTTGTGCAGGGCATTCGCCCCTTGGCCGGAGCAGATGGACAGGTGCGCTATGAAGTGATTACGGGGCGACTACTGGCCTTTTGTCAGCGCGCCGCCCAATGCCGTGACCGCTATGTGCTGATCATCGACGAGATCAACCGCGCCGATCTGGCACGTGTCTTTGGCGAACTCATGTATCTGTTGGAATATCGCACGCGTACGGTGCGGTTAGCGGCGGATGGTCGTATTTTCACAATTCCCGCCAATGTGCGCATCTTGGGCACCATGAACACCGCCGACCGCTCGATTGCGCTGCTCGATCACGCGCTGCGCCGCCGTTTCGCCTTTATCGCCCTCCAGCCCGGATTATGCCGTGTTGCGCCGTTTTCACGCCGAGCACGCGACTGGCTTTGCCCCCGAACCGCTAATTGCCTTGTTGCGCCGTATCAACAGCGAGATCGGCGACGCGCATTATGCGATTGGTCATTCTTTCTTTCTGCACACAGCGTTGGGTACTGCCCTACCGGACATCTGGCAACTGGAGATCGAGCCCTATCTGGAAGAATATTTCTTCGATCAGCCGGATCGCGCAACTACGTTTCGTTGGGGGCAGATTCGCGCCCAGCTAGCGACATAAGCAGCGATGGGTGTAATGCAGTTGGGGGGCAGTGTGCCGGGGACGAGCGACAACCACACCGATTTGACAAACTGCACCCCTTTCGTCCCCGGCACACGTTGCGCGCGCGTGCTAAAATTTACCCTCAAATTGAAATGCACCTAGCCCTGATCCTGGCTTTGCCTACTGGCGCAAGTCGTGATACAAAAGGTCGCCCAGCAGGATACGGTGGTGGCGTTGGCTTTTATCTAGGGGGTGCAACTGTTGACGCCGCCAGATGAATTAAGGCTGCCGCGATTCCCTCACAAAGCCACGAACGATGGGCGTGGATCAGTGGTTATCATGGCGCCAAGCCATGCAACGATTACATCCGCAACTTCGCTGAGATGGATC
>DAOTTR010000613.1:0-6809 GCA_034437715.1 Caldilineaceae bacterium
CGAAATTGGGTATTGGTCACCGGTGTGCGATCAATATAGAAGTCATTGACCTCTACCGTCGTGGCGGGTTGTTCATCTTCGCGCTCGTCGCTGCCCATAAAAAAGGAACCGGCAGGAATCAAAATCATACGTGCACGGGTCGTCTTGTCTTGTGTGATAGCTTGCTCTATCAAAGTCATTCTCCATAGCGATTCTGGTGATTAGCCGATGTCAATATACTATAATTCAGGGCAAGAGCAAGTGCAAAAAGTAAATGTGCAGCGCTGTTCGCTGTTACCGCTTTGATACTATTGCTAGTACACAGCGGCGCAAATGAACCAATCGGTACACAGCCACCATTATGGTGCCTAAATTTGGGTAAATAGCGCTGCTTTATTGCCACCGTCTTGGACTATTGATTGTGATTCGCGTGCAATCGTCTAGTACCTGTTCTGCAACGCAAACCATATGTAACCGCTTGTGCGAACTGCGGTAAAAATCAGCCATAGTTTGAGTTGCCGACGATTCCATGATATACTTTGTGCATTCGCTGCATGAGCGTAAGTGAACTATCTTCAGGCCACTTGCTAAAAAATTGCCTATGACCCTACCGTTATTATCCGGTTAACCCCCAGTCGTTCTACCGCAAACAAATCAGAATTATCTTCAATCATCTGCACGAACAAGCGACTTTTTTAATTGGAGGATGTAAGTTGGCTGACTATGCCGTTGAGCTACGCAATGTGTCAAAGCGCTTTCCCGGGCCATCCGGTGAACTGGTTACTGCGGTTAAACAAGTAAACATGCAGATCGGCGATGGTGAATTTTTTTCGATGTTAGGGCCATCCGGCTGCGGCAAGACCACCTCTCTGCGTATGATTGCCGGTTTTGAACACCCCACCGAAGGCGAGGTCTATATTCATGGCCGAGCTATGGGCACAACGCCCGCCTTTCAGCGTCCTGTCAATACCGTCTTTCAAAGTTATGCCCTTTTCCCGCACATGACAATTGGCGAAAATGTCGCCTTTGGCCTACAGATGGATCGCGTGCCCAAGGCCGATATTGCCCAGCGTGTCAAAGATGCATTGAGCATGGTACGCTTGCCCGGCTATGAAAATCGCAAGCCCAAGCAGCTCTCGGGTGGCCAACAGCAACGGGTGGCCCTGGCGCGCGCCTTGGTCAAACGGCCAGAGGTGCTGCTGCTCGATGAACCGTTGGGCGCGCTGGATCTCAAGTTGCGCAAAGAGATGCAGATGGAGCTCAAACGCTTGCAGCGCGAAGTAGGCATCACCTTTGTCTATGTCACACACGATCAAGAAGAAGCGCTGACCATGAGCGACCGCATTGCGGTGATGTCGCATGGCGTTACGCTGCAAGTGGGTAATGCCAACGAAATTTACGAGCGACCCAACTGTAAATTTGTGGCAGATTTTATCGGTGAGACTAGTTTCCTGGCTGGCAAAGTGCAAAGCCAACACGGGGAATTTTGCACTGTTGATCTGCCCAGTGGATTACAGGTCATCGCTGAAGCGCAACGCACGCTTGCGACGGGTACGGCAGTTTCGGTGGCGGTACGCCCAGAAAAGATGCAGCTTGGGGCGCAGAACGGCGACGAAAATCAGTTTACAGGCCGTGTTAGTAACGTGGTTTATATCGGCACCGATACCCAATATACGGTACAACTGCCCGGTGAGCAGCGTGTGCGCGTGCGTGCCCAAAACAGCGCACCCGGTTCGCGTCCTTTGGTGGATGAAGGCGCAGAAGTGACGATTTCCTTTCCGGCGCAAGCCGCGCGCGTGCTAACGGAGTAGGTGACAGATCATGTTGCAAAAGTTACGCCAAGACGCACGTTTGCAGGGGTTGCTGCTGATCTCGCCAACGCTCCTCTGGATGATGGTGCTGCTCATTATTCCCCTGTTGTTAACAGTGGTGACAAGCTTTGGCCAGCGCGATACCGATGGCAATGTCATCTATCGCTTTACGCTTGAAAATTATACGCGCCTGATTGGGTTTACAGCCGAAGGCTTTGACCCACTCTACTTTACCATTCTGTGGCGCTCGCTGGCACTGGCCTTGCAGACAACCGTCGTATCGATTCTGCTGGCCTATCCCCTGGCTTTTTATATTGCCCGCGCCGTGCCCAAACGGCGTAATACGCTGCTGTTTCTCGTCCTTGTCCCCTTGTGGACAAATTTTGTCATCCGCATCTACGCCTGGATTATGATTCTGCGCACACAAGGGGTGCTGAACAGCATTTTGGGCTGGGGCGCGGGCTTAGTTGGCCTGCCGTTTACACCATTGGATATGTATCCTTCGCAAGGCGCAGTGCTGATCGGCATGGTCTATGAATTTTTGCCCTTTATGATTCTGCCCATTTACACTTCGCTGGAAAAGATCGATGGCTCGCTCTTTGAAGCGGCTGCCGATCTGGGGGCCAATGCGCTGCGTACCTTTTTGCGCGTGACCTTGCCGCTCTCCATGCCGGGTGTGGTAGCGGGGACGATTCTGACCTTTATTCCAGTCGTGGGCACCTTTGTCGTCTCCGATATTCTGGGCGGGCGACAGGTGATTTTGGTCGGCAACCTGATTCAGCGCCAATTTCTCGAGGCCCGCAATCCGCCCTTTGGCTCGGCGGTGTCGATTTTGCTAATGGTGATGACGCTCTTCTTCACACTCTATTACACCCGGCGCTTTGGTTTTGGAGAGGAGATTACCGCGGGATGAACCGTCGCTCGCCCTGGCTCACGCTTTCGGCGTTGGCCGTCTACTTTTTTCTCTACGCCCCGATTGTGGTGCTGGTGCTCTTTTCGTTTAATTCATCGCGCACCAATATTGTCTTTGAAGGGGTAGTCAATCGTGGCGCGTGTGGCCCCTTTTATTGGTTCTGTCAACTAGCGGGCAATGGCGATGTGTTGGAGGCGACGCGCAATACACTGATCATTGCACTGATCTCCACGTTGGTTTCCACGCTGATCGGCACGCTGGCGGCGATTGCACTCCATCGCTATGCTTTTCCCTTTAAACGTACCTCCGAAGCCATGCTCTACGTCCCGATTGTGATTCCAGAGATTGTCATGGGTATTGGCATTCTGGTCTTTTTCAGCGCGATTTTTCGCTGGCTAAACGCCAACTTGGGCTTGCAAGGCGATGCGCGCCTTGCCATGGGGCTCACCACGGTGATCGTCTCGCATATCGCGTTTAGTGTACCCTTTGTGATCATGATTGTACGGGCGCGCTTGCATGGCTTTGACAAATCACTGGAAGAAGCTGCCATGGATCTGGGTGCCAACGAACTGGTGACCTTTCGCCGCGTCACCCTGCCGTTGATTGCGCCCGGGGTGTTGTCGGGGGCACTGCTGGCCTTTACCCTCTCGCTGGACGACTTTATTATCACCTTTTTTACAACCGGCCCTGGTGCGACCACCTTGCCGATCTATGTCTACGGCCTGTTGCGCCGTGTGATCACGCCAGAAGTCAATGCGCTATCAACGATTTGGATTTTGGCCGTGCTTCTGCTGGTCTTTATCTCGCGCCAAATGGAACGGCGCAGCGCCTAGACCGTAATCACATCAATTGTATAAAGCGCCACTTCTTCTAACACCGTAACCCGTCAGACTCTAAGGGGCTTTGGTTACAACATGTTGATGAGCGCTGTCTCAAACAAGAATAAAGGAACAATGAATGGATAAGCGAATTTCTACTGTGCGTCTACCGTTTGTCTTGCTGACGGTGGTCAGTTTATTGCTTGCCGCGTGTGGCGGTAGCAGCGGTGGCAGTGCTGCGCCAACCGCGAGTAGTGACGGCGCAGCCGCCGGCTTTACCTGCCCCGAACCGTCGCCCCGCATTGAAGTGACCTCTACCGAAGTAAACCTTTTTGTGTGGACAGAATATATTCCCCAGGAGATCGTCGACTGTTTTGAGGAAGTCTATGAGATCACGGTCAACAAAGATGAATATTCCTCCAACGAAGAAATGTATGCCAAATTGTCGGCGGGTGGCGCCAATTATGATCTGGTACAGCCCACCGACTATATCGTCCCGCTGATGATTCGCCAGGGATTGCTTCAAGCGCTGGATAAGAGCAAGCTGACTGTATTAGAAGGCTTTGATGCCAACTATCTAGACTTGCCTTTTGATCCGGGCAACGAATATACGATTCCCTATCAAACGGGCACCGATGCGATTGTCGTCAACACCGATACCGTGAGCGAAGTGCCGACCGCTTGGGCCGATCTCTGGAAACCGGAGTATGCGGGGCGCCTGGTTTCGCTCGACGACTCACGCTTGGTGATCGGGATCACGCTCCTGACGCTGGGCTACGATATCAATACGACTGACCCAGCCCAGCTAGCGGAAGCCAAAGCCAAATTATCAGAACTGGCCGCGGGCATCAAGCTCTTTGATAGCGATAGTCCCAAGACGGCGCTGATTGCTGGCGATGTGGATTTGGGGATTACTTGGACAGGTGAAGCATTTCTCGCCCAACAAGAGAATCCGGCGATTCAATATATCTACCCCAGCGAAGGTGCCTTCGTCTGGCAGGACACCTATGCCATTCCCGCCGACGCGCCCCATGCCGACGCCGCCTACGCCTGGTTGAACTACTCGATGCAATCCGACCTTTTCTGGCTGATGTTGCGCGATTTCCCCTTTACCAATCCTAGCAGCGCTGCATTGAATTATGCCAAGGATAATGCGATGGTGATTGAGGATATTAACGGCGACGAGACCACGGTTGGCGCGCTCCATGCGGCGTATATGAATTCCAACATCACCAATACGCCGCCCGAAGTATTGGCAGCCGGTCACCGTATCGAAGATGTGGGCGAGGCGTTGCCGCTCTATGACCAGATTTGGACAGAGGTGAAAGGCGAGTAGGCGTACTTGTCGCCTTTTGTACGCGACGAGTCTCTTGTCTACCCTGTGCTTGAAGCATTGGCGCGTGTTACCTTGACCCAACCATAAAGCCGCCACTTTGTAACAGGAGATTGTCGGCGGCACGGCGCAATTCCAGTCGCCATTCGCCCGTGGGCAGTCCACCCAATGGCGCGTAAAAGGTGTAGCCCAGGCCAGCCGTGTTGCCGCGATTTGCCGGCCAGACCACCTGTGCGCGCTGAAAGAAGAGATTGCCTTTGTGATACCACAGGTGTTTGATTGGTGTGTGGAGCGGCAAGTTTTGAAAGTTCCAGTTCACTTCCAGCCGCTTCAACCCAAGTGGGAATTGGGTTACGGGCGCGAGACAGCGATTGGCACTGTCTATCTGGGCACAGAAGGTGATGGGGCCAACACTGGGCGTGGCCGTTGTCGCCAACGGGGCCAGCCAATATTCGCCCGGTTGCCCTTCGGCTGTCCAGCCAATAATGCCACTATCCCCCTGCACATACCACCAGACTGAACTTTGGGCGCAGCGCGGGCCATCGCGCAGGGTCATGGCTGCGCCTGGCTCGATTCGCCCAACCAATGGCGACTGGCGATTGGGCGCTTGAAAGACGCGATTGGGCGTGGGCGGTTGTGGCAAGACAACCGCGCGCATCCCGCGTTGTAGCCGGGTGGGAATGGTATTGGGGCAACTGTCTGCCGGCTCATCGTCCAAGCGCGTCATGGCCGCAAAGCGCCACTGGCCGTTGACCGGGCTGAGCGTATAGCGGTAGCGGTCACGTTGATAGCGCCATTCGCCCGCCGCTTGGTGCGCGGCGATGATCACAGCATCGACAACAACGTGGGTTGTATCCTCTTGCACGACGGCAAGCGACTGGATTGTAATTTCCTTGGTCGTGGCAAAATCGGCGGCAAAGGCAGGGTAGGCGAGCGCGCTTTGCAGTTGCGGCCCGACATAGGCATAGGCAGTACGAAAATCACCCGTGCGCGTGCCGTCGATTACGGCTAGCCAGAAGAAGCGCACCGTTTCGCGCGGGTTTTGCAGCGAATTTATGGGCGTGGGTGTGATGGGTAACGGGGTAGCAAGATCGATAGGCATGACGGTAGGGGTTGGTGCAGGGAAAAGCCGCAGCAGATCACCCACATACAACGTCTCGCCTTGTCGTTCCCACAGCGCCCGATTGGCCTCGATCAGGGTTGGATAGGCCACGCCACACCGGTTGGCGATCTTGAACCAGCCATCGCCCGGCTGCACGGTATAGGGATCGGTGCAAGCGATTTGGGCACGCGTTGGCACAAAATCAGCAATTGTACAGAATGTGGCGAGGAGAATAGTGCCCAAGAGCAACACGCCCATGAATCTCTGCGGGCGCTGGCGATTGGGCAGAGCGGTTGTGTCCATAACTTCCCTGGCTTTCCTTCTAGCAATCGCGGGCGACCGGTAACAACAGCCCGGATATTTTCCTATTGTATCATCAATGTGATGTATCGACAGATGGGGGACAACTGTATACAGTTGTCCCCCATCCTCTTGTGATTATATTTATCGAGGAACTACTCTACTCATTGGCTGGCAGTGAAAGGGTGGGGCGTTTCCCGTTGCGTTCGCTGTGCTTATCCATGAGCGCATTGATCTTGGCAATGGTATCATTTGTGATCTGCTCGGCATCTTGTTGGAAAGTTGCCATATCTTGGGTATAGACCAGCCTTGTCCAATAGCTATTGTAGATAATGCCCAGCCAGGTGATGAATTGCAAATTTTCTTCCAAAGCTTGTAAGGGTCGATTCCAGAAATAGGAGAGAAACGTCACCGCGCTGAGCGTGCCAAAAATGATGCCGAACCCCTGTTGACCAGTGAAGAGACTTATGCCGACTGCCGCCAGGAAGGATGCAACGCCCAAACCAAAGAGCACACGATACATCCAGACGGTGGTCCAATACGGATTCATAAA
>DAOTTR010000614.1:0-15056 GCA_034437715.1 Caldilineaceae bacterium
GTCATCGGCGCGCTCGAAAATCAACTGATCACCGAGGCACGTCTGCTAGATGTCACCGCGCACAATGGCAACGCGGTTGCGGACCCGACGCGCGACTTGCTGAAGATGGCCGTCATTGATCGCTATCGGGCTAGCGGTGCCATGGGGCGGGGTTTTATTCAGGGCATTGGGTTGCAACGGGGCGCAATGGCCGGTACGGTTGCCCATGACCATCACAACTTGGTTGTGATTGGTGCCGACGATGTTTCGATGATGACGGCGGTGCAGACTGTGGGAGCCATGGGCGGCGGCTTGGCGATTGTGGAGGGCGAAGAGATTGTGGCCACATTGGCCCTCCCTGTGGCCGGGTTGATGAGTGATCGGCCAATTACAGAAGTGCGCCAAGCCTATGATATGCTACTAGCCGGTGCCCACGCCCAAGGCTCACCCCTCCACGATCCCTTCATGGCCATGAGTTTTATGGCGCTTGAAGTGATCCCCAGCCTCAAGCTGACTGATAAGGGCTTGGTCGATGTGGACAAGTTTGAAATTGTCGATTTGTTTGTGTAACCAATCGCCTTTTCGGAAGGAAGATTTCGGATAAGACAGCGCGATTCTCATCATTCATCATCATAGAGTAAGACAGAAAGAGTTATGTCGTATGTTTGAAACATTTACGCCCGCCCCCCCCGATGCCATTCTTGGCCTGACTGAGGCCTTTAAAAAAGATCCCAACCCCAAGAAAGTCAACCTGGGGGTGGGGATCTATAAAGATGCCAAAGGCAGCACGCCTGTGCTGGATTCGGTCAAGCGCGCCGAGGAACGCATTCTGCAAAACGAGAACACCAAGAACTATCTGGGCATTGACGGTACCGCTGAATATAGTGCAGCGGTACAAGAGTTGCTCTTTGAGGCCAATCACGAAGTGATCACCAGCAACCGCTCGGTCACAGCCCAAGCGCCAGGGGGCACGGGCGCGTTGCGCATTGCCGCGGACTTTATTTTTTGCATGTTTCCTAAGGCACGCGTCTGGCTCAGCGACCCGACGTGGCCCAACCACCCCAGTATTTTTAAGGCGGCAGGGTTGGAAACGGGTGTTTATCCCTACTTTGACGCCGCCACCAATGGCATTAAGTTTGACGAGATGGTGGCAACCCTGCAGGGCATTCCTGCTGGCGACGTGATCCTGTTGCACGGCTGCTGTCACAATCCTACCGGTGCCGATCTCAGTCCGGCCCAGTGGCAGAAAATTGCCGCGATTGTCACTGCGCGCAAACTCTTGCCCCTGGTCGATTTTGCCTACCAGGGCTTTGGTGATGGCCTGGAAGCGGATGCGGTGGGGATGCGCACTATCTGTCAGCCTGGGCAAGAAGTATTGATTGCCAGCTCATTCTCCAAAAACTTTGGCCTCTACAACGAACGTATTGGCGCGCTCACCTTGGTCGCCACGACCCCGGCCGCTGCCGAGACAGCCTTGGGCCATATCAAGCTGGCGATTCGCGCCAACTATTCCAGCCCGCCCGCCCACGGTGCGGCCATCGTCACCACCATTCTGCGCGATCCAACCCTGCGCGCCCAATGGGAAACCGAAGTGACTGATATGCGCAATCGCATCAACCAGATGCGTCATCTCTTTGTCGAGACCCTCAACGAGAAGGGTGTGCAGCAGGACTTTTCGTTTATTGCCCACCAGCGCGGCATGTTCTCTTTTTCTGGTCTCACGCCGGCGCATGTCAAGGCGCTGCGCGAAAAACATGGCGTTTACATTGTGGGCAGCGGGCGCATCAGCGTGGCCGGCATGACCGAAGGCAACATGGATTATTTGTGTGCAGCGATTGCCGACGTATTAAAGTAGAGACGCAAAATCTTGCGTCTGTCATTAGTCATTAGTCATTGAGTATTGATTATTGCTGATTCATCGTGGGGTAGGGGGCGAGTTGCAGGTAGAGGTCAAACAGCTAGATAAACCAACGCGCCTGGATCGTGTGCTGCGCGACCACTTTCCCGATTGGGGGCGGCAGGCCGTGCAGGGGTTGATCGCGGCCAACGGCGTGCGCGTCAATGGGCGCGCCGTTTGGTTGGCTTCCTGGCAGGTGCAAAATGGGGATCGGCTGGAGATCCTGCAACCCCCTGCGGCCAAGCCTGCCCCCCTGACCCAATTTGCCGATGTTTGGCTGCTGGTCCAGACGGATGCGCTGATTGTCGTCAACAAACCAGCCGGCCTGCTTTCTGAGTCACCGGCCCTGCGCGATGCCGCCAACTTGCTTGACTTGGCCAAAGCGCGCTTTGGTGAACTCATTCTCTTTCATCGGCTGGATCGCGATACCTCGGGTGTGGTCTTGTTGACCCGTCCCGGGCCGATCAATCAAGTGTTGAATCGCGCCTTCAAGGAAGGATCGGTCCATAAAGAATACCTGGCTGTCGTCGCCAAACCCAATCGGCTGGCAATGAACGGTGTCATCGATGTGCGCCTGGACACCCATCCCCAGCGGCGCGATATGATGGCCGTGGTGCAGCGCGGCGGCAAACACGCGGTTACCCGTTACGCCATCGAAGAGGAAACCAGGGAGCGTCAGTTGGTGCGCCTGTGGCCGGAGACGGGGCGCACCCATCAACTGCGCGTGCATCTAGCCCATCTCGGCGCACCGATCCTGGGGGATCGCCTCTATGGTCGAGTCGAGAGTGCGGAGCGTCTATTGCTCCATGCCCAGCGCATTACCCTGCCTGCCCAAGCTGAATTTCCTACCCGCATATACGAAGCGCCTCTCCCTGCTGGATTTTGGACTGTGGGTGTACAACTCGCCAATGGAATTGCCAATTTCTGACAACATCCAAAGAATGCTAAAATTGTAGGGTGATCGCAAGCTTTGGGCTTGCTACTTTCTGGTAAACTACGGTGTTACCGGGTAGAATGGCGGTTTCCTCGCCCTCCTGTCACCCCATTGTCGGATCATGATCTAGTAAAGGATGAGCGGAAATGAGTGCGACTGCTGAGAGCGAGTCGTTTATTCCCTATACACGCGAAGAACTAATCGATCTCTGTATTGCGGATGGCAAACTCGCCAACGAGGATATACCCAAATTTCGCGCCTTCTGTGAACTGCTGGCGGCGCATTCGAATTTTCAATTTCATAAACATCTGGAAACGCTCAAGGCCAACTACGCGCCCTTTGACCCCGATAATCTGGACCCCGCCGCAGGTCTAGCCGAGGCTGTGCCCAGTGACATCAAGGAAAATCGCTTTGTCGAGACGTTGCGCTACACCTTGGAATGCGCCAATTATCGCGAACTAGACGATGCCGCCATTCAGGAAGCGATTGCCAATTCGGCGCTGGTTGATCTAAAAACCGATATTGATTTTAACGATTTCGACCAGGTGGTGTTGTATCATCGCGGCGCAACCCCCACCGAGATTGATCTGACACGGTTTTATGTGTGGAAAAAGAAGATCCAGACGGCGGTCTTTACCAATGTAGTGTTGGGTATCAAGTTTAAAGAGGCCAGTTATTTTCAGGCGCAGAAGCGCAAGGTGGAAAAGCTCAACTTCAAGCCGGGCTTGATGTATCTGTACATGTATAGAAATATCCCCAAATATGACCTGGAACTGCTCTTCCCCAATGTCAAGCTCGACATGAATCTGATCGACCGCCTGCTCTTTATTGTGCCAGCCTTGGCCGCTGGCGTTTCGGTGCTCTTCAAGGCATTGCCCAATTTAATTTTGTTGGTGGGCCTACTCTTGTTGCTGGGGCTCGGCCCTTCGTATGCCGAGTGGGTGGGGGTGTATGAAAATGAAGTCAAAGATTTTGTGCCCATCCTCTTTGCCTTTTTCTCACTTTCGGTGGCGCTGGGTGGCTTTGCGGTGAAGCAATATTTTGGCTACCAAACGCGGCGCATGAAGTTTATGAAAGATGTGATGGACACGCTCTTTTTCAAGAACATGGCTTCCAACGCCAGTGTCTTTTATACCGTCATCGATGCGGCGGAAGAAGAAGAGTGCAAAGAGATCATTCTGGTCTATTATCATCTCTTGACCAATGGCACTGAATTGACGCCGGACGCATTGGATGCTACGATTGAAGGCTGGCTGGCGCAGAAAGATGGCACAGTGGCCGTCAATTTTGATATTACACGCACCATCGAGCGCATGCAAGCGGTAAACGCGACGCTCGGCGAAGAGGACACGACCGCCACTGCCCTGGCGCGCATTGATGAGCAAGGCTACTGCCGCGTATTATCGCTTTTGGACGCCAAACGTGTGTTGGATAAAATTTGGGACAATGCGTTTCAATATACGTGATCTTGTCATGTCATATAGTCGTGGTTAATAGGAACTGATGGACCCGCTGATCGTACTTTCGCATTATCAGGCTAATACCTTGCTGGCCGCGCGCCAAGCTGGCGAAACAAAGCCGCTGGTCTCGCTCGATTTGGCCTTAACGCAGACAACCGTAGCGTGTGATGAGGACGGTGTCCATCTGCCAGACAATAATTTTCTGGACTGGCACCAGATCGAGGCGATTGCCGACGATGAAAATAGTTGCTTTCTGATTGAAGGGGGCGAAGCAACGAAAATTCAACGTTTTTCCGAAGAGAATAATCGCCACTACACGCTCTATCCCACGCCTAGCGCGCCCACCTTGCTCATCTCCGGCATTCCCATGCATCGGATCAAAGAGAGCAACCCCCACCAAGATACTTTGACCAAAGTGCAAACGATTAAACCGCTGGTGGGCCGCGTGCTGGACACGGCAACTGGCCTCGGCTACACCGCGATCCAAGCCGCCAAAACCGCTGATCGGGTGGTGACAGTCGAGTTTGATCCCGCGGTTCTGGAAGTAACGCGCTGCAATCCCTGGTCGCAGGCACTGTTCGATAATCCAAAGATTGAGCAGCACATTGGCGATAGCGATGATGTGATCCGCACTTTTGCCGATGGCAGCTTTGATCGCATCCTCCACGATCCGCCCATGTTTAACCTGGCCGGTCATCTCTATGGCGCGGACTTTTATCGCGAACTCTATCGCGTGTTGGATCGGCGTGGCCGACTCTTTCACTACATCGGCAACCCGGACAGCAAGTCCGGTGCCATGACCACGCGCGGCGTCATGCGCCGCCTGGACGAAGTCGGCTTCCAACGCATTGAACGCCGTCCCCTGGCCTTTGGCGTGATTGGCTTTAAGTAGGCCGTCAACAGATTTCGCTAAAATTTGTCAGAAATCTGTTCTGGCACCCAGGTAGAGAGAACGGATGATTTGATCAATCCGTTTCATCTGTTCCCAAAATCCGTTGACAGCTCGTTGACACCAGAACGAATTCAATTTGCCATAAATCCTGCCTGCGTGTATAATTTTATTTCTGTACTCCTCGCAACAATGTATGTAAATACAACAGTGTTGGGATAGTCAGAATTTCATACGTCGGGGCGTGGCGCAGCTTGGTAGCGTGCTTCAATGGGGTTGAAGAGGCCGGAGGTTCAAATCCTCTCGCCCCGACTTGAATATACTTCATTCGCCGTTGGCCTAAATGAAGTATCGAGAACCTCCTATAATGTGGTCTGCGGTTTCAAACCGGAAACTACATTATAGGAGGTTTTTTAGTGGCGCAGATGCACCAAGTTGTAGGCGGCTTTTTTATTACACAACCGTTAGATGGTATACAATGGGGAGGATAAAATCCATAATGTCGGTGAAATTGCGCTTTGTGTGATCCACTGATCTGCATATTCAAAGGAAACGGTTTGCATGGCTTTTCTCCAGCGTCTCAATCAGTTGCGCCATGCAAGTGGACAAGGAATTGCCCAGCTCTGGCAACGCCTGATTTGCGCGCTTTTTAATCTGCGCCGCCGTTTACGCCGTAAACAACTACCCGACTATCTGATCTTCGTCCTCGATCAAGCGCTTGCCGAGCGCGAGCCCGATACGCCTTGGTGGCACGCCTACATCCCTGGCCGCAAAGCACCGCTAACCCTCGAATATTTGACGACAGCCCTGGAGCGCATTGCCGGCGACCCGGCGATCAAAGGGGTGATCTTTTTGGGCAAAGGCCCGACGCTAAGTCTGGCGCAAGCTCAGAGTCTGGCGATGCTCTTCCAACGCTTTCGCCAGTGGGATCAAGCCTATCATCAGCCAGCACCGGGCCAAGGCAAACGTATCCTCTTTCATCTGGAACAAGTGACCACCCCGCTTTACGTCGCCGCGTGTGCCGCCGATCAAATTTATTTTACGCCGCTAACCACTTGGGAAGTATTGGGGCTACGCACAGCGCCCACTTTTCTCAAACAGAGCCTGGCCCAACTAGGGATCACGATGGATGTCGTGCGCATTTCGCCCTGGAAAAGCGCCATGGACATGTTCAGCGAAGCCGCCATGAGTCCGGAACACGCGCAACAACTTTCCTGGCTGCTGGATAGCTGGTATGCCGATATTGTTGGGGCGATTTGTGACGGGCGCAAGTTGACGCTGGAACAAGTTCACACCGCCATTGACAGCGCCCCCTGGTCGGCAGAACAAGCACAGCACTTGGGCTTGATCGACGCCATTGTCTATGAAGATGAATTGCCGGCGTTGCTGGGCGCGCCAAGCCAACCCGCCACCTTGCGCGGCGCAGAGAAAGTACAAAAATTGCTCTTGCGCCATCCCCGTCTCTACCAAACGCAGCAGATTGGCGTTATCAGCCTGTGCGGTTCGATTATGTCTGGGGAAAGTCAATCGCGGCCATTGCCCATTCCCCTGCTGGGCAAAGAAACGCTGGGCAGTGCGACGGCTCAGCAACAGATCCGCGCCGCACGCCAGGCGGACCACTTTGCCGCGATTATTGTCTATGTGGATTCACCCGGCGGCTCGGCCCTGGCCAGCGACCTGATCTGGCGCGAACTATATTTGCTGAACCAAGCGAAACCTGTCGTGATTTATATGGGCGACGTGGCGGCCAGCGGTGGTTATTACATCGCCGCGCCGGGGCGCAGAATCGTGGCCCAACGCGCCACGCTCACCGGCAGCATTGGGGTGGTCACCGCCAAAGCAGTGACACAGGATGCCTATGCAAAAATCAGTGCAAACCGTCAGTTGATTCAACGGGGCGCCAATGCGGATTTGTACGATGATCTGCACACTTGGGCAGGCGAGCAGCGCGCCAAGGTCGAAGGGGGTGTCTTGCAAGTCTATGACACCTTCAAAGCGCGCGTGGCAACCGGTAGAAATTTGCCCTATGCCACCCTGGATACCATCGCCAATGGCCGCGTTTGGACAGGCACGCAGGCGCTCGGCCACGGCTTGATCGATGAAGTGGGCGATTTTCAACATGCCGTCGAAAGCGCCTGTGAACTGGCCAACCTACCCACCGATGGCACAGTGCGTGTCCATACCATCTCCCCCGGCAAGGAGAAATTGTTGGCACAACCACTGGCCGCGCTGAGCCGCGCATTGGGGCTAACCACGCTCCAACAGGCCAGTCAACTCGCCGCAGACGTGGTCAATGGTGACAGCCATTCACACCTCCGCCACGACCGCTACTGGCTGATTGCAGAGGATTTACCCAAAATCCAGTAGACTTGTCACCCTGGCTTCCTAAAAATCTAGTTGAACCATACCTATCGAACGGAGCAAGCACATGTTTGATGTCCAGGCAGTGCGCCAGCAATTTCCGGCGCTGCATGAATTATTTGATGGCAGACCAGGGGTTTTCTTTGACAACCCCGGCGGCACCCAGGTACCGCAACGGGTGATCGATGCCATCACCAACTATTTGGTGCGCAGCAACGCCAACACACATGGCGTCTTTGTCACCAGCCGCCGCAGCGACGTGATTATCGACAACGCACGCCAGGCTGCCGCCGATCTCCTGGGCGCGACCACCGAAGAAATCGTCTTTGGCAACAACATGACCAGCTTGACCTTCGCCTTGACCCATACCCTCGTCCATGAACTGGGCCCAGGCGATGAAATCGTGGTCACCCGGCTGGATCATGACGCCAATGTCGCGCCCTGGTTGCGCCTAGCCGAGGATGCCGGGGCCACGATCCGCTGGGCCGATGTGGATACGGAAACGTGTACCCTGGACATGGCACATCTGCAATCACTGATCACAGCGCGCACCAAGCTGGTGGCCGTCGGCTATGCCAGCAACGCCAGCGGCACGATCAACGATATCAAGACAATTATCGGGTGGGCCAAGGCCGTGGGGGCCTATAGCTTTATTGACGCTGTGCAATACGCGCCGCATGGCTTGATCGATGTCAAAGCGCTCGATTGCGACTTTCTGGCCTGTAGCGCGTATAAATTTTTTGGGCCCCATGTGGGCATTCTCTATGGCAAGCGCGAGCATCTGCAACGGTTGCGCGCCTATCGCGTGCGCCCGGCGGGTGAGCAACTGCCCGGCAAATGGGAAACCGGCACCAAGAATCATGAGGGCTTGGCCGGCGTCGGTGCCGCGATTGATTATCTGGCCGATCTGAGTGTGCGCTATGGCAATGTGGCCGCCCAGGCAGCGCGGCGCGAAAAATTGCAGGCGACATGGCAGATGCTTGAACCCTATGAACAGGGCTTGAGTTCAATACTGATCGACGGCCTGCAAGCCATCCCTGGCGTGCGCATCTATGGCATCACCAATCCCGCCGAATTGGACAAGCGAGTGGCAACGGTTTCGCTGCGCAAAGAAGGCACGACCCCGCAACGGTTGGCCGAAGCGCTGGCCGCCCAGAATATTTTTGCGTGGAATGGCAGTTTCTACGCACTCTCGATTAGCGAACGGCTGGGCGTGGAACAGAGCGGTGGCTTTCTACGCCTGGGTCTGGCCCACTACAATACCGTTGAAGAAATCGACCGCTGCCTGCACGTCCTGGAACGCGTATAAAGGGTAGTATTAGGACGGGAGACCTCTTGTCGCGTAGTCTTTTAGTCGCGTAGTCTTTTAGTCGCGTAGTCTCCTTGTCTCCCGTCACGCTAGCGTTTGCTCTGCATAGGTGTGGCTGGCGGTGTCGTATAAGCCCCAGGTTGGTGTGCCGTACATGCCCAGCAACTCACCCGGGTTGACCAAGTGGCAGCGACCGATCTGTTCGTGGTGTTTTTGATGATTGTGCCCATAACAGACCAGGTCGAGCTGACCGGATTGGGCGATGCGCCGCGCCGGTTCTGGATAGTGGATCAGGGCAAGTGTGCGATTGGCAACCGTAACCTCGGCATAAACGCCATACAAGGTGACATGAGGATATTGGGCGGCAATCGTTTGCAAGAGCCGCCCATCGCCGTCGTTGTTACCGAAAACGATATGGATTGGACCCATAAATTTCTGGGCCAGACGCGCCACCATAAAAGGCGCAGAGAGATCACCACAGTGGAGCAATACCTCTGCGCCCACGGCACGCGCCTGTTGCAGCGCCTGTTCCGTATGGTGAATCTGATCATGGCTGTCGGAAAAGATAGCGATTTTTGTCATGGGTTTTCTCCTGTCGCGGACTAGGATTAGATCTGCTTACAATTTTATAAGAATAGGCGCTGGTTGGCGCAAGCGCAAGCGCACGAAATCACGTTCTTGATTGAAATTGTAAGGAAAATGGTTGGTCTGAAATAACACAAAATCTAGTATACTGAAGTCTATATGCTTTTTCAAGGAATGCCAACGTCACCGCCACTTCGCGCAAAGCTTACGCTGTTTACCGGGCTGCTTCTCGGTAGCCTGTTTGGTCTATTCCTGGCTGGTTGTGGCCAGGTGATTACCCTGACCCCAACGCCCCTGCCGCAGCCCACGCCCACGGTTGGTCTTACCTTGGCGGCCAATGCACCGCAAGCCACGGCCACCCCAGCACCCTATACGCCCGCCCCCACCCTCACCCCCACCGTGACCCCGACGCCCATTGTCCATACGGTGCGCGCTGGCGAGAGCTTGCTTTCGATCGCCAGTCAATATGCGCTGAGCATTAGTGAATTGCAAGATGCCAACGGCATTCTCGATCCACGCACACTGCAAATTGACCAACAGCTGATCATCCCGCGGCCAGAAGCAGTCGAAGGTGGGCCAGAGTTGACACCCACATTAACGCCCTTGCCGCTTGAAATCCAACATACCTACTTACATGACACGCCGATTGGCAATTTGTGGGTATTGGGCGAAATCTATAACGGCAGTGAAAATGCGATTGAACAAGTGCAAGTTGCCGTCGTCTTGCTCAATGAACAAGGCGAAGAACTAACCCGCGATGACGCCTTTGTCGCGCTCGATTTGGTGGATCCAGGCCAACACGCGCCCTTTGCCATATTATTTGAAGCGCCGGTGCCGCGCTTTGCCCGTTACCAAATCTTTGTACTGCATGCTGTGCCCGCCCATATCGGCAGCTACTATCGTGATCTGCAAGTGAATCGGCTGGAGAATGCGAATCAACGATTTGCCTCGTACACAGTGGCAGGCACCATCTTAAACACAGGCCCAGAAGAAGCGGTGAGTGTCCAAGTGGTGCTCACGGCCTACGATTCACTCGACCGCGTGGTGGCAATGCGCAAGGTTGATCCTGAATATAACGTCGTGCCGCGCGGTGGTGAAACCAATTTCAGTGCCATCCTCACACCCTTTGGCGGTCCGATTGCACGCGTGGCAGCCGTGGCCCAAGGTCGTCGCCTGCCGCCCACCCAACCGTAAACCCATTTCCTTTGGCGCAGGTTCACATTTCGAGCGATCATAGTTGACAGACCTTTAATAGCCTGTAAAATAGGGTAAGTGAACAAAGCCTATCCGTTCGAGCAAATTCCAGAAATCACCTTGACACCTATGTCTATCCAGGCAATCGCATTAGCACAACCTTTCATGCGTGGCATACTGCTTAGCAGCTTAATCGTTCTATTGCTGAGTGGCTGTGGCCGCGCTTCGGACGACGACAACGCAGTACAGGCGCAGGGCGCGCAACCCACGCGACTACTACAAGCGACACAAGTCCCCAAACCCGTAGCGCCCAGCACCGAGCAACCTATGCTGCCCGATCGAATTATCCTACCCGACATCGCAATCGATATTCCCGTGGTAGAATTGGGCTGGAGCAGTGCGCAGAATCAAGCAGGGCAGGTTTTCAGTGAATGGGATGTGGCAGAATATGCCGCGGGCTGGCACAAAAACAGCGCGCGCCTGGGCGAAGGCGGCAATGTGGTCATGAGCGGCCACAATAATATTTTGGGCTCCGTCTTCCGCGAGCTCGATCAACTCAAGCGCGGCGATTCGATCACAGTCTGGGCGGGCGGCCAAGCGTTTGATTATCAGATTGACCAAGTGCTGATTGTGCCAGAAACCTATGCTTCCCCAGAACAGCGCAAAGACAATACCAAGTGGATTGGTCCCTTTGCTGATAACCGGCTGACCTTGGTCAGTTGTTGGCCGCGCGATGACAACACACACCGCATTATTGTCGTGGCCCACGCCAAAGGCTAGGATCACCAAAGCGTTCGCGCAGCCCCAGCAATTGTGTTGTCAATTCTTGCTGCGTTGCGGTGTCCTGTAAATTTTCTAACGATAACAACAGCGCATCTTCATTGTTATCGCGATAGTAGCGTTTACGCCGCCCGACCGCTTGAAAACCCAACTTGTGATAGAGCGCCGCCGCTGCTTGATTGCCAACACGCATTTCGAGCGTCACGCGCAGCGCGGCCTGTTGCCAAGCGGTTGCGCTCAGTTCAAGCATGAGCCACGCGGCCAGGCCACGGCGCTGCCATAGGGAATCTACGGCAATCGATACGACATGGGCATCTTCGCCCAACAGCCAATAGCCACCATAGGCGGCAACCGGCAAGCCACCCTCGGGCAAGGCCGGGGCCAACGGATCGACCACATGCAAAACCAAGTAATTGGCATATTGATTTTGCGTGATCTCTTGCGCGTAAAAAGCGCGGGAACGTGGGGCAGGAAACGCTTGCAGTTCCAATGCAACGACAGCATCCAGATCGGCGAGGGTCATCGGCGCACAAGCAAACAGGGTAGAGGTGGCAGAAGTTTCCATCTTAGGGTACCCGCAAATAGAGCGGTTCTAGCACACTAAGCTCGTCCACTGTTCCGGCAGCCAAGTGCAACGCGGCCAGGCGCGCCAGGTGACCCGCCCGCCGCCAACTGCTCACATTGTCGAGCACCGTCACCCGGGGCAGGTCGCGCAGAATTTCACCCAGGGGTTGATCGAGCTCGCCGACACAAAGGATCGCCTGTGCTGCGTTCTGATGCAAGGCCGCGACCAATTCTGGCCCCGTGCCCGCACCATGATCCGCGGCAGCAGGTCGCCACAAGGCTTGATCAGGCGCAAACGTAGCCCAATTATAGCGACCACGCCCAGCCCTGATCACGGCACAAAGGCAAGCAGCGGGTTGAAATTGCTGCATCAAAGGCAGCCAGGGAGCCGCGGCGACACAA
This sequence comes from Caldilineaceae bacterium, assembly GCA_034437715.1. Lineage (GTDB taxonomy): Bacteria > Chloroflexota > Anaerolineae > Caldilineales > Caldilineaceae > JAHBVH01. The sequence goes on from DAOTTR010000614.1 coordinate 12,355, forward strand.
AGCGTCGGAATGCCGATGATACGCGGCGGAGTCGGTAGGCCCAACGCAATCCCTTTGACAGTGCTGATCCCAATCCGGACACCGGTAAAGCTGCCGGGCCCCGTGGTTACGGCCAACGCGGTCAGCGCTTCGGGCGTCAGATCCAGTTGGGCCAACAAACGCTGTGCCGCCACCAACAGATCTTGGGTCTGCCGGCGGCGTGCTTCCCAAGTCAGCTCGGCCAAGAGCGTTTGCGTGGTTAGATCATAGACGGCCAACGAAGCCGTGGTAGTCGCCGTATCGATTGCCAGTAACAACGTGAGTTCCTTCCGCAACAGCGCGCCGCTCAGCACAAAGTTGTCATGCCAATGAGTGGGTAACAGAGATTGGCAAAACTTCGCTTTGCAAAGATGCGCCACCCAGGATTATACCAACAGGCAAGGGCGCGTCCAAACAGCCAGGGTAATTATTGACGAAGCTGCTGCGCAGACGTACCATGTAGCCAATAATAAGTACAGATCAAGCCACCACAAACCATAAGGATGCGCGCATGGCTCTTTTACAATTTGGCTCTCACATGTCGATTGCGGGTGGTGTCAGCCAAGCAATCGACCGTGCGGCTGCGGTCGGCAGCAATGCGGTGCAGGTTTTCACCAAGAACAACCGCCAATGGATCGGCCCGCCGCTGGATGAAGCGGATGTGGCGCGCTGGCATACGCAAAAGTCTTTGTTCGGCATTAATTACGCGGTCAGCCATGCCAGCTATCTGATCAACCTGGCCAGCCACAAAGACGATCTATGGGAAAAGAGTATCTTGTCGCACCAAGATGAGCTTCAGCGCGCCCATGCCTATGGCATTGCCCACATCGTGTTGCACCCTGGCGCGCACACGGGCAGCGGAGCCGCGGTCGGCATTGCCCGCATTGCCGCCGCACTCAACCGCATTCACGCCGCCACCCCGGATTGTGACGAGACAATGACCCTGCTCGAATTGATGGCCGGCCAGGGCACCACCATCGGGCGCAGCTTTGGCGAATTGCGCCAGATTATTGCCTTGGTCGAGGACAAAAGCCGCGTGGGTGTCTGTACAGATACCTGTCATGCCTTTGCCGCTGGCTATGACCTGCGCAGCGATGAAAGTTACGCCGCAGTGATGGACGAGATCGAACAGGAGATCGGGTTGGCGACCGTCAAGTGTTGGCACTTTAACGACAGTAAAGGCGCGCTGGGCAGCCACCTGGATCGGCATGAACATATTGGCCAAGGCCAAATTGGATTGGATGGCTTCCACCATATTATCAATGATCCGCGCTGGTATGGCATCGCCATGTTGCTAGAAACACCCAAAGAAGACGATCTGAAAGAGGATGTAGAAAATCTGGCCCAGTTGTGCGCCCTGGCCGCCGATCCAATGCGCGTGCCGCCCGGTTTGCGGGAAAGTTGTGAGTTGTCCTAGCCTCAAGTATAATATTTGTCGAACGTGTGTTCCGATCAACAGCTATTTATGCAAGCGTGGCCGCAGGAGATTGTCGCCCCATGCCATCCATTACCTTCAAAGGCAAATCCATTGTTCATTCCCACCATTTGACTATCCCCTATCGTCAATTGGTGGTCGATGAAGCGCGCTCGCTGCTGACTCCTGGAGAGTCGGCCTCTCTCAAGGGCAATGTGGTGATTCACGGCGACAATTTACACGCGCTCAAGGCATTGATTCCTTCGTTTGCTGGCAAAGTGAAGTGTATCTATATTGACCCGCCCTATAATACCGGCAACGAACATTGGGCCTACAATGATAATGTGGCCCATCCTATGTTGCAGGAATGGTTAAACCAAGTGGTGGACAAAGAAGATCTGACGCGCCATGACAAGTGGCTGTGTATGATGCTGCCGCGCCTGAAATTGTTGCGCGAGCTGCTGCGCGATGACGGGGTGATCTTTGTTTCGATCGATGACAACGAGATGCACCGTCTGCGCATGTTAATGGATGAAATTTTTGGTGAAGAGAATTTCGTTGCAAACGTTATTTGGCAGAAAGTATACTCACCCAAAAGTTCAGCAAAGTACTTCTCCGAAGATCATGACTATATTATGGTCTATGCACGCAATGCTGAACAATGGGAACCTAGCCTACTTCCTAGAACCGCTGCTATGGATGCACGCTACAACAATCCAGATAACGATCCCAGGGGGGTGTGGAAACCTGGTGGTCTAGACGCTCGCAATTATTACAGCAAGGGTATTTATTCAATCACCTGTCCTTCTGAACGTGTTATTTCCGGACCACCTTCGGGTTCTTATTGGCGTGTATCGAAAGAAAAGTTTAATGAGCTAGTGCAGGACAATCGGATTTGGTGGGGAGAAGATGGAAATAGTGTTCCATCCATTAAGCGGTTTCTCTCTGAGGTAAAGCAGGGTAAAGTTCCTCAGACTCTCTGGAAATATGAGGATGTTGGACATACACAGGAGGCCAAGCAGGAGCTTCTGGGACTAATCGAATTTGGTACATCAGAAGAAGTCTTTATTACGCCAAAGCCATCGAGGCTGATCAAAAGAATTTTACAGATTGCTACCGACAAAGATTCGATCATCCTCGACAGCTTCGCCGGCAGTGGCACAACTGCCCATGCCGTGCTTGCGCTCAATGCCGAAGATGGCGGTAACCGGCGCTTTATTTTGGTGGAACAGGAAGCGTATGCCGACACCTTGACCGCGGAACGGGTACG
>DAOTTR010000615.1:0-3434 GCA_034437715.1 Caldilineaceae bacterium
GGCTGGGCTGCCCCAATCGGCTTTCACTGCTATTGGCCCGCTGCGCTTCCCACCCATCGCCCCACGGATAGCGACGACCCGCGCGCCACGGATAGCGACGACCCGCGCGCCGTGCTGCCCACTCCCATTCCGCTTCTGTGGGCAACCGATAGATCTTGCCCGTCACCCGGCTCAACCACGCCGCATAGGCCATTGCCTCGTACCAGTTCACCCCCACCACCGGCTGGTTGGCCCTGTTAAAGCGGCTGTCGTCCCACCACACCGGTTCACGCCGCTGTTCACCCAAGTAAGTAGTGTTATAATACTCGACAAAGCGATCTTCTGTCCAACTGGCAAAAAGGCGATAATCATCAGCATCTTCATCGCTGAGTTGTTGCTGCTGCTTTAGCTGCAAAATGGCCGCTTCTACATCGCCGGCAAGATAGCGATGGATTTGGCGATATTCGGCTTCCGTCTCCCCATCCAACTGCCCCTCACCGCGCAGCCATTGCTGACCCGCCGCCGTCCACAGGCTTGCATCCGCATATCCGCCCGCCGCCATAAAACAGCCATACTCGGCATTGGTCACCGGGTAGACAGCCAACGCAAAGGCCGCAATGGCAACGGTAGAGGCTGGCAACTCATCATCTTCCTGATCGCCATCCGCATCGACACCGCCCAGTATCGCCGCGCCAGCGGGAATCTGCACCATCAGCGGTTCAATGGCTTTGACCGGCTTGTCCTGCTCGGCAACCCAAAAGTCTTTGGGCTGCAAGCGGGGATCGCCCACTTGGGCCAATACCTGCCCGGCGGCCACGCGCACACGCAAATCCACCGCCGGGTCGCCCATCAGTTGTTGCAGGTAGGCGGGTGTGTGCAAGTCATTGCGCAGCCAGAGCGCCAGGATCACCGTTTCGCGCCACCAATCACTTTGGGCCAGGCGGGGCAATTGGGTGGCACAATCCGCTTGGCGGATCAGCCAGGCCGCGGCGGCATACTCCTGTACCAATTGATGCAGCAGGCGGCAGCGCTCATCCCCCAGGTCGATCAGCAGGCCAGCCGCTTGCAGCCCTTGGCGTAGCTCGCTCAGATCATAGGGCAGGCGACCGCGTACAGCTTCCAGTTCCGCATATAGTTCCTCGACCTCTAATTCCAGCGTGCCCTTCTGTTGCAGCCGCCAGCCCAGCGCTTCCAGGCTGCGCTCGGCCCGTTCGGCGCGCGGGATCCGCCCCAATAAGCGGCTGGAACGGACAAAATTGCGCACCAAGTTGCCGCGGTCGTGGGGTAATTCGCCGCCGTCGCCCCCCGTCTCCTTAAACATCCAGAGGAAGAGCGGAAGTTGGGCCAGCGTGCGCAGGCGGTCGTCGATGATGATACGATCATAGAGCCGTCGGCCCTTGGCCTCGCCCAGGTGGCGGCGCAGATAGGCGCGCACATCGCTTTCGCCGGTTTCATCGCCCCAATGGCGGATCGCATCGACGAGCGGCTGTACCGTCCACAGCTGGGCCCCTGGCAACAGATCGAGCGCTTGGTCAAAATCTGCCGTGCGACAAGTCGCGTGGACAACATGGTGGGGGTAATCGTCCAGGTGATGGCGCACCGCCGCTGGGCCGGTGGTTTGATGAAGGCGGGGAAATTCATTCAATCCATCGAGCAAGAGCACAATCTGTAGCGTGCGGTCGTGGAGCAAGTGGCGGGTCGCCTGATCGCTCAGGGTGAAGACATTGTGCCGGTTGAGCGCGCGTGTCAGCAGCGGAATCAGATCAGGGTCGCCCTGATAGTCGGCCAAGCGGGCAAAGATTGGGATGGTGCGTGGTGTTGTGCCTGCCGGGCGTGCGCCCGTCATCACCCAGGCCAGCCGTTCTAGCGCGGTCGTCTTGCCACTGCCCGGTTCGCCCAGAATCACCGTGCGCTGTGCCTTGTGCAGGGCGATCAGCAGTTCCTGCGCCGGCGCGTCGCGACCATCGGCTTGGGGCCGAAATTCGGCCACGCGCATGGGCAAGGTGGCGCGCAGATCGATATAGGCATCCGCCGCGTGTTGTGGATCGCCTTGTTCGTAGAGGGGCAGTGTCGGGCTATCGGGTTGGTCGGGTTGGTCGGCCCAACGTGCATACGCTTGTTGCACCGCGCGCAAATAGGCCAGCCATTCATCCGGTGTGGGCAGTTTGGGCGCTTCGCCGCCTTGGTAGGTAATCTTGTCGCGCCCAACAAAATCACCTCCACCGGTGGTGACGCCTTGTTGAATGTAGCTGCCGCCGCCCGTATTGACGGCACCACTCTCTGGTTCAGGGGATGGTGTGGAATTCATAGGTGTTTCCCGTGATAGAAAAATGATGACTATTCAGCCGGGAACGCCGCCATCCTTGGCAGCTAGTGTCAGTTGCCGCCAAGGATGGCGGCGTTCCCGGGGAAAACCGATGCCTGAGTAGTTACGCCAACGTTAAATTTCATCACCTGCTGCTCTGAATGAATTCAGAGCCTAGGATAGAAAACGTGTTTAAACACGTTTCCCGTCGCAGGTGTTGAATTCATTCAACACCAATTTAACGTTGGCGTAGTAGTTACCGAAAAATGATGAATTACAACTCCAACAGCAAAGCGACTAGCAACGCTGCGCTCGACGCAATTTTATCGACCTCGATATGTTCATGATCGGCGTGCGCGCCAGCACCGGGCACGCCCAATCCATCCAGCGTGGGAATGCCCAGCGCACCCGTGATGTTGCCGTCGCTGCCGCCGCCGGTGCTGCCTTCTTCCAGGTTCAACCCCACCTTGCGCCCAATGATCTGGGCTTTTTCAAAGATCGCGCCGGTGACGCTGCGCTCAAGGGGGGGACGATTCCAACCGCCGGTAATCTTGAGTTCTGCGCCGGGCAAGACGGGTTGTAGGGCGCGAATTTCGGCCTCGATGCGCTCGCCTTCTTCCTTGCTCCAGATGCGACAATCCATTTTGGCGCTGGCGTGGGCGGGCACCACATTGGCAACCGTGCCGCCGCTAATCACACCTACGCTGACCGTCGTGCCCTTGGCATAATCATTCATAGCGTGCAGCTTAATCGTCTGGTGGGCCAGCTCGACAATCGCGTTGATGCCCTTCTCTGGTTCGATCCCGGCGTGAACCGCATGGCCTGTGACTTCCACGGTGAAGCCGCCACCGCCCTTGCGCCGCGTCTTGAGTACACCGCCGGGCAAGGGCGATTCCATGACCAGCGCATAGGCCGCTTTGAGGGCCTCGGTTTCGATCAGATCCCACGAGGTGAGACTGCCCACTTCTTCATCGGAAGTGATCAGGACGGTGACGGGGCGGGGCAGGGTCAGCTGTAAATCGGTGACCGCACGCAGCGCATACTCGGCGAGCATCAGGCTGGATTGCATATCAAAGATGCCCGGGCCATAGGCTTTGCCCGCCTCCACGCGAAAGGGATGGGTCGCCAGCGCGCCAACCGGCCAGACCGT
>DAOTTR010000616.1:0-5937 GCA_034437715.1 Caldilineaceae bacterium
CAAGGATACCACCGGTTGAAACCGGCGGCTGCCACGAAAAACCTGCTTAAGCAGGTTTGGCATAGCAGGCGTCGAATTGATTCGACGCTGTCAACCACATGAGATCCGGTTGAGCCACATTGTGATGCCCGTCTGCAGACGAAATTGTAAACGTAAAGACAATATTTATGCTCTGTGCTCTGGTGCGCTATCGCAGGCGTACCAATCGCAGCCAATTTTTGAAGGAGTTTGGAATGAACGTGCGTGTTTTTGCTTCCACCCTGGTTACGATGTTGATGACTGGGATCATCAGTGGGTGTACCGTGCCCATTCCTTCCACAACCATCCCACAAGGCGGCGCGAGCGGCCAAGTGGCAACGGCGGATCAAGGTAGTGATGGTGCGGAAGCGCCAGCCGTCAGCGAAGCCATGGCAACGGTCGCTACCCGTTCGCTGCGTGTGCGGCAAAGCCCCGACGAAACCAGCGAAGTTGTGGCTGGGATTGCGGCCGGCGAAACCTATCGCGTCCTCGCGCTCAGTTCCGACGGACAGTGGATTGAATTGGAAATTGAAAGTGCAATCGGCGGCAGAGGCTGGGTATCGGCAAACTTTGTCACCGTCGAAGGCGAGATCAGCGATCTCGCGGTTGGTCCGGAGGCTAGCACAACAGCCGACATTACGACTACCGAGACTATCGCGGAAAGCGCCGCTGTCACGACAACGGACCTGACCTTGGTGCCAACACCCCAGCCCGGCTTTGCCGTCGTCAACACCGATGGCATCCGCCTGCGCGTGCGCGGCGAACCCAATGCCGAATCGCCGATTGTTGGTTATGCGTATGATGGCGAAAGCTATGCGGTGATCGCCACCAGTGGGGATGGGCTCTGGATCCAGATTCCGCCAGCCACCGGCGACAACACCGATAACCCAGATGGTGGTTGGGTTGCGGCGGAATTCCTGCTGATTGGTCAGTAAGCCAGCCGGCGTACGGGCCACGCAAAGCTGCGTTCGTACGCTTGCCCCATCGTGATAGGCATGACTTTACCCGTACCACCCACATCGCCAGCGGTATCGATCCGGCGACAGCGCGTTGTTGTCGCCGGATTGCATTTCATTGCCCTGCTGCTGTTGGGCCTCCATCTCTACGTGCGCACGCTACCCCCAACACCGCTCCCGATTCCAGAGGCGGAACATGCCGAAAGTGCCTGGTGGGGGCTGTGGCCCGTCACCTATGTGCCGACCTGGACAGTAACCCTTGCAACGCTGTTGATCATTAGCTGGATCATGGGTTGGTGGATCGCAGAGTGGCGTACCCAAGCAAAACTCACACCCAGCAAAAACCGAACGGGGTTGCACTATGCAACGCGCTGGGGGGTTACCTTACTGCTCCTCTTTGCCTTCTATGCTTTCCCGATTGTGCATACGCGCTGGGGCGATGCCTATCTACTTTCTAAAGCAATCGGCTGGCCCGATCCGGCCCTACGCCTCACCCATTCCTGGCAAGCACCGCTGGATGTTTTTTTGCACAGCCAGGTGTGGTTACACTTTCATTCTAGCATGGCGTGGGAAGATGCGACGCCGGTCTATCAGTTGCTCAGTCCGTTGGCTGGCTTGCTCTATCTGGTGGCCACCCTTGGTTTGGCGCGCGAGCAATGGGTAGCTAGCGCATGGCTCACCTTTGGTTTGCTGGCCAGTTTGGGCATATTGCAACTCTTTTTTGGCTACGTTGAAAATTATAGCTTTGCCGCCGCCGGGGTGCTGCTCTATCTCTGGCTTGGCCTACGCACCTTGGCTGGCAAGACACCCCTCTGGATCACGGCCAGTGTACTTGCCCTCACCCATGCCCTCCATCCCAGCACCTTGGTCTTAGCACCCAGCCTGCTCTACTGTGGCTGGCACAGCCTGCGCACAATCCAGGTAATTGGGCGAAACAATCGGCGGCAGCGCACCGTCTTGTTGATTATATTATCGATTGGATTGCCGATGTTGCTGGTCGGCCTAGGCGTGGTGGGATTAATGGAAAGTGGCGGGCATGGCATTCGCATGCTCATCAGCACCGACCGACCCGGCGGTGGCGACGCACGCCCCTTTGTGCCACTCTGGGCGATCACCACGCGCTGGGAACACTATACCATGTTCAGTTGGCTGCACCTGCGCGACTTTTTACAGCAACAACTCTTGGTCGCGCCGGTTGTGCTGCCCAGTTTGCTAGTAGTGCTGATCGCAACGCTGGCCGAGTGGAGAGCGAAGCAGAAGACAGAAGTCACAGAAGGGTACAATTCTATCATACACTTTTTGTTACTAGCGTCGTTCTGCTATCTCCTCTTTACATGGGTGTGGAATCCCGACTATGGTGGCCAGCGCGATTGGGATCTCTTTAGCTTGGCTGCCATCCCCACGGCGCTCTTGCTGGTCGCGACCCTGACCAAACGCTTTGCTGATCAACGCTACTTACAAGCGGGGACAATTCCGTTGCTTATGCTACAATGGCTGCATCTGGCGGCGTGGATCTACCAAAATACGCGGCCGTGGCAATGGCCATCGTGATCGTTGGAAAGTGGGAGATAAGCGCCAGGCAGATCGGCAACAGCCAAGCTTTATCTCCTGTGCGCGCTATCTACCTAGCTACGAATTAGGTGATTTTATGTATGAATTAAGCACACCGCCACCCCCGCGCCGCCCGGCACAGGCGCAACCGAAACGTGGCGATTTTAACCGTGGCATGACCATCGGTTCTTTGACTTTTCTGATTGCGGCGCTGCTAGCGGTGGCCGGGCTTTTGATTGCCTATGCAACCGTGGCCAGCGCCTTGCCCTCGCCCGATGAATTGGAAGGGCGCGCCAGCACCTTTCAAAGCATGCGCATTCTGGATCGCGAAGGCAATCTCCTCAATGAAGCCTTTGACCTCAACGAAGGCAAGCGCACCTATGTGGAACTGAACGCAATTTCACCCTATTTACGCCAAGCGACGATTGCCACGGAAGATGCCAACTTCTATGAGCACAGCGGCATCGATTTCTATGCCCTGGCCCGCGCCCTCTACTATGCCGTGCGCGAGGGTGATGTGGTTTCTGGCGCATCCACCATTCCCCAACAACTGGTGAAGATGCTCTTTTTGACCTCCGAGCGCTCGATGACGCGCAAGATCAAAGAAGCGGTTCTCTCTTCCGAGATCAGTCGCCAGTATAAAAAAGAGAAGATCCTCGAACTCTATCTCAACGAAATCAATTATGGCAATCTGGCCTATGGGGCCGAAGCCGCGGCCGAAACCTACTTTAATAAGGATGTCGCGGAACTGACCTTGGCCGAAGCGGCGTTGCTGGCTGGCTTGCCCCAAGCACCCGCCTACTACGATCCCTACATCAATCCCGTTTGGGCCAAAGGGCGGCAATCGGTGGTGCTCGCCCTAATGGTCAACAGTGAGTTTATTTCTAAGGAAGAGGCAGATCGCGCTTGGCTGGAGCCGTTGGTTTATACGCCCGTCAACTATGATCTCAAAGCGCCACACTTCACCCTCTTTGTACGCCAACAACTAGAGGAATTGTTAGGGCCAGAAGCGCTTTTCCAAAGTGGCCTCAATGTCACAACCACGCTGGACCCGCGCCTGCAGGCCGAGGCCGAGCGCATTGTGCGCGAACAGGTGGCCCAAGTGGCAGATCGCAATGTCTCCAACGGTGCGCTCGTCGCCATGCGCCCCGACAGCGGCGAAATTGTCGCCTTGGTGGGCAGTGCCGATTTTGACAATGTGGAGATCAGCGGCCAGGTGAATATGGCGCTGGCCCCGCGCCAACCGGGCAGCACGATCAAACCGCTGGTTTATCTGACGGCTTTTGAACAGCGCGACCGTGCCGTGCAGGAGCGCTGGACCAACGGCACCTTAGTGGCCGACATCAAAGAAGAATTTCCCGATGGCGTCAACGCGCCCTATGTGCCCACGAACTATGACAACCGCGAGCGGGGCCTGGTCACGGTGCGTACAGCGCTGGCGAGCAGTCTCAATATTCCCGCGGTGCGTGCCCTGCAAACGGTGGGCCTGCCCGCCTTTCTAGAGATGGCACAGCGGCTGGGCATCACCACACTTAACCGGCCCGACTATGGCCTCAGCCTTTCGCTGGGCGCAGGCGAGATTCCGCTGGTAGAGATGACAGGTGCGTTTGGCGTGTTAGCCAATCAAGGCCGCCGTATGCCCCCCATCACCATCTTGAAGATCATAGAGAGCAATGGCAACGTGCGCTGTGAACAGGGCACGGCGACCCCTTGCCAACCCAGCGCCAATAGTGGCGAGCAAGTGATCAGCGCCGTGGACGCCTTTTTGATTACCGACATTTTGAGCGATAACGAGGCGCGTTCTGCCGTCTTTGGGGCCAATTCACTGCTGCGCCTGGATCGACCAGCGGCGGCCAAGACCGGCACGACCAACGATTTCCGCGATGTTTTGACCCTAGGCTACACGCCGCAACTGGTTACAGGCGTCTGGGTGGGCAATAGCGACAACAGCGAAATGCTTAACATTTCTGGCGTGAGCGGGGCGGCACCGATCTGGAACGCGTTTATGCGCGCGGCGCTGGCCGATCAACCGGCGTTGGACTTTACGCCGCCGCCCGGCGTGCGCCAAGTGGAAGTCTGTACCGAAACGGGAACCCGGCCCAGCCCGGCCTGCCCCGAACGGCGTATGCGCTGGTTTGCCGATGATCGCCCACCGTTGCCCGCGGAACAAGATCTCTATCAACTGATCAAGTTGGATCGTTTGACAGGCAAACTGGCGACCGAATTCACCCCCGCCGATGCAATCGAGGAAAAGGTCTTCAAAGTCTATCCCGAGCCGTATCGGCAGTGGGCCGAGGCGCATGGCATTCCCCAGCCGCCCACCGATCCGAGTGACGTATATACGGGCGAAGCCAATCTCGTGCTTCGCCAGCCGGGCGAAGGTGAGGTGGTAAGCGGCATCGTAACTGTGATTGGCAGCGCCGATGCACCGGCCTTTGCCAGCTACGAATTACAATATGGCATCAGTCACGATCCAGGGGCCTTCAGCCCGCCGATCAGTGGGCCGTTTGGCAATGTGGTAATCGAAGGCACGTTGGGCCAATGGGATACAACGGGGTTGCAGGATGGGCCGCATACATTGCGCCTAGTGGTACGCGATCAAGCCGGGGCCGAGCGCGAACAGCGGGTGCGGGTCTTTGTTACGCATGATGCGCCCACGCCGCCACCAGTTGCTACACCGACCTGGACCGTGGAAGTGCCCACGGCAACGGGTGTTGCGCCACTGCCCACCGATACGCTGCCCGCGCCGCCGCCCGTGCTGCCCACCGATACACCAGTGATTGAGCAGCCTACACCAGAACCAACGTGGACCTTGCCGCCGCCGGTTGAACCAACGCCAGTTGCACCGCCACCGGTCGAAGCGACAGCCACATGGACGCCCGAAGCGGTGACAGAGCCAACCGCAGAAGCAACCGCGGCGGCAGCAGGCGACATTACAACAACGCTGCCCATCACGGCAGCAAATAGTATTACCGACAGTGCAATACTCAGTTCAACCGCACCGTAAAGATGACATCCGATGCTGCGGACGCAAAATCGTAGTAAAGACTTCAGTCTTTTTCTCAATCGTAGTAAAGACTTCAGTCTTTTTCTGATAGGTCACCTTTGCAACGTGACAATCTGCTCAGGGCCGCAACAGCGCCCAAGCAAAACCTTGATTGACGACACCTGTGCGGTTACAAACCGGATGGTTTGCATGGAACGAGCATGTCACGTTACAAACGTGACCTACGAATGCAGCCTACTCCCGCATCAGTTCAGTCACAGTGTACGAATGCTACAGTCTTTACTATCTAACCCAAGTTGTGACCTTGAAATACTGCGCGTAATCATCGATTTTTTGAACTGACCAGCGTGTGTTTCGATTATGTTGCATTGATGATTTGAAGCAAAAATGGCAAGCTACATGCCA
>DAOTTR010000617.1:0-45045 GCA_034437715.1 Caldilineaceae bacterium
AAGGATACCACCGGTTGAAACCGGCGGCTGCCACGAAAAACCTGCTTAAGCAGGTTTGGCATAGCAGGCGTCGAATTGATTCGACGCTGTCAACCACATGAGATCCGGTTGAGCCCAAATATCTTTGTGACAAAAGGCGCAACTTTTGATCTTCTTGCCAGAGTAGGCTATGATCAGGCTACTTAACGATTTTGTCGTTAAACAAAATTTGTGCGCGATGCTACCACCGACGCCCGCTACGCTAGCGCAGCGTGTTTTTGCAGATCAGAAGGCGGACGAAACCGTTTATGCAATCTTATACAAATGCTACAGCAACCCTACTCCAAGCCCACTTGCGCGAGCGGATCTTGATCCTGGATGGCGCAATGGGCACCATGATCCAACAATATCGGCTGGAGGAAGCGGACTATCGCGGCGCACAGTTTGCCGACTGGCCGAGTGACCTCAAGGGCAATAACGATCTCCTGGTCCTGACCCAACCGGCCATTATCAAAGCGATTCACTTGGCCTATCTCGAAGCGGGCGCGGATCTGATTGAGACCAACACCTTTTCGTCCACGTCCATTTCGCAAGGGGATTATGGTCTGGAAAGGTATGCCTACGCAATCAACCTGGCTGCGGCTCAATTGGCACGCTGTGCCGCCGATGAAGTCACGCTGCAAACGCCCGATCGACCGCGCTTTGTCGCCGGTGCGCTTGGCCCCACCAACCGCACCGCCTCCATCTCGCCCGATGTCAATGACGCGGGCGCGCGCAACGTCACCTTTGATGGATTGGTCGCTGCCTATTACGAAGCGGTGCGCGGCCTCGTCGATGGCGGTGTTGACCTGCTATTGATTGAGACGATCTTTGACACGCTAAACGCCAAAGCTGCGATCTTTGCCTGTTTGCGCTACTTTGATGAGCACGCCGTGCGCTTGCCCCTGATGATCTCCGGCACGATTACCGATGCCAGTGGCCGCACGCTTTCCGGCCAAGTCACCGAAGCGTTCTGGTATTCGGTCATGCACGCCGAACCCTTGATTGTGGGCTTGAATTGCGCGTTAGGCCCCAACGCGCTGCGCCAATATATCTATGATCTGAGCCAGGTGGCCGATGCCTATGTGAGCGTCTATCCCAATGCCGGTTTGCCCAATGCCTTTGGTGAATATGACGAGACACCGAGTCAAATGGCAACTGTCCTCCACGAATTTGCGCATAGCGGTATGCTCAATGTGGTGGGGGGCTGCTGCGGCACCACGCCCACCCACATTCGCGCCATTGCTGAAGCGATCAAAACCTTGCCGCCGCGCACGCTTCCTACCATTGAAAAGCGCTGCCGCCTAAGTGGGCTGGAACCCTTGGTGATTGGGCCACAGACCAACTTTGTCAACATTGGCGAGCGCACCAATGTCACCGGCTCGCGCCGCTTTGCGCGCCTGATCAAAGAGGGCAACTATGAAGATGCGTTGGCTGTGGCGCGCGAACAGGTGGAAAATGGCGCGCAGATCATCGACATCAACATGGACGAAGGCTTGCTCGACGCCGAAGCGGCCATGGTGCGCTTCCTGAATCTGCTGGCTGGCGAACCAGACATTGCCCGTGTGCCCATCATGATCGACTCGTCCAAATGGTCGGTCATTGAAGCCGGGTTGAAATGTGTGCAGGGCAAGTCGATTATCAATTCGATCAGTATGAAGGAAGGCGTAGACGCTTTTGTACGCCAAGCGCGCTTGGCGCGGTACTATGGTGCAGCCGTGGTTGTCATGGCCTTTGACGAGGAAGGTCAGGCCGATACCATCGAGCGCAAGGTGGACATCTGTCGGCGCGCCTATGGCATTCTCACCGAGGAAGTGGGATTCCCGCCCCAGGATATTATTTTCGATCCCAATGTGTTTGCGATTGCCACCGGCATCGAAGAACACAACGGCTATGGTGTGGCCTTTATTGAGGCCACGCGCCAGATCAAACAACAGTTGCCCCACGCCCTGATCAGTGGTGGCGTCAGCAATGTCTCCTTTTCGTTCCGCGGCAATGAACTGGTGCGCGAGGCGATTAACTCGGCCTTTCTCTACCATGCCATCCAGGCGGGGATGGACATGGGCATTGTCAACGCGGGCCAGTTGGCGATCTATGAAGAGATCCCCCGCGAACTGCTAGAACATGTGGAAGATGTCCTGCTCAATCGCCGCGCCGACGCCACCGAACGGCTGGTCAACCTGGCCGAGAATGTGCAAGGCAAGCGCAAAGGAAAACAAGAGGATCTGGATTGGCGGCAGCAACCGGTGCTGGCACGGATTATTCACGCTTTGGTACAGGGCATCAATACCTTTGTCGTCGAGGATGTGGAGGAAGCGCGCCAACAATTTGAGCGCCCGATCCAGGTCATTGAAGGGCCGCTGATGGCTGGCATGAATGTGGTCGGCGATCTCTTTGGGGCTGGCAAGATGTTTTTGCCCCAGGTGGTCAAGAGCGCACGCGTGATGAAGCAGGCGGTGGCGCATCTGATTCCCTTTATCGAAGCGGAAAAACTGGCGACCAACGACACCAGTGCCAAGGGCAAGATTCTGATGGCCACGGTCAAGGGTGATGTGCATGACATTGGCAAGAATATTGTGGGCGTGGTGCTACAATGTAACAATTACGATGTGATCGACTTGGGCGTGATGGTGTCGGCGGCTAAAATCTTGGAGACAGCGCGCCGTGAAAAAGTGGACATCATTGGGTTGAGCGGCTTGATCACCCCTTCGCTGGAGGAAATGCGGCATCTGGCGCGCGAGATGGAACGCGAAGGCTTTACGATTCCACTGCTGATCGGCGGCGCGACGACCTCTAAGATTCACACGGCGATTCGCATTGAGCCGGAATACAAAAGTGGTGTGACCGTGCATGTGGTCGATGCCTCGCGCGCGGTGGGTGTGGCGACCAGCTTGCTCAGCCACGAACAGAAAGCTGGCTTTATCGAAACGGTGCGCACCGACTATACGGTCTTGCGCGCGCAACACGCCGGTCGCGCCAATCAACGCGCGCTGCGTACCATCGACGAGGCACGGCACCATCGCTTCCAGCCTGCTTGGGCAGCGTATCAACCGCCGGTGCCGCAGTTTCTGGGCCTGCGCGTCTTTGATGACTATGATTTGGCTACACTGCTGCCCTATATCGACTGGACGCCTTTCTTTGCCACCTGGGAATTGGCCGGCAAGTTTCCCCAAATCTTGGATGATGCCGTGGTGGGCAAGGCCGCGCGCCCGCTCTATGCCGATGCGCAAAAGATGCTCCAACAGATTATCAGCGAAGGCTGGCTTACGGCGAAAGCAGTCATCGGCTTTTTCCCAGCCAACAGTGTGGGGGATGATATTGAAATTTACCCATCGGTTGCCGAGCAAGCCATCACGCCCTTGAGCACCATTCACACGCTGCGCCAACAGATGGAAAAACCACCCGGTCGGCCCGACTATGCCCTGGCCGACTTTATAGCGCCCAAAACCAGTGGTGTACAAGACTATATGGGCTTCTTTGCCGTCACCGCGGGAATTGGCCTAGACGCGAAAGCGCACGCGTTTGAAGCCGCGCACGACGACTACAACAGTATTCTGCTCAAGGCCCTGGGCGATCGCTTCGCCGAAGCCTTTGCCGAACATTTGCATGAACGTGTGCGTCGCGAATTTTGGGGCTATGCACCCAACGAGGCATTGGACGGTGCTGCGCTCATTGACGAGCAATATCGGGGCATCCGGCCTGCGCCCGGCTATCCAGCCTGTCCCGATCATACGGAAAAGGGTGAACTGTTCCGCGTCCTCAACGCCGAGTGCAATGCCGGGATTTCTCTGACCGAAAGTTATGCCATGTTGCCTACCGCGGCGATAAGCGGCTACTATTTCTCCCATCCCGAATCTGCCTACTTTGGTATTGGCCGCATTGGCCCCGATCAAGTGGCGGACTATGCTCAGCGCAAGGGCATGGATCGCGCAACGGCAGAACGCTGGCTGGCCCCCAATTTGGGCTATGAGCGCAGCTAGCTAGGCAGAGATAATTCCTGTCTGATTGACTGGCTGTATCCTTTGGGATTTAGATAGAAATCTGACCTGCGGTACAATAAACAGGTGGACCATTACTTGGTCCACCTGTTTATTGTTTGTTTGTCCGGAAACTCCGGTTATGAATTGTTGAGAACCTATGGCTGAACCAATCACACCCGCTCGTAATCATATCTTTCGTGAAGTGCCGGCCGACGAGGCGCAAAAGCTCGCCTATGAAATTCGTGCGCTGGTCGCCAATGATTTGTCTATTGAATCTGTCCAGACCACGCGTGACCAACGCCAAGGCGCAGTGGTGGTACAGGGGCGCTTGTTGCGGCCCAGCCACGAAGTCTTCACGCGGTGGATGACGGCGCTCAATAAACTGGGCTATACGCCCATGCTGCGCCCGATACCGGGTGGCGCCCCCGACGAAGTACGCCTGCATATCCTGGCCGGCGTGGCCCCCAAGCCGGCGTCGAATGTGTGGATCAACCTGATTCTTTTTGTGCTTACCGTGTGCAGCACACTGTGGGTCGGTTACCTCTATAGTGGTGCCCCTGTGCCCACCGCCAATGCGATCCCGACGACGCTGTGGCAAATTGTGGTCTATGGTTGGCCCTTTGCATTGACCTTACTTGCAATTCTAACCGCCCATGAATTTGGTCATTATTTCGCGGCGCGCTATCACAAATTATCGGTCACGTTACCCTACTTCCTGCCCTTTCCACTACCACCCTTCGGTACCTTTGGCGCGTTTATTCGCTTGAAAGAACCTGTGCCGGATCGCCGTAAACTGTTCGATATTGGGGTGGCTGGTCCGTTGGCGGGCTTTGTCTTGGCGGTGCCGCTGCTCTTTTATGGCCTTGCGAGCAGCCCGGTGATGGTGGTCGAGCCGACGACGGGGGGATATGTGGAAGGCAACAGCATTCTCTATTACTCGGCCAAGCTGGCGACATTTGGCAAAGCGTTGCCCAATGCCGCCACCGGCGAAGATGTGTTGATGAATCAAATCACGACTGCGGCTTGGATTGGCCTCCTGGTCACGGCGCTAAATTTGCTGCCGGTAGGGCAACTGGATGGGGGGCATACGGTCTTTGCGCTTTTTGGCGAGAAGGCGCGTTACGCCAACATGGCCACGATTGGCGCAATGGCGATCTTTGCCGTGGCGGGGCTAGAGCAAGTACAACGCTTTCTGCCTTTTCTGAGCGCAGTTGGCTTTACTGGCTGGTTTCTCTGGTTGGGGCTCATTTTCTTTGTG
This sequence comes from Caldilineaceae bacterium, assembly GCA_034437715.1. Classification (GTDB taxonomy): domain Bacteria; phylum Chloroflexota; class Anaerolineae; order Caldilineales; family Caldilineaceae; genus JAHBVH01. The sequence goes on from DAOTTR010000617.1 coordinate 5,257, forward strand.
ATTGGGCCCTATCATCCGCCGGCCCTGGATGATGTGACGCGCCTGAACGCTGGGCGACGTTGGTTGGGCTACTTGATGATTGTCATTTTTATTATAACGTTTGTGCCGGTGCCACTGCGGTTTATGCTGTAGGTGGGCCTCGCTCTGCCTATTTTCGGATATGCAATAAAGTAGGGTGCCTTATTGACGCCGGGATCTGCTAGCCGAAGGACAACAACAAACCGGAACTTGTAGTAAGCGCAATTTAGCGTGTTTATCAACCTGTTTATCAAGGAGAGAGCAAATGGGTAAGACTGGTACTACCATTAACAATCCCGTCACAGGTGATCGTATAATTTTTCTAAAAACTGCCGCCGATACCAACGGTGCGTTGCTAGAAATTGAATACATCGTTACGCGGTGCGAAAGCGAGCCACATGTTCCCTTGCATATCCATTTGGTCAGTGAAGAACGATTTGAAGTACGCAAGGGGAAATTAGGGGTGATAATCGGCAAAGAGAAAAGCAAGAAAATCTTAAACGTCGGCGAATCAATCCTAATTCCACCAAGTACGTTTCACACATTTTGGAATGCGGGAGAAGAAGATTTACATTTCATTACAGAGATCAAGCCGCCCGGTCAGTTTCAAACCTATTGGGAGACAATGTTTGGGTTGGCACGCGATGGCAAGGTCAATGCACAGGGCTTTCCCAACATCCTGCAACTGATGGTATTGGCGCAAATCGCTGACAGTTACACGCCCGACGCGCCGCCTACCATTTTGAAGTTTGTCATCGCCATACTCGGCACGATTGGTAGATTACTCGGATATCGAGAAACTTATCCCCAGTACAGTGGCTAATTCAAGCACAGAGTGCCTGCAACAGTCATGAAGGAAAAAGAACTCTCGTAGACGAAAGAGGGAGCAAAGATGAAACAGTGGGAAAGTCTAGACGCAGTAGAGCGCAACCCGGACAAAGTAAGTGGTGCCTGGGTTTTTCGTGGAACACGGGTGCCCATATCGGCACTCTTTGAAAACCTGCGCGATGGTGCCTCGGTGGACCAGTTCCTAGTACAGTTGGGCGTAGATACCACGGCAGTTAATAAGGCACGTTATTCGTGTACAGCATGGTAAAAATAGGGTACCTTATTTACGCCGGGATCTACTAGAATGATTTCCTGGGGTTAAGCGTACCCAGGTAGAAGCAGTGCTCAACCACGAATTGTTAATTTTGTAGTGAGCTCAAGGTAACTACTACGACAACGTTAAATTCATGTTGAATTTATTCAGAGCAGCAGGTGATGAAATTTAACGTTGTCGTACTACTACTAACCCCTCCCACACCCAAAGGGTACCCGCTCCCCGACTCAGGGCTAACCTTTACCCACAAGTTGGCAGTAGGGAAGGTGTGCCGGGGACGGCCCAGCAGTTTGACGGCACTACGCTATGTTTTAGGGCCGTCCCCGGCACGCTGATCACTGCTTCATCTTAGTGCGGTGCTCCCGATCATGTTGTCGCCGACGATAGCAGAGCAGCGGTGATCACGCGCCTTATGCAGGGCGAGAGTTTCGCCGATCCAAAGCGAGCCCCACCCTGAAGCCCTGTTTCAAAGCCTAGCGCGAACGGGTCGCACCGATGCGGGTTACGGTACTGGAAATTGTGAAGCTGGTATATTCGGTGCCCAGTGTATAGCTCCCCGCTTGATAGAGACCATCCGTGGCGATGCCGGTGGTGGTGCCACCCAAAAAGACGCGATAGGTTTCGCCATTGACGAAGGCTGGCGAAGTGAATGCCAGCGACTGATAGTCCTTGGCCGGCGCAAACGTTAGAATCTCCTCACCGGCACTGTTTTGAATATGCACCAAGGTGCCTGCCGGCTGGGTCGCAGTAAAGTTCAGCAGCAAAGCATACTGGCTGGACGAGTCGCTGGGCGTCTGGGCCATGCGCGCACTGCCCACCGCCACCACAAAGCCCCCCTGCATGGTGAAGGTACCATCATAATCCAAGGCGCTATTCATCTGCATGGTAGGCCCATTGACAATCACCACGCCATCAGTCATCTCGACAAAGCCATTTGAATCGATGCCATCGCCACCAGTGTCGATCGCCAGATAACCGCCGTTGATATAGATGTAGACATTACTGGGACCTCGACCACCGCCTTGACCCGGCGCACGATTCGTTGCAGTCGTGTCGCTGCCGCCCGCCGCGTTGAGGCCATCATCGCTAGAAACAAGGTGGATGGTGCCCCCATTCAAGGTGACAATCGCGCGCTCAATTCCCTCGTACGATCGGGTGATGTTGATGTCGCCGCCGTTAATTTCTACGGTGGCATCGGCATGGATGGCGTCATCGCCGGTAGCAAGGGTAAAGTTACCGCCATTGATTACCAGGCTGGTGTTGGCATGGAGCGCATCATCTGCCGTGTCAATCGTGTAGGTGCCACCGTCCAGGGTGAGGCTAACCGCCGCTTTCAGCCCTTTTGCCGAAAGATCGGCGGCTAACGTCGCGGTGCTGCCCCCACCTGCCATAATCGTAAATTCCCCATCTGTGATCACCAAATCGGTTTCGGCTTGCATGGCATCACCACCAGCCGTGATCGAAATAACGCCGCTTTCAATGGCAATATAGCCGCGCGCAGCGTCCTCTTCGTTGTCGGCCTTGAAGCCGTCGCCTTGGGCATTGACGCTGATTGTGCCATCTTTGATGATCAGATAGTCTTTGCCACGGATAGCATCATCGGCGGCGTTGACGTGATGGTGCCGCTAGTGATGATCAGGCCATCTTTGCTGGCAATGCCGTCATTATACAGCCCATCCACCATCAGCGCACCGTTGCCCGTGATGGTGAGCGCCGACTTGCTAAAGAGCGTCGCATTAGGCTCATCATCGTCGGGATTCGCAAAGACATAGGCATCGCTGTCGGACAGGTAGTTCTCGGTATTGTCAGCCAGCACGATCATAACCTTTTCGGCATTCAGCACGGCCAGCGGGGCATTGGTCGAACTGTGGATGGTGACGCCATTCAAAATCAGGCGCACCAGTTCCTCATCCGCCGTATCCACCAGGATCTGCCCATCGGCCAAGGTGCCATTGAGGCTGTAATTGAGGCTGTAGGTGCCAGCCGCCGTAATTGTGGCGATGTTGCCAGCCACAGTCACGCCCGCGCCGGCCACGCTGATGGCACTCTCGCGCAAGCTGATTTGCGTAACAGCCGCGTCCTCCCACATATAATCTGTTTCCGCATCATGGTCGGTTTCGTTTGCGGCCAAAATATCAGTTACCGCCGCAGGTGCCACAATGGTGGTCGCGGCGGCAGTCGTTGTAGTGACTGCACTCGTTGTCACCGGTTCTGTGGCGGAGATCGTCTGTGCGGATCTGCCAGCACAGGCGGCGACAAGAATTACGAGTGCCACTATACAACCAAGTAACATGATAAGTTTGCTTTTAGCCATTTTTCTTCTCCTATTGCTACGAAGATACCTGTTTATTCTATGTCCAAGATGTGAGTTTCATTAAAAATGATAAGTTTCATATCGGGTTGTGCGCCATGGCCGCAGGTAGCGTCGCGTGCTTGCCCGCTTTCAGTATAGACGAAAATCTTCTGCAAATTGTTAAGAAAATCCAAGGGAAATGTGGGACTTTCCGGCATCCTTGCCGATTATTTCGAGTGTAATTCGGCAACCCACCACGCTAGGGTGGATCATTCTATAAGAAACCGCAGTGATTTCTTGAGAGTTTTGGGGCAGTGTGCCGGGGACGAGCGACAACAACGCCGGTTTGACAAACTGCACTCCCCTCGTCCCTGGCACACGTTGCTCGCTACTTCTAAAATTTGCCCCAAAGTGAAATACACCTGATTATTTCGACAAACTTGACACTAGTAACGCTTAATGATAATATCGCGACATGATAGAATCATTTGCGGATGAGGAAACCGAAAAGATCTTCAAAGGGCGAGTCTCGTGCAAATTACCCTCCACCATTCAAAAGACCGTCCGCCGCAAGTTGCTCTATTTAGAAGATGCCGAAGATTTGCAAGATTTGCGTTCGCCACCCGGCAACCGGCTCGAACTTCTGCGCGGTGACCGTGCCGGGCAATACAGCATGCGCATCAATGAGCAATGGCGTATTTGCTTTTTCTGGGAAGCTGGCAAAGCAAAGCAGGTTAGAATTGAGGATTACCATGACTAGTGAAATGCATGTTGAACAGGAAGAACGTTTGCCACCCATCCATCCTGGTGAAGTCCTTCTGGAAGATTTTATGAAACCACTTGGCTTGAGCCAATATCGTCTTGCCCAAGATTTGGGTGTCCCTGCCTTGCGCATTAGCCAAATCATTCATGGCAGGCGTGCAGTAACCGCCGACACGGCATTGCGATTGGCACGCTATTTTAGCACCAGTGCCAATGTGTGGATGCGCTTGCAAGCACGCTACGATTTGGAGATAGCAGAGGCAAAGCTAGCGGATCAAGTGAAGCGCGAAGTAAAAGTGCGCCAGCCAATTGTGCCAGTGCTGGCACAAGGCGAGTGATATATACGCAACGGCGCCATGAAGATCTACCGGATCTAGAATTGCAGACTTATTTGCTATATTGAAATTTGCTGCTAGCCAGGTAGATCATCCGATGTGGGTCACAGCATGACGATCTGAATCATATTACATCTCGTGGTATACTGTGTCTATGGATTTCGAGTGGGATAAAAACAAAGCCAGCGCTAATCTTTTGAAGCATCGGGTCTCTTTTGATGAAGCCAAGACCGTCTTCGATGATCCGCTCTATATTGATTTCTACGATCCTGACCATTCTGATGAAGAGCGATATATTATCATGGGGTTGTCGCAACAACAGCGCTTATTAGTTGTATTCTATACAGAACGCCAGCAGATGACTCGGTTGATTAGTGCAAGAGAAGCAACGAAAAAGGAAAAAGATGCTTATGAAGAAGGATGAAAATGAGATCAAGGATGATCTGCGGCCAGAATACGATTTAAGAAGCTTGCAAGTGCGAAAAGTTGGCCCTGAGCGGACGAAATTCGGCGGGCAGTTGATCCAATTAGCCCCGGATGTAGCCGAGATATTTCCGGACGCTGAGTCAGTGAATGAAGCTTTGCGATTCTTAATTCGAGTTACTCGGGAAAACAAACCACCTCTCTCTATCATCGGTAAGCGTGCCTGACTAGGTTTGTCCTGCCCGTTGACAATTTCTACCGCGCCCCTACCGCCACCGCGCTACATCGCTCTGAATGATCTTTGCACAGAAGTTGCCCTCGGTGCATAATAGCGGCTATGGAAGCAACAGCACAGTCGTCACGCGCCCACAAGCACGACCGGCTTTTACTCATTACAATTCTTGGCCTTTTCCTCACCCTTGGCTTTGGGTATAGCCTCGCTACGCCGCCCTTTGAGACGCCCGATGAACTCTACCATTATGCCTTTGCGCGCCATTTGGCCCAGGGCAATTCATTGCCGGTGCAGCAAGCCGAAGTCGAAGAAGCGTGGTCGCATGAGGGCAGTCAAGCGCCGCTCTATTATTGGCTGGTGGGCCGGCTGACTGCGGGCATTGATCAAAGTGACTTCGATCAGCTCAATGTGCCCAACCCACGCGCCAATATCGGTGATCCGCTTTTTCCGGGCAACAAAAATTTTATGCTCTACAGCGCAGCCATGCGCCCGTTGCAGGGAACGAATCTTGCCTTGCACATTGGACGCTGGCTATCGCTGGCGCTGGGTGGTCTCACGCTGTGGCTGATTTACCGCATTGCCCAACTCGCCTTTGCTGACTACGCGCAGCAAACCCAATCCTGGCCGATTTCGCTGCCGATCCTGACCGTGGCATGGGTGGCCGCGATTCCCCAATTTACTTTTATCAGCGCAGCCTGTTCCAATGACAGCATGGTGATTGCCGCCAGTACGGCGACCGTCTACTGGTTGGCGCGTCTGGTGACCAAAGCGGCAACCAAGTCAATACCGCTACTGGAATGGGCCGTGTTGGGCATCTTCGTTGGTCTGGCCGCGCTGAGCAAGTTGCAGGGCTTGGGCTTGTTACCCCTGGTCGGGATCGCCACGTTGATCATTGCCGCACAACGGCGTGACTGGCGCGTGCCCTTGCAGGCCGCGCTGCCGATTGCCCTGCCCGCGCTGCTGATCGCCGGTTGGTGGTATTGGCGCAACTACACGCTCTATGGCGACTGGTTTGGCGTCGGGCATTTGCTTTCCAACAACGGCCTGCGCGAGGATGCGCTCAGTTGGGGCGAGCTGCGCGGGTTACGCTACTCCTTCTGGGGCCTGTTTGGCTGGTTTAACATCCTTTTGCCAGCCTGGGTCTACCCGTTTTTGGATGGCGTCACGCTGATCGCGCTGACCGGATTGCCGGTGGCGTGGGTTACCAGTCGCCAGCGTAGTGAAGAAACCCAAAGCGCACAACCCGTGCGCACCCTCTTGCTGAGTTGGCTACTAATCTCGGTGGCCCTGCTTGTCTATTGGCTCAACCAAGCCACCAGCAGCCAAGGTCGTCTCTTCTTTCCCGCGCTGAGCGCCTTTGCCGTCCTGCTAATTTTTGGTCTATACGCCTGGTTGCGCTATCTGCCCCAGCGTGTGCAGCCGCTCTGCTGGTCGATCACGCCGCTGGTGATGGTGGGCTGCTCACTCTATGCGTTGACAGTGATCTTTCCAGCCAGCTATGGCGCGCCCAAGGCCATCAGCGCGATTCCGCCCAGCGCGCAACCAATCGATGTGGTTTATGGCGACAGTGATCAGCTCTATCTGCTCGCGCTGGAGATCCCAACCGATCGCTTCCGCGCCGGCGATCGCGTGCCGGTAACGCTCTATTTGCAGGCCAAGGCACCGCTCAGCGCGGACTATCAACTCTTTATTCAATTTCTCGACGAAAATGGGGTAGAAGTAGGCAACCTGACAACCCACCCCGGCTGGGGGCGCAATCCCACCACTTTGTGGGAGCCCGGCGCGATCTACGCCGATCAATATCCAGTGCTGATTCAGCGCGCCAGTGAAGGCAACTCGCCACTGCTGGCGCGCGTCTATATTGGCTTTGTCGATCCAGCCACCGAAGAGAGCGGCCGCTTTCCGATTCCTGCCCAGACCACCGACGGCACGCCAATTACCGAAGGCCCCTTTCTGGGCAATGTGGCGATCAGCCCCGCCCAGCCGCCACCGGTTGACTTGACCCAGATGAAGCCAAACGGCGCACAATTTGGCAACGTCATCCAACTCACAGCAGTGGCCTATCTGCCCGAACTGACACTGGGCAACACGGACCCCTTTACCGTGACCCTGGTCTGGGACGCCACTGGCACGCCCGCCACCGATTACGCGGCCTTTGTCCATCTGCTCGATGGCGCGCAGAATCGCGTGAGTGGCTTTGATCAAGTACCGGCAGCGCGCTTTCCCACCCGTTACTGGCGCGCCAGCGATCGCATCATCAGCCAATTTACGCTAACGCCACCCACGGCAGCAGGTGAGTTTACATTATGGGCCGGTCTCTATGCAGCGGACAGCGGCGGCACCTTGCTGCTCCCCATTACCGATGATGCCGGACAAATCACGGGCGATGGGCGCGTGCGCATTGGCGCGCTAACCATTCAGCCGTAAAGCAATCGCCACCCTACGGCACTAGCAACACTGGCCCTTCGAGCGCGCCCAGCAGATCGGCATATTCCAGCGGCAGCACAAACGATTCGTGCTTGGCTCGCTGTAACGTGTTGCCCAAGCCATCGGTGCTACTCAGCAATGCCAAGGTTGCCAGTACATTTTGGCTTTGCAGGAAGGTGCGGATGCGCGCTTGCAATTCTGTCACTTCCGCTGGTGGACTGACAATCAGCACAGAAAGTGCTTGCCCCGCGCGCGCTGTCAACCGCGCCGCCAACGCCAGGGCCCGATCAGCACTGGCCGACCCGTTATAGAGGATTATTAATGGCTGGGTCAATCGATCATATTTATCGAGAATCAACAGCGGGCGGTGCGTTTGTTCAACGATGGCGCGCGTGGTTGATCCCACGCGTTTACCCGCGCGCCCGCCCGTGCGGCCTAAGCTCAACAACAGGGCGTCTTCAGCGGCTCCCAATAACTCCTGCTCCACGGCACCGCGTGCCACCTGAAAAGACCAGCGCACCTGGGTATCGCCAGCAACGCGCGCCAGGGAACGGCGCATCTCCGCAGCCAACACACGCAACTGACGCTCTACGGTGTGGCTTTCCAGTTGGCGCACCACCGCCGTGCGCAGGCCGATCTCGCGACAAAAGGGGCTGTTGCACAGGTGAAAAAGATTGGCATCTTCGACAAATAAACCCAGTAATTCAGCCTGCAGGGTGGCCGCCAACCGTGCCGCGGCCCGCAACGCCACCTGGCTCTGCGGCGAGGCATCCAACGCAACGACAATCCGCTCGCGCTGCACATTACTCATCTCGTTGCTCATAGGGTTGTTTCCTTTGCGCGATCACGCGCTTTTCTACGCTGTGCGCCTGTGTTATCCAAGGCCGCCCGGCGTTCGGCAAACGCTTGCAACCGTTGCTCAACCAAAAAATTGATTGTGTCTTGGGGATAGGCACCCTTGGCATCCACTTCGCCGGCCGGGACATCGGTCAGAATTTCAATTCCCTCATCAATCGTGGTGATGGGATAGATATGAAACTGGCCCGCCGCGGCCGCGGCCACAATGTCTTGGCGCAACATGAGGTGTTTGACATTGGCCACGGGAATCAAAACTCCTTGTGTGCCAGTCAAGCCACGCGCGCGACAGAGGTCAAAAAAGCCTTCGATCTTTTCGTTGACACCCCCAATTGCCTGCACTTGCCCATGTTGGTTCACCGAACCGGTGACCGCCAGCGATTGCTTGATCGGTACATTGGCAATCGCCGAGAGCAGCGCATAGAGCTCGGTGGACGAGGCGCTGTCACCATCGACACCGCCATAGGATTGCTCAAAGACCAGGCTGGCCGAAAGGGCAAGTGGCCGTTGGGTGGCATAGCGCGCCCGCAACAAGCTGGCAAGAATCAAAACACCCTTAGAATGGGTCGGGCCACTCATCTCCACTTCGCGCTCAATATTCACGACATTGCCGTCGCCCATGTGTACCGTGGCGGTAATGCGCGATGGTTGACCAAACATATAAGTACCTAATTGGAGAACCGACAATCCGTTGATCTGGCCGACCTTGGCTCCAGCCGTATCGACGAGGATCGTCTCGCGCAGAATCTCTTCCTGCGTGCGCTCACGCACCCGATCCGAACGATAGATCTGGGCGTCGATTGCCTGTTGCACATGGCTGGCGCTGACGACAGTGGCACCAGCCTGTTGCGCCCAATAGTCGGACTCTTCCATGAGATCGACCACCACCTGAAAGCGCGTGGTGAGCCGTTCGGCATCGCTGACCATGCGCGAGCCTTGTTCGATCACGCGCGCCACGGCAGAATTGTCGAAGGGGCGCAAGCCTTCGCGCCGCGTCACGGTGGCGATCAATTCGGCGTAGAGCAATTCGGTGTCGGTGGTACGCACTAACTCATCACCAAAATCCGCGGCCACTTTGAACAATTCATTAAAATCTGGATCGTATTGGGCGAGCAGATAATAGGACTGGCGATCCCCGATCAGAGCCACCTTGATATCCAGCGGAATGGGTGCAGGCTCCAACGAGACAGTGGTGGTCATATTCATCATCTGCACGGGTGACTCGATACGAATCTCGCCAAATTGCAGAGCGCGCTTCAAGCCTTCCCACGCGTAGGGGCTGGCCAACACCTTGAGCGCATCCAAAATAAGATAGCCGCCATTGGCGCGATGCAATGCACCCGGCTTGATCAAGGTAAAGTCGGTGATCAGCGCGCCCATGCTGACCATCTGCTCCACCCGCCCCACCAGATTTAAATAGGAAGGATTGCTTTCATAGATCACCGGTGCGCCGGTCAGATCGCTGGCATCCACCAACAAATTGACGGTGTAGCGGCGCAGTAGGGGCGAGGCCGTGGCCCCATTGGGCAACACAGTCAGGGGTTGATCTTCGGGCTTTTCCTCTGCCGTCACAAAATTAGTCAGATTTTCGCCCACATCCTTTTGCAAGGCCTGTAAAAAATCCACCACATCCGCCTGCTCGGCATAGGTTTGATAGAAGTCATCCATCAATTCCTTGAGCACAAAGCCAGAGATTTCCTCGTTTAATGCCTTCATGCGACTGCGCAATTCGCGCTCCAGACGGGGCACTTGAATCAGCACCTTTTGCAAACGCTCTTGGAGGATTTCCAATTCGGCTTTGAGGTGATCTTGTTCTTCTTTGGGCAAGCCATCAAACTGTTCAGGCGTCAAGACATTGCCATCTTTGTAGGGGGCAAAGACCAAGCCGGTGGGGGTGCGCAAGAGCGTCAAGCCCCGTTCACGCGCCTGTTCCTGTAGCTCATCCAGGCTTTTTTGCTGCTGCTCCTGTAATTCCATCTCCAACGCCCGGCGGCGCGTCTGATATTCCTCGTTCTCAAAGGCAGAAGAAAGTGCAGTGCGCAACTCTTCAATCAGCCGCTGCACATCGCCCCGCAACGTTTTGCCCATCCCTGCTGGCAAACACAACACACGCGGGCGATAGGGCTGCTCAAAGTTGTTGACATAGCACCAATCATGGGGCGGCGCTTCAGTCGCGGCTTGCCGCTCGACATAGCGCTGGGTCAAAGAATGGCGGCCTGTGCCAGAGGGGCCCAAGGCAAAAATGTTGTAGCCGTGGCGGCTCATGCCAATGCCAAACTCAATCGCCTTGATGGCGCGATCCTGCCCAATAAAATCACCGATATCGGGCAATTCTGCTGTGCTCTGAAAAGTTAACGTGGCGGGATCGCAACGTCGATACAAAGCTTCGGGTGGTAGGGAAGATACGGACGGCATTGTCACTCCCTTTCTAGTCGTGCTGGCGGAGGTCTTCTCGGATCATTTGGGCTGAACAGAATTTCATGTGGTACGCGTTGCGCTGCGCTACGGCGCAATGCAGGTTGGACGCTGAGCGTCCCCGCGACCTTCTTGAAATTCAAAAACCCATAATTTGTTTCGCTGTATGCACAAGTATACAAAACATTTTTGTTCAAGCATAACCCGCACACACGGCAACACAAGTTTTGATGATTTAATGTACCGATTGCGACCAGCAGGTCTGGCACAAATAGCCGGAGAAAGCCTCGTAGATTTGAAGATGGCATGGCGTGTGTTATGATCACGCATGATAAAAATCGATGCCATTTTTGGAAATAAGATTGGGCACAGCATCCTCTATTTTGCCTTAAAAAACGCAGGCCGCAGCCTTCAGCCGACGATCGACAGCACAAAACAATATGACAATTCGTATCGAAGTCCGCCACAAACAACCCGCCACCAATCACACCCTTCTGCACAATGCACCAGCCTTGGGCATTCACGGTTTGACAGATTGTCAGACCGTTCGCATCTATTTTCTCGCCGCGCCCCTCCATGCCGCACAGGTAGAGCAACTCTGCACGCTGCTCCTGGTCGATCCGGTGACCGAGCTGGCAACCTGGCGCGCCAGCACCCCCGATCAGCCAGCAAGCGATACCAGTGCGGCGATCATCGAAGTCGCACTGCGGCCCGGCGTCACCGATGTGCCAGCGCGCGAGCTGGCCCGCGGCATGCGCGAAATCGGCCTGCCTGTGGGCGAAGTCGCTACCGCCACCCGCTATGAACTCACGGGCGATCTGAGCGAAGCCGACCTGCGCAAATTGGCGCGCGGGCTGCTCTGCAATGAGACAGTGGCGCACTACAGTTTGGGGCCGATCAACCCCCAATTTGGTCAGCGCGCCGCGGCCAGCGATCGCGTGGAACGCATTGCGCTAGCCGGGCTGGACGACAACGCGCTCATGCAGTTGAGCCGCACTCGGCTACTCTCGCTCGACCGCGCCGAAATGCGCACGATCCAGGAATTCTATGCAGAGATGGATCGCGATCCCACGGATATCGAGTTGGAAACGCTGGCCCAAACCTGGTCCGAGCACTGTGTCCACAAAACCTTCCGCGCCAGCATTGATTTCACCTGGCAAGCGGCCGATGGTACGATCAAGCAGCAGACACAGATCGATGGCTTGCTCAAGCAATATATCCGCGCCGCCACCGAGCACCTCAATCCAGACTGGCTGTATTCGGCTTTTGTGGACAACGCCGGCATCATCGCCTTTGACGACACCTATGATTTGGCCTTCAAGGTCGAAACACACAATCACCCGTCGGCGTTGGAACCCTTTGGCGGGGCCAATACCGGCGTGGGCGGCGTGGTGCGCGACATTATTGGGGTTTCGGCCCGGCCGATTGCCACCACCGATGTGCTCTGTTTTGGCCCACAAGATTATCCAGTCGACGCGCTACCCAATGGCATTCTCCATCCGCGCCGGATTGCTGACGGCGTCATTGCCGGTATTGGTGACTATGGCAACAAATTGGGCTTGCCCACGGTCAACGGCGCAATTCTCTATGACGAAGGCTACCTGGGCAATCCGCTGGTCTTCTGTGGCTGCGTCGGCTTGCTGCCCCACGGTCGCCATCCTACCGCGCCGCAAGCTGGCGATCTAGTGATCGCGCTGGGTGGACAGACGGGGCGCGACGGCATCCACGGCGCGACCTTCTCCTCTGCCGAATTGACCCACGACACCAGCGAAACGTCGGGCAGTGCCGTACAAATTGGCGATCCGATCACCGAAAAAGGCTTGATCGAATTGATCGAGGCCGCGCGCGATGCGGCTCTGTACAGTGCGATTACCGACTGTGGCGCAGGCGGCTTTTCGTCGGCGGTAGGCGAAATGGGCAAAACGTTGGGCGCAGATATCGAGCTGACCAATGTCCGGCTCAAGTACCCTGGCCTCACGCCGTGGGAGATCTGGATCTCCGAAGCGCAAGAGCGCATGGTGTTGGCGGTGCCACCGGCCAACCTGGCACCGTTGCAAGCGCTGGCCGATTGCTGGGATGTGGAAGTGAGTGTGCTGGGCACCTTCACCGGCAATCAACAGTTGCGTGTCCACTATGACGGCACAGTTGTCGCCGATCTGCCCATGCACTTTCTGCACGACGGCCTGCCCCGCCGCCAGATGCAGGCGCTTTGGCAAGAGCCAACGGACGCGGCACCGAATTCGATCCCAAGCACACAAAACGCCAATGATCTCCTGCTATCCTTACTAGCCCATCCCAATGTGGCGAGCAAGGAAGCGGTGATCCGCCGCTATGATCACGAAGTGCGCGGCGGCACCCTGGTGCGCCCGTTGACCGGCCCCCAGATGGACGGGCCGAGTGATGCCGCGGTGCTCAAGCCGCTGGGGACGTGGCACCATAATAAGGCGTTTTCGCTGAGTGTCGCGATCAATCCCCTCATTGGTATGCGCGACCCCTATGCCATGGCCGTCAGCGCGATTGACGAAGCTTTCCGCAACTTGGTGGCCGTAGGCACTGATCCCGATCAGGTGGCGATTCTCGACAACTTTTGCTGGGGCAACCCGACGCTGCCCGACCGCTTGGGTGCGTTGGTGCGCACCTGCCAGGGCTGTTATGATGGGGCCATTGCCTATAAAGCACCTTTTATCTCGGGCAAAGACAGCCTCTACAACGAGTTCAATGGCAAACCCATTCCCGGCACATTGCTCATCTCGGCCATCGGGATTGTGCCGGATATGCACCGCTGTGTCACGTCGCACCTCAAGACGCCGGGCAACCGCTTGTATCTGCTGGGCGAAACCAAGGCTGAATTGGGCGGCTCGCTGCTCTATCATCAGCTTGGTCATCGTGGTGGCACAGCGCCGGCCATGCCCGCCGCTCCATTACAGCGCTATCGCCTGCTGCATAACGCTATCCAACAGGAGTTGGTCGTCACCTGCCACGATCTGAGCGAAGGGGGCTTGGCGGTGGCGCTGGCCGAAATGTGTTTGGCTGGGCGGCTGGGTGCAACCATTGACATTGCTGGATTGAGCAGTGAGGCCACACCGTTATCCCCCCAGGAAGCGCTCTTCAGTGAAAGCAATGGTCGTCTCTTGCTCGAAGTACGCCCCGAAGATGCCGCGACACTCGAAGCGCTGCTCGGCGCAGTTACCCTGCTGCCCCTGGGCACCGTCACAGCCGAGCCAACCCTGCAAATCACCACTGGCGGCCAAGCTTTGATCAATTTGCCAGTCAATGAACTTGTCCAAGCCTGGAAAGGGCACGCATAGGATGATCATGAAACCATCGATTCTCATTTTGCATGCCGCTGGCACCAATCGTGACGCCGAAGCGGCGCGCGCCTGTGAACTGGCGGGTGGTGCGCCAGAAATTGTACATATCAACCAACTACACCAGGGTGAACGCCGTTTGCAAGATTATGAGATGCTTTTGCTGCCGGGCGGCTTCTCGTATGGCGATGCGCTGGGCGCCGGCGCGCGTATGGCCTTGGACCTGCAAGTCTTCTTTCATGATGAGTTACACGCCTTTGTCGAAAGTGGCAAAACGGTGCTTGGCATCTGTAACGGCTTTCAGGTGCTGGTCAAGGTTGGGTTATTACCGGGGGTGATGAGCACGGATGGCGCAGCCAAAGGCAAGCGGCGAGCGACGCTTACCGACAACGCGTCGGGCCATTTTGAATGTCGCTGGGTGCATTTGGCCGTCAATCGCCAGTCGCGCGCCAGTGCGCTGGCCGCTATCGATGAACTGATTTTCTGTCCCGTAGCGCATGGCGAGGGCAATCTGCAAGTGCAAGATGCGGCAACCCTCGCTGCATTAGAAACCAATGGGCTGGTGACCTTTCGCTATGTGGATGCGGCAGGACAATCGGCCAATGGACGGTATCCGCTCAACCCCAACGGTTCAGTGGCCGATATTGCCGGTCTCTGCAACGCGCGCGGCAACGTCATCGGCCTGATGCCGCACCCCGAAGATCATCTCCTGGCGATCCAAAATCCGCTTGGTGGCGCGGGACAGTTGGGTCGCCAACTCTTTACGTCGATCATCAGCAGCCTATAAACGATCCTGTAGCGTAAGCGCGAAAGTTTACACCCCCTCACGCTCTGCAGAGCGCGAGGGGGTGTCTCGTATAGTTCGTGCACACAGAAAACAAGTTGAGAATCTATGGAAGAAATCCATGTTGGCGTAACCTTGTTGTGGATTGCCATAATTTTGTTAGCGGCACGGTTTTCCTTGGTGATTGAACGGTGGGGTCAGCCACCGGTGTTGGGTGAATTGCTCGTGGGTGTCCTTTTGGGTAATCTGGGCCTGATTGGGATCACCGTGTTTGATCCGATTCACGACGACCATATTATCAAGTTTTTGGCTGAGCTTGGTGTGGTTATTTTACTTTTTCAAGTGGGGCTCGAATCGAACCTGCGGGAAATGGGGCGCGTGGGGGTACGCGCTTTGCTGGTGGCATGTATTGGGGTGGTTGTGCCTTTTGTGCTGGGCACCTATGTGGTCGGCCCCTGGCTCTTGCCGGGTCTACCCTTTTATGCCTACCTTTTTCTCGGCGCAACCTTGACCGCCACCTCGGTGGGCATTACGGCGCGGGTGTTTCAGGATCTCAAAATTCTGCGCTCACGCGAGGCCCAGATTGTGCTGGGGGCCGCGGTGATTGACGATGTCATGGGCTTGATCATTCTGGCGGTTGTGTCGGCCATGGTTACGGCGGGCAGCTTTAGCTTGGGTATGGTGGGCGTGATCACCTTCAAGGCTGTGGCCTTTTTGGTGGGTGCCATTGTGATTGGGCAGTTGCTCGCGCCGTTGCTCGGGCGTGGTCTTTCCACGATCCACAGTGGCAAAGGCATGAAACTCACGCTCGCCCTCGCGTTTGGCCTGATCGGTGCCTACCTGGCAGGCGAGATCGGGTTGGCACCGATTGTCGGCGCATTTGCCGCAGGACTGGTGTTGGACCCTGTACATTTTCGTCACTTTGCCGAGCCGCAAATGGTAACCGAGATCCGCGCCCAGCTGTCCACAGCCGACGAGAAGCTACAGGGCAAGTTGAACGAAGTAATCGATCATCACGCAGAGCACCATGTGCAAGATCTGCTGGAACCGATTGGCAACTTTCTGATTCCCATCTTCTTTGTGCTGACGGGTATGAGCGTGCGGTTGGAAGCGCTTTCTGATCCAAAAATTGTGCTTGTCGCCCTTATCATCACCGTGGTCGCCTTTGTTGGCAAAGTGGTCGCTGGCTTGATGGCGGGCAATGTGAACAAATGGATTGTCGGCTGGGGTATGGTGCCGCGCGGCGAGGTCGGCTTGATCTTCGCCGCCACCGGTCAGCGCCTGGGGATCGTATCGGATGAACTCTTTGGCGTGATCATCATCGTCGTCATCCTCAGCACACTGCTCACGCCACCCATTCTTACCTACATTGTACGGCGGCAGACACCCCCTATCGCGAGTTAGGCGCTTTCAAAGAAATAAGTATCCAGCGTTTGCCCAACAAAATCATGCGTAGGGGCGGCCGCGCAGCCGCCCCGCGTTTGGCTCGCTGCGAACGGGCGGCTGCAAGCCGCCCCTACTGGATACTTATTTCTTTGCAATGGCCTTAGTAATTAACAATTGTCAATTGTTAATTGACAATTGTTAACGATTCATGGCATAGACCATGCGCAAGCCATCCAGCGTGAGCCAGGGCGCGACATGGTCGATCACCGTGGTTTCGCTGGCAATAATCGTCGCCAGACCGCCGGTGCCGATCACGCGCATGTCATTGCCTAGTTCGGCGCGGAAGCGCGCCACCATGCCCTCTACCAGCCCGACATAGCCAAAGAGCAGACCCGATTGCATGGCATGAACGGTGTTGCGGCCAATTGCAGTGGGTGGGCGCAACAGATCAACTTTGGGCAGTTTAGCGGCGCGCTGAAAGAGTGCATCAGCAGAGATGCCAATGCCGGGAGCAATGGCACCACCCAGATAATCGCCATTGGCGGCGATGGCATCGAAGGTGGTAGCTGTGCCAAAATCGACCACACAAGCTGGACCGCCATACAACCGATAGGTCGCCACGGCATCGACCACCCGATCGGCCCCCACCGATTGGGGCGTTTCATAGAGAATGCGCACACCGGTTTTGGTGTTGGCGTCTACCACCAGCGGTTCACATTGCAGATAGGTGCGACACAGCTCGATCCATTTGCCGGTTAGGGGTGGCACGACCGAGGCCAAGGCTACGCCATCAATGTCGGCAATTGTGAGCTTGGCAAAGGTCAACAGGTTGATGAGTTGCATGGCAAACTCGTCTGGCGTGCGCTCATGATCGGTGGCCAGCCGCCAGTGTGGGCCGAGTTGCTCGCCATCATACAAACCGATGGTGATATTGGTGTTGCCAATGTCGATGCAAAATAGCATAGATGACTCCCCGTCAAGAAAAATGTCCAGAAAACCCACCAGCATTAGGCATAGTGGTGGGGGTTGAGAAAGCGCGTCAGGGCAAAGATGACTGCCGTTTCCAGCGCGGCAGTGCGCGAAATGAGGCCATTCGTGATGATGCCAACTGCGCCCTGTTGCTGTTTGGTGTTCTGCTGCCCAGCCCACGCATCGATCAGATCACCCAACTCTTCACCTTGGCGCACACCTACGACCAGCGCAGGGGGCAAGCGAAAGCGCCCACTGCCGCCAATCCCCACCGTCCCATCCCGGTCTACGGCAGCGGCCCAGCCGGTGACAAAGAGGCCATGCGGCGTCTCTGTTGTATTGCCTTCCAGGCCAATCCCCAGATCACTGCCAGTCTGTTGACAGGCGGCACGCGCGCGGTTGACAGCCCCTTCGATGGCCTCGTCGTCGCCCAGTGGCTGCGCCCGCACGCCCGAAGCGACCGCCACACCCGTTACTTCGGCGTTGGGCCAAATGCGCTGTATACTATGCCAAGTGGCCTGAATTTTCACCGGATTGGTAGAGCCGACAGCAACTGTATGGATAGTGAGTGGACTGGGCACTGGATGGCTCATTTGGTTATTCTCTCTTTTTCTGTGATCTATGTCTGAAACAAGCAGCATTGCCAGCTTGCTGGCACACTTACACCGCGTGGCACTGATCGCGCGGTTGCGCAGCGATCTGCCAATACAAGAACTGCTTGAAATCGGCGATGCGCTGTTGGCCGCGCCGATCTTGTTGGTAGAGATTGCCATGGATTTTGCCGATGCTGCGGCAGCGATTGCTGAATTTCGCCAGTGCTATGGCGATCACCTGCTGATTGGTGCCGCGGCCATTCAGACAATGGCGCAATTGACGGCAGCGCAGGCGGCTGGTGCCCACTATTTTGTGCTGCCCACCCTTGATCCCACACTACTGCGCGCGGTGCGTGAACAGGAGTTGCTTTGCATTGCGCAAGTTGCTACGCCAGCCCAAGCCCAGTTAGCGCGGCTGGAAGGCTGTGGGCTGGTTGCAGTTGTCGCCGAACACTTATCCCAGTTTCCCGCGGCAGCGTGGCACGCCGCATCTGTGCCCCTTGTCTGTGATGTGAATGATACGGCGACGCTTGCGACCGCACAGGCCGTGGGCGTAAGCGCGATCCGGTTGGAAGAAATGCTTTTCCCGAGCACGGCTTGGTCACATGCTGCAATCATTACCACGGCGCGTCAATTACAGCAACGGTGGGAAGCGCCATTCAAATAATTTTTGGTGACTATTCAGGTCACTCCCACTCAGCCTCCTCCAGGTTGGGGAGGCACCCAAAGAGTATCCGGTCACAGTTCCCTCTCTTATCAGGGCTACCCTTTACCCACAAGTTGGCCGTAGGCAAGGCGTGCCGAGGACGGCCAAAAAACATAGCGGAGTGCCGTCAGGCCGCTGAGCCGTCCCCGGCACGCTCACCCTCCCTGCTACCCAAAGATGTAGGTAAAGGGTAGTAGCAGGGGAGGGATGAATCGTACGACAACGTTAAATTCGTGTTGAATGAATTCAACACCTGAGACGGCAAACGTGTTTAAACACGTTTTCTATTCCAGGCTCTGAATGAATTCAGAGCAGCATGTGATGAAATTTAACTAATTTTTCAGAAAAGCAATCGCCAGAGGCGCGGGCCTAGGATTGTACAGGCCACGCCCATACTGCCTAGCACCGCGAAGATCAGCGCACCAGCCGCAGCATCTTTGGCGATCTTGGCCAGCGGATGATAGTCGGGCGAGACCAGATCAATCGTGGTTTCCACGGCGGTATTTAGGGCCTCTAGCGCCAAAACTGTGCTAAAGGTTAGCGCGAGCAGTGCCCACTCGATCGCCGTGATCTGCAACCACCACCCGGTCAGACTTACAACGGCGACTGCCCATAGTTCAATCCAGGCATTGGGTTGCGTTGCCAATGTATACTTGGCACCGTTGAGCGCGGCTTTGAGGCTAAACCAGCGACTCGCCAGAAAGTGGCGGTCGCGGCCAGTCAGAACGGCGACGGTGGCAGGTGGAGCATTGGAGGTTGCGGAAATTTTCTTGACTGGGGTCGAGCGCTTAGGCGTCATAGGTGCGTTGGGATAGTTGGGCATCCCCAAAAGCTGCCAGGATTTCGCTTTGGCGCGCCCACATGACGGCTTCCTCTTCGGGTGTGGCATGATCGTAGCCCAGGAGGTGCAACACTCCATGCACCGCCAAAAGCCGCAATTCGGCCTGGACGCTGTTTTGATAGTGCGCGGCCTGGTGCGCAGCATAGGGATAGGCAATCAACACATCACCCAAATAGTTGCCCATTTCGGCAACCAACTCGGGCGGCAAGTCGGCGAGCACAGGCTCAGTCGCGGCAGATTCTTGCGCCGCAAAGCTGAGCACATCGGTCGGGGCATCAATGCCGCGGTAGTCACGATTCAAGGTTTGCACGGTCTCATCATCCGTCACGACGACCGTCAGCCCAGCCAACGGCAAGCCGACCTTGACCAACAGGTCAGCGATCACAGTGCTTAGATTTTCAACATCGACCGAATCGACAAATGGGTCATCAACCTGGATATCAAGCGTGTCGTTCAATTTTATCTCGCTTATCTTTGATCATGCGCTATTTTAGCATGATGTCATCAAATTTTGGGAAGAGGAGAGGTTTCGGTTTCTTCCACACCGCCCACTCGCTCGCGTAGCACCGCTTGGTGTGCGCCGGCACCCTGTTCCTGCTGGACATGGCCATTGGTTGCTTTGGGGGGTGGCTTCGGTTCTACAGGGGTCGCGGTTGCGGGTTTGGTCGCCGCTTCTGTGGCAGGCCGTGCTGGTTCGGGATAGGTGATCCGCGGATGATGAACTCCTTGCAAGACCTGAATAAAGACCTCGCGGATGGTTTGCAAGTCTTTAAAGGTCAACTCACACTGGTTGAGTACGCCTTCGGCCACGCGGTTATCGATCAGTTTGTTGACCAATTTTTCCAACTCTTCGCGCGTCCCAGGGCGCATAGAGCGCACCGCAGCTTCACAAGTGTCCGCCAGCAGTAAGATGGCAGTTTCTTTTGTGCGCGGATCGGGGCCGGGATAGCGAAAATTTTGCGGATCGACCACCGTACCCTCTTCGGCCTGGCGTTGGGCCAGTGTATAGAAATATGGCGTGATCGAACGGCCATGATGTTCGCGGATAAAGTCTTGAATGCGCGGCGGCAATCGATACTTTTGGGCCAGATCCACGCCATCGGTGACGTGGCTGATAATAATCTGGGCACTGGTAACCGGATCGAGGCGCTCATGGGGGGAAGAGTTATCCGCAATATTTTCGGTGAAGAAATAGGGACGCACAGTTTTCCCAATATCGTGATAGTAGGAACCGACGCGGGCAAGTAGTGCATCGGCCCCAATCGCCGCCGCGGCGCGCTCAGCCAGGTTGCTCACAACGATCGTATGGTGATAGGTGCCTGGTGCTTTTAACAATAGTTGACGCAGTAGCGGCTGGGTCGGACGGCTCAATTCCCCGAGCTGCAAACTTGTGGTCAAGTTAAATAAACTGCCCAACACAAAGTAGCTGATCAACGCAATGCTGGCGGATAAACCACCGTTGAGCACAAGCGCCAGAAAGATAGGCAGCGTCTGGGCCAGCCAATTCGGCGTTGAAAAATCCACAAATGTTGGATTGAAAGATACATAGATCAGCAGATTGCTGACCACAACCCCCAAGCCAGCCCAGAGAAAGGCACTGATGCCCTCGGCACGCCCCAAGATAATCGCGCCTAACAAAGCGCCCAAGCCCGTGTAGGTGACAAGAATAAAATTATTATTGCTAAAATAGTGAACCAGCAGGGCAAGGCTGATGGTGATCACAATCGAAACGCGCAGGTCAATGAGCACCGCAATCAACATACTCATGGCGGCCAGCGGATAGAGATAGGGCAGCCAATCATGGGGCACCACCATGAGCTTGGCCGCTAACATCCAGAGCACAACAATCACAGAAAGCGCGGCCAGTTCTTGAAAATTCTGCAACGTACTCGGCCGCATACGGTAAATAGCCCCAATCACAACCAGCATAATCAACACGCTAACCGCCACAGCACGCACAAGCATCCACCAATCCCATTCAGGCTGCAACAGGCCAACCTGGGTCAAGGCTTCAACTTGCTCCGCCGTTGCCACATCCCCCACACGGATGATCCTTTCACCACGAATGAGCGTTTGGTACTGAACAGGCACCAGGGCGCGCGCATTGTTGCGCGCTTCTTCGGTGCGTGCTTCATTAAAAATACTGTTCGGACGGATGAGCCCGCGCACTAACTCGGTCGTCACGGTGCTCACTGTTTCGTTCACATTGGAATCGATAAGCGAAGGAACACGCCGGCGCGCCGTGGAGAGGGTACTTTCGCGGATATCGTCACGCATGATCCGATCAAGCGTTAAAGGTGTTTCGGTGACGACGGCCAGCCAATCTTCATTGGACAATGCTTGAATTTGATAGGCCAACTCTGAGGTCAATTGTAACTCTGTAATGGCCAACAGATAATCAATTTGCAGTTCCGGTGACGCATGGGGATCATTGCGAATGGCCGAGATAAAGGTCAGAATTTCGCGTGAACGGGTGATCTGCTGCCGGCGCACTCGACCTTCCGTGCTATCATATTGTTCAGCAACAGCCTGGGCAGCGCGTTCCCGCTCCAGATCGGTTAGCACCTCACTTGCATACATAATCTGCGACGGTGACGAAATATCTGAGGTTGCGGCATGTCCCACCTTTAGCTGGGTTCTTTCATAAAAGGGAAATTGCCAGGCAAGCAGGCTTACCATGGAAATGGTAACTGAGCTGATCATGACCAACATGATCGAGCGATTGAGCCATTGTTCTGAGAGCGGGAAACGCGTTGCAGCCATAGATTGCCCTTTCACCAGTAGACGCATGGAAGCATGCCTGATTGTTCAGAAATGCTTGACCAATGTTTCCTCATAGATAAAACCCTTAAAAGTCATACATACACGCTCGTGTAGTAGGCGGCTTATTTGTATGACTTTTAAATGGTTCGTCTATCAGTTGCTCAATAAACGACGAACAACAAGGTTGACATCTTTGCCTTCCGCCAGGCCATTGACGCGTTCCATTGCCGCGGCCATCACTTTGCCCATTTCGCGCGGGGAAGTTGCGCCCGTCTGTGCGATAACAGTGCGGACAATCTCTTCGATCTGTTCCGTACTCATCTGTGTCGGCAAATATTTTTCTAGCACAGCAATTTCCGCTATTTCAGCAGCCGCCTTATCGGGGGCACCAAACTTTTCAAATTCGGCAGCCGTATCACGCCGTTGCTTGACCTCTTTACGAATGGTCGCCAAGACTTGGGCTTCGGTAAGCACATGATTGGTACCTGCAGCCGCCAACGTGGTCAGCGCTGTTTTCACGGCGCGCAGGGCAAATTTGGCAACCTCGTTGCGATCCAGCATCGCGCGCTTGAGATCCGCGTTAATTTGGTCTTGCAAAGTGGATTGGGATTGTTCGGTCATTCAAATACTCTCTTTTCCTTACGTTTGTCAACGCCTTTTTCGCGAAAAAGGCGTTGCTGAATTCGTTGGTCAAACCAACCCGTCAATTGGGTTTGATAGCGCAAAAAAATAAAGCTCATGAGGCCCAATAGCGCGAGAAAGAGCGAAAATTGCCACCAAGACAAGGTAACAGCCCCCGATCCTACGGCGGCAGCAACAAACGCGCTGGGCACACGAATACACAGGGTAATCGTGGCGATCAGCAAAAATGAAACGCGCGACAAGCCAGCCAAATGATAGGGCAGATCCCCCGTCGGGGCCAGCAATAGCACAGTCCATAAGAGCGGATTTTCGCTGTGCGTCACCTGCTCCCATTGGGCCAGACGGCTGGCGCCGACCAATTTTTGGACCAAGGGGCGGCCATACCAGCGCGCCAATTTCATCGCCATCATGGCACCCAGGAAAAGGCCAATCGCCCCCCAAAGGCCACCCCAAAGCGTGCCATAGAGAAAACCAGACGCCAGTTGGATGATGTAGCCAGGAATCGGAGCGACAATAATTTGGAGGGCATTGAGCAAAATGACGAATACAGGCCCCAGCCAGCCAAGTTGATCGACAAACGCCTGAAGCTGTTCCTGATCATTGATCGATCGCCAGAGCGCTTGCCACCCTTCAAGATCAGGCACCAGCCACCAAACCAGGAGCAGCAATCCAATCACCAACAATCCTGTCAACCAACGGTGCAACGGTTGTCGCAAACAATACCTCCAAGCTACAATAACGGTATGACCCAGTAATTCCAGTACGCGCAAGCACAATCTATATCTATGCCATCTATAATTCTCTACATCTACTGACAATCTACCGATAGTATAGCGTAGGTTTTTAGACCAATAACATTCGCTAATTATACTCTCTGTTTGTATTGTGTCAATAGAATTTACTGGTAGGAAATCACGCGGCCCCAAACCAAGCGTTCATTACAGGAGATAATCATGAAGACAGAAGATGCGCACTATCAAGATATTTTGGTCGAACGGCCAGCCGCAGGCGTCGGCTTGGTGCGGTTGAATCGCCCCACAGCACTCAACGCGCTGCGCGGTCAGTTGATGGAAGAAGTCGTCACTGCTCTGCGCCACTTTGACCAGGACCCCACGATTGGCGCAATGGTGATCACGGGCAACGAGCGGGCCTTTTCCGCTGGTGCGGATATTACGGAAATGGCCGATGCCACGGCCACCGCCATGCTCAATCGCGGCATGATCGAACGCTGGCATCAACTGCGCCGCCTGCGCAAGCCCTTGATCGCGGCGGTGAGCGGCCACTGTTTGGGCGGCGGCTGTGAACTCGCCATGCTCTGCGATATGATCATTGCTTCGGAGACAGCCAAGTTTGGACAGCCAGAAATCAATATTGGCGTTATTCCTGGCGCGGGTGGTACGCAACGGTTGACCCGTGCTGTTGGCAAATCGCTGGCCATGGAAGTAATCCTCAATGACCGCCGGCTGACGGCCGAGGAAGCGTTACGCTATGGCTTGACCAGTCGGGTTGTCCCGGTGGAAACCTATCTGGCAGAAGCGATCACACTGGCGACGCAGATCGCTGCCCGTGCGCCATTGGCAGTACAACTGGGCAAAGAGGCGATCAACAAAGCCTATGAGTTGCCGCTAGCCGAAGCCACCGCCTATGAAGAAAAGCTCTTTTATATGCTCTTTGCCAGTGAAGACCAGAAGGAAGGCATGCGCGCCTTTATGGAAAAACGAGCACCACAATGGCAGGGAAAATAACGGTCAATGACTAACGACCAATGACTAACGACCAATGACTAAATCGCCAATTCGGCGAGCACCGGGCGATGATCGGAGGCTTCGGTGCCAGCGGGTTCTTGCCAGATGATGCACGATTCGGCTTGGGGAGCCAGAGATTGGCTGGCAAAGATATAGTCGATGCGAATAGCGCTAGCCGTGGCTGGCAGAAAGCTCTGGCCGCCCGGTGCGCTAAAGCGTTGATAGAGATCCACGTAGCCCGCTTTTTCCATTTGCGCAATCAGCGTGGGGCCTTTGCCGTCGGCGATTAAATTTTTGCCCTTTTCATGGTGCGCCAATGCGGCGTAATCATGCGGACGGTGGGCAAAATCCCAGGTTGTAATCGCATTTAAATCCCCTATTACGAGATGCGGACGATTGCGATCACGGCCAAGCCATTGACGGGCCACGCGCAATTGTAGCAGGCGCGCCGCCTCGTCGGTGTGATCCAGATGCGTGACATAGACGGTCAAGGTTTTTCCATTGGGCAGCAGAATGCGCCCTTCCAACAAGCCACGCTGTTCTTTTTGCGCCAGCAACTGCTGCCCATCTTCTTCCTTGGGCGTCAGATGATGGACAGCACTGGCAATAATTGGCCAACGACTGAGCAGGGCATTGCCATAGGCGTCCTCGGGCATATTGTCCTGTGCCGGCCAGCGCAGGCAAGGGCCAAAGACGAAGTGCATGTCCAGGCGCGCGGCCAATGCTTCGAGCGCAGGTCGTCTATCGCCCTCCACCACGCGCGGATAGTAGACCTCGTTCAGGCCGACAATATCCGCCTTCGTCGCAGCAATGACATCGGTAAGTGCATGGAGATTAGGCCGCCCATCTGCGGTGCGCCAACCATGGATATTATACGTTAAAAGACGAATCATAGGATGAATCATAGTAAAAGCGGCAGAGAAAGTCAAAAAGCCGGTCGGGTGACAGACGCGCGCCAAGCGCAAGGGTGCCCGGTTCGCGTAACGCACATTCCAGAAAGTCTGTCTTGACGTTCTTTGCCTCTGCGCCTAGAATAGAGCGATTATAGCGGTCAATTCAACAATTTGCAAAAGAATTTGTGAAGGATTTTCTACATGATCAGCGCCGAACAGAAAGAATTTTTTGATCAGAACGGCTATCTCATCGTATCCGGTCTCTTTTTACAGGAAGAAACTGCCTACTATCGCGACTATTACATGGAACTGCGCCACGATGCGCGCTGTCAAGCCGACCGTCGCCCCAAGGATCCCAAGCAGAAAGATCCGCTGCTGACCTACCCACGCCTCATGCAAATGCATCGTTGGGATGCGGTGACGCTGGCATGGCTGTTGGACCAGCGCATGAATCAATGTATGACCAGTCTGCTCGAACGCGAGCCGTTGGCGGTGCAGACCATGTTATATTTTAAGCCCCCCAAGGCGCGCGGCCAAGCCTTACACCAGGACAATTACTATTTGCGCGTGCAACCGGGCACCTGCCTGGCCGCGTGGATGGCCTTGGATCGGTGTGATGAGGTGAATGGCTGTCTGCAAGTCGTGGCGGGCAGCCACAACTGGCCTGTGCTCTGCACGGAAAAGGCTAACACCAAAGCCAGTT
Organism: Caldilineaceae bacterium; assembly: GCA_034437715.1. GTDB lineage: Bacteria > Chloroflexota > Anaerolineae > Caldilineales > Caldilineaceae > JAHBVH01. Next base: position 31,452 of record DAOTTR010000617.1, read on the forward strand.
TCACCGATGTCACCGTGCCGATCCCCGAAGGCTCCCAAGTGGTGCCCGTCATCATGCAGCCGGGGGATGTGCTGTTCTTTAACGGCTCCTTGGTACACGGCTCCTTGCCCAATCGCTCGCGCACCCGCTTCCGCCGCAGCCTGATCGCCCACTACATTGAGGGCGATAGCGAGCAGGTCGCCCGCGCCTATAATCCCGTGCTGCGCATGGACGGCAGCGTCGTCGATGTGGCAGCCAGCGAACGCGGTGGCCAATGTGGCGTGTGGGTGACGAAAAATGGCGAACCAATTGTCGAAGTAACTGGCTATGAAGTCGTGGTCAAAGCAACCGAGTAGCAGAGAGAGAGGAGACAAGGAGACACGAGACACGAGATAGGTGCTTGCTCCTTGTCTCCCTGTCTCCCTGTCTCCCTGTCTCCTTGTCTCGTGTCTTTGTCCTTTAAAAGCCGCGGCGTTTGTTGATCAGGGCGACGGGTGTTTCGCCGGTGAGATAACGTTCCAGGTTCTTTAGGAAAAATTCAAAGACCATGCGCGGGCGATGTTGCGAGGCCCCGGCGCGATGGGGCGTGAGAATCAAGTTGGGCGCGTCCCAGAGCGAGCTATCGGGTGACAACGGTTCTTGCTCGGTGACATCCAACGCGGCACCCGCAATTTGCCCCGCTTTGAGCGCTTCGACCAATGCCGGTTCGTCGATAATACCGCCGCGTGTCACGTTGATCAAGTAGGCACTGGACTTCATTTTGGCCAGTTCTGTCGTGCTGATCAAGTGATAGGTTTCTTGCGTCAGCGGACAGGCCATCATCACCACATCTGAACGTTCGAGCAAACTGTGCAAGTTTTCTTTGGTCGCCGGTTTTAGCTCGGCTACATAATCGGGCTTTGCGGTGCGCACGGCATCAATGGCGATCAGGGTCATATTGTAGCCTTGGGCGCGCTTGGCCATTTCGATGCCAAAGCCACCCAACCCTACCAACCCCAAGGTGCTGCCCGCCAGCTCTACACTGGCACCGCCGCCCCATTTTTTCTGCTTTTGGTTGTCCCAGGAAGTCAAGACACCGCGCGTCAACGCTAGCAGCAAGGCCCACGCATGTTCTGCGCCCTGGCTGGCATAGAGACCGGCCACGTTGCTGATCTGCACCTCATCGCGTTCCACAATCGCCGGAAAGAGCCAATGATCCATGCCCGTGCTAAACGACTGGATCCAGCGCAAGTTGGGTGCCGCAGCACAGACGGCCTCTGGAAACCAGCCCAAGATCACCTCGGCATCGCCCACAGTCGCAATTGACTGGGCTTCATTTTCCACATGGACAACCTCATGGCCCAAGCGATTGCCCAGCGTCTCAAAAGCCGCGATCTGCGCTGGCGTAAATGCATAGTGAACAACAATCTTCACAACGTTCCCCCTTTGGTTTACAGTTTTAGGTTATAACTTGTTAACGATTCAGCCATCGATTTTCACCCCTGGGAACGCCACCATTCTGGTGGCAAGCGCATGATTGCCACCAGAATCGGGAGCCTCTTGGGTGCGTTCCCGGCTGAATCGTTACATAACTTGTATGGTGGCATGGCAGGGGATTATCTTATCCAAAAGTGGGCAGTTACGCAACCAGCATTTACGCGCCGGGTGCAATTCAATTTTGGGTAAATTTTAGACCGAGTGAGCAACGTGTGGCGCGGGCTAGCGGATCATGCGCGGGGTTCTAGATCGAGAATCTGATAGGGGTAGATATTCATGATGGTCGTATCGTGGTAACGCGTTTCGATCACTTCATCGCGCCGGTAGAGGTGAATGTGGCCGTGCAGCAGATAGCGCGGTTTAAACCAGCGCATAAAGGGCAAAAAGCTGCGAAACCCAGTGTGGGCACGGTCAGATCGATCATGAATTTTGTAGGGTGGCGAGTGGGTGACCAGCACATCCAGCCAGCGGCCATAGCGTAGACGATTGCGCAGCAAAGCAGGGGCAAGCTTGCCAATGTTAAACCACATCTCACTATCAGTATACTGGGTCATCGAAGAGGCATTGTAGCGCATAGAGCCTTCTAGCCCAGCCAGCAGGAGCGGGCCAACTTTGGCCGTCTTGCAATGCAGATTGGTCGCGCCTTGGGGCGCGGTCGCCACTTGCCAGTTGTCGCCTTTGCCACTATGATATTGCACCTCGCTGCCGTGGTTGCCAAAGACATAATAGCTCGGCTTGTTCAGCATACTGACCAGGAAATCAATATAGTAAAAGGGCAGATCGCCGCAGCTCAGCACCAGATCCAGGGCACCGACGCGATCATTGACCGCGGGACTATAGAGAATGGGTTCAACCTTATCGCTGACAACGAGGGTGCGCATTAAAATCTATTGTGATCTAGGCCATGGGCTACACATGGGTGGGTGGTGCGACTGACAATCAGGATGCACAATCGATATTGTAACAGTCGTTCGGAGGCGCGTCAAAAAGCCAAGGGTTGCAGCTTCAAGCAACTGAAGGGTGGTGCGGGAACCGGTTCCCGCACCACCCTTTATCGCTCACACCTGAAATTGCCCATTGCGATAGAACAACTCACCATCAACCAAAATCTCACTATCGAGCCGCATGTCACAGATAAAGTCCCAATGAATGGCCGAGTGATTTTTGCTGCCTGTCTCCGGGTAACCCGCGCCGACGGCCATGTGGATCGTGCCGCCAATCTTTTCATCGTAGAGAATGCTCTTGGTAAAGCGTTGGATCTGATAATTGGTGCCGACGGCAAATTCGCCGAGGTAGCGGGCACCGGCATCGCTGTCCAACTGTTTCAGCAGATAGGCTTCATTCTTTGCGGCGCGCGCGCTGACCACTTTGCCATCTTTGAACTCGAATTCAACGCCTTCGACCTCCAGCCCATCGCGAATCGCGGGATAGGTGAAGCGCACCCAGCCATTGACCGAATCTTCCACCGGGCCAGTGAAGATCTCACCGCTGGGCATATTGCGTTTGCCGTCGCTATTGACCCAACTGCGCTCCTTGACCGACAGCGTGAGATCGACATTTGGCCCGCGCACCTGAATGCGCTCTTTGCCTTTGAGCCAATCGACCAACTTTTGCTGCGTATCATAGATGCCTTGCCAGGACTTGACAGGATCTGGTTGATCGGCATAGGTAGCGGCATAGACAAAATCTTCATACTCGCGCAGACTCATGTCGGCGTCCTGGGCATAGGCGGGGCAAGGAAAGTTGGTGAGCACCCAACGATGGTTACCCTCGGCTGTACGCCGCATGTACGTTGACATAAACTTGCGCCGCGCCGCCTGATAAATTTGTTGGCGCTGGGGATCGACATTGGTAAGCGAACGGGTATTACTGGCGGCGCGGATCACAATGCGTGCCGCCACCCCATTGGCCATCACTTCGTCCAATGGTGAGAGCCAGCGCAGTTGTTCCTCACCCGCGCTGTGCAACAATGCCTCGTCCAACTCATCGCTATCCAGCAACACCGTCGGATTGCCGCCCGCCAACGCCACTTGTTTCACCACGCCCTCAACCAGTGGTAAGGCCAACACATGCCCGCGCACCAACACCCAATCGCCAGGGCGCACCTCGGTGCAATAGTTGACGAGCAATTCGGCTAATTTTTCTACGCGTGGATCAGCCATCGCACTTTCTCCTCGTTTATTAGCTTACCCGATATTCATCGATACAGATGGGGGAAACTGGTGAATAATTACATAGCCATGTACCTATGATGACATAGAATTAGAAAAAGTGTGAAATTGGTACGGGCAGAACGGTTTTTTTGATTACCAGTTTACAAATTGCGCGCATTGATGTACACTTTTGATTATAGTTCCTTCGAAAGATTTCGTACTACGACCCTCAAGTCGTAACGCCGTACCAAGACGTGAAAAGTTGAGGACCACTATCGGAGAGGGTATCCTCTAGGTTGTTGCGTTCTGTAGAAAATCAAGCCCTTTCCATTGAAAATCGCTTGGTCTGAACCAGCCGCAAGTTGGATAAGGAGATTGTGCGTGATCAGTAAGACCCAACCATTTGAATCCCCTGCTGCTGTCAAGCAGGCACTGAGTGCCCAGGAATACATTGCCAATGATGAAATTGCCACCACCGTCTATCTGACGCAACAGTTGGGCAAGCCCCTGTTGACCGAAGGACCCGCCGGGGTGGGCAAAACTGAATTGGCCAAAGCGATTGCTGGCGCAACTGGACGCAATCTGATCCGTCTGCAATGTTACGAAGGGCTAGACGAGACCAAAGCGCTCTACGAATGGGAGTATGCCAAGCAATTGCTCTACACCCAATTGTTGCGCGACAAATTGCAAGATACCTTGGCCGGCAGCACCAGCTTGGCCGATGCCGCCGATCGCCTGGCTGGCGAAGAAGATGTTTTCTTCTCGATGCGGTTTCTGCTGCAACGCCCCTTGCTCAAAGCCATCCTGAGCGAAGAACCAACTGTGTTGCTGATCGATGAAATTGATCGCGCCGATGCCGAGTTTGAAGCCTTTCTGCTGGAAGTCTTGAGTGACTTCCAGGTGAGTGTGCCCGAGCTTGGCACGCTGGTGGCCAAGCACCGCCCGATTGTGCTGCTCACCAGCAATAATACACGTGAACTGAGCGAAGCGCTGAAACGCCGCTGCCTCTACATTTTCATCGGCTACCCGGATCGCGAGCAAGAATTGGCTGTGGTGCGGCTCAAGGTGCCCGATCTGAGTGCCAAGTTGGCCGCCCAAGCGGTTGATCTGGTGCAAAAGCTGCGCTCTATGGATCTGCGCAAATTGCCCAGCATCAGCGAAACCTTGGACTGGGCCAAAGCGCTCGTCAAGCTCAATACCAAAGCCCTCGATCCCAAGACATTAGAATCCACCATGGGTGTGCTGCTGAAACATGAAACCGACCTGCAAAAGGTCAAGCGGCGCATGCAAGCCACCACCAAAGGCGGCGACCAAGGGGTTGATCTCGACGAAGACGATCTGCGCTCCTATCGCAGTCGAGGCTAGCGCGTGATGAATGGTTGGGAACAGGCAACGCGTGAATGATACCTGCTACCTGTCACCTCAACCATTCCTTATAGATAAAACCCTTAAAAGTCATCTATAGCGTCTCGTGTATTATCGAGTTTATTGCTATGACTTTTAAATGGTTTGTCCATTAGGATGGGGAGAATATCATGGAAGAACGCATGATTCAGTTTATTGCCGCCTTGCGCGCCGGTGGTGTGCGCGTGAGCTTGGCCGAAAGTGCCGATGCCATGCGCGCCGTCGAGCATCTGGGCATACAAGAGCGCGCCGCCTTTAAGCTTAGCCTGCGCGCCACGCTGGTTAAGGAAGTCAGTGGCTTCCAAGCTTTTGAAGAACTGTTTCCGCTCTATTTTGACAATGCCGACGGCGCGCCCATGCAAGACATCATGGAAGACATGACGCCGGAAGAAGCCCAGATGCTGGCGCAAGCCATACGCCAGTTCAATGAACATCTGCGCAAGCTGATGGAAAAGCTGCTGCGCGGCGAACAACTCTCGCAGCAAGAGTTGGACCAGTTGGGCCAGATGGTGGGGTTGAATCGCAGCACAGACCTGCGTGAACGCAAGTGGATGGCGCAGCGCATGATGCAGGCCATGAAGTATAAAGAAATGCAAAAGGCCATGCAAGAGATGATGGAGCTGCTCCAGCAGATGGGCATGAGCAAGGAACGCATGCAACAGTTGCGTGAACTGCTGCGCGCCAATCAACAAGCACTCCAGGAACAAGTCAGCCAGTACGCCGGCCAACGGATCGCCGAAAACATGAGCGAGCGGCCCCCCGATGCCAGCGTGGATGACCTGATGGATAAGCCCTTTGAGGCGCTCTCTGACAGTGATATGGATAAGTTGCGTAAGGAAATGCAGCGGTTGGCCAATCGTTTGCGTAGCCGCATTGCGCTGCGCCAGAAGCGCGCCAAGACTGGTCAATTGGATGCTAAGGCGACCATTCGCGCCAATCTGCGCAATAGCGGGGTGCCCATCGACCTGCGCCATCGCGATCATCGCCTGAAACCCAAGTTGGTCGTCATTTGTGACATCAGCACCTCTATGCGCTACTGCTCCGAGTTGATGCTCAGCCTAGTACACGCGCTGCAAGATCTGATCACCAAGACCCATGCCTTTGCCTTCATCGACCATTTGGAATATATCTCACCCGATTTTGTCGGACGCCAGTCAAACGAGGCGATTCGTGAAGTGTTAATGCGGATGCCGCGTGGCTCCTACAACACGGACATGGGCTATAGTTTGACCAATTTTGCGCAAACTTATATGGATACGGTCGATAGCCGCACAACCGTGATCATCGTGGGGGACGGGCGCAACAACTACAAAAACCCGCACCTGGAAATTTTCAAGACGATTGCCCGCCGCAGCCGGCGCACGCTTTGGATCAATCCAGAGATGCCCATGCTCTGGGGTAGCGGCGACAGCGATATGCTGGACTATGCCCCCCTGTGCGACAATGTTGTGATTGCCTCGACCATGGGCGAACTGACGCAAGCGGTTGATCATCTATTGGTGCAATCATAATGGTTGATTAGAGATTATGCCGATTTGTTATTTGGGCAACAAAACCAGGTGCAATTGTTCTTGTAGGTGCGGTTTGTAGCCGCACAAGTCGGCATCGACCCAGATTGTGCGGTTTGTAACCGCACCTACGCATGCACAAAATTAAATCGGCATAAGGTCTAGTAAAGATAATGGGCTATCCATAGCCTGGGTAGCAAACCGTCTATAGCAGTACCCAACAGAGCCTAAGGGTTTTAGAAACCCTTAGGCTCTTGCCTTTTCTTTGCCGTGCGAATAAAATAAACAAGCATAAAACCAACGCGTACCTCGCCAATCAACAAAGGAGTTTGACTTATGGCCATGCGGGCTGATTATATCTGGATGAATGGCAAGATCATTGCCTGGGACGAAGCGCAAGTGCATGTCTTTACCCATGCGCTGCACTATGGCAGCAGTGCCTTTGAAGGGATCCGCGTTTACGATACAGCCAATCAAGGCCCCGCGATTTTCCGCGGCCCTGAACATTTTGAACGCCTGCTCTTTAGCTGCAAAGTCGCCCGTATGCCTTCGCCTTTGGGGATTGAAGAGTGGATGAATGTAACCGCCGATGTGGTGCGCGCCAACCAACAGCGCAATGCCTATGTGCGCCCCCTGGTTTTCCGCGGCTACAATACATTGGGCGTCGATGGCCGCGGTTGCCCCGTAGACGCCATTCTCGCGACCGTGCCGTGGGGCGCGTACCTGGGTGCCGAAGGGTTGGAAAAGGGTGTGGATGTGCAAGTCAGCAGTTGGCGACGCATGGCTCCCGACACCCTCAACGCCCTGGCGAAGATTGGCGGTCAATATGTCAACAGCCAAAACATCGTCATGGAAGCCAAGGATAATGGCTTTACCGAAGGCATTGCGCTGGACATTCATGGCTATGTGAGCGAGGGCAGCGGCGAGAATATCTTTTTGATTCACAAGGGTGTGATTTATACGCCGCCGCTGGGCAATAGCATTTTAGGGGGGATTACACGCAACTCGGCCTTTACGATTGCCGAAGACCTGGGCTATACGGTTAAAGAGACCGTAATCCCGCGCGAGATGCTCTACCTGGCCGACGAAATTTTCTTTACCGGCACAGCCGCCGAAATTACCCCAGTGCGCTCGGTTGATCGCCTGCCCGTGGGCGAAGGCAAGCGCGGGCCGATTACCGAGGCGATTCAGGCCAAGTTCTTTGGCATTGTCGAAGGCAAACTGCCCGACAAATGGGGCTGGTTGACGCCGGTCGCACTATAACGTGCAGCAACGTAGGTGGCAGTTATTGCCCAGGTGATTGTCACCTATACTGGAATCAGCATGAGAACTGGCGTTTGATGAAACAATGAGTAGCGTGCCGGGGACTGACTAAACGTAGATCTGCACTACGAACGTTTCCTGGTCAGTCCCCGGCACGCTATTGCAGAACGCCGGTTTTCACAGTGAACTCAGTATAGCATAAACGCATTGGGTGGCTCACAAATTCGCCATATTTGCCAGTGCGTCGATCTCGGCGCGGTCCGAGAGAATTTGGCTAATTTTGCCATCCATCATGCGAATGACGCGATCCACATATTTACACATGCGCAGGTCGTGGGTCACCATGACGCCAGCGCGTTGCTGTTCGTGGATCAAGGCGGCGAAGGTTTCCACAACCTGATTGGCGCGTTCCGTGTCCAGGCTAGCGGTCGGCTCGTCGGCGAGTACAATCTGCGGTTCGTGGATCAGCGCACGTGCAATCGCAACGCGCTGCTGTTGCCCACCCGAAAGTTGACCAGGATAATTGCCCATGCGGTCGCCCAACCCCAACCGGATCAGCAATTCCTCAGTCCGTTTGCGATTTTTGCGGTCGAGCTTGCCATTGAGCCGCAGCATCAATTCCACGTTTTCGCGGGCATTGAGGTAAGGCACCAAATTGTTGGACTGAAAGGCAAAGCCAATCGCCTGACCGCGAAAGCGCGTACGTTTTGCCTCGCTCATCATCGTCAGATCTTCCCCAGCAATCTCAATTTTGCCCTCAGAAGGTTTGAGCAAACCAGCCAACATCGCCAGCATACTGGTCTTGCCAGAGCCGCTTGGCCCTACCAACGCCACAAACTCCCCCGGTTCAATGGCTAGCGAAACATTGTCTACCGCTCGCGTAGCACCTTGGCCGCTGCCGTATAATTTGGTAACTGCTTCTGCGCGTAATACACTTTCCATCGCCGTCGCTCCTGCTGTGCCTACTGTGCCAATCCCAACGCCGTTAAGGGTTCCACCTTGAGCAAAGCCCACACCGAGACTAATCCACCCAGCGGCCCGATCAACATGAGGGCACCGACCGCCGTCAGGACGGCATTGCCGGTAAAAACAATCGGGATGCCCGGCGGGAAACTGAGCCCCAATAAGAGTGAACCGACGGCACCCAAGAGCACCCCCAGGGCATTAATGACCACAATTTGCGTAATGGCGGCCAACGCAATCGTAAAATTCGACGCGCCAATCGCTTTTAACATGCCGATCTGGGCCACCTTTTGCAGCGTTTGGATCTGAAAAAAGCCGCCAATCACCAGAATGCCAATAAAAAAGGTAAAATAGCGTTGCGTGTCCAGCGTGCTTTGTTGGGCCGAGTAGCCAGGGGTTGCTTCGTAGGCGGCGACCCGATCCACCGCTTCAATTTTATTAACCTGATCTTCTAGTCGCTGCGCCATGGCCACGACAGCGTTACCATCGACTAATTTCACCACGGCAATGTTCGAGACTAATTCGCCACCGCTGCTTGGTTCATCCCCTTGCGGCCGCACTTTGTCCCAAGTGAGGTAGGGCACAAAGATGCCGGGCCGAATAGAATATTGACGGCCATCGGTGATGCCCACCACAGCTAAGGCGTAGAATTCCTCATCGGTGCCCTGTGTCACTTTGAGGATGATGGTGTCGCCGACCCCCACATTGCGCCGCGCTGCGACATTGCCATCAATCACAACATCATTGCCGCGACTGCGCCCTAACCCATGGCCCTGCAAAGCGGGTGGTTCACCGGGGCGGCCTGGTTCAACGCCCAACAGGGAAATATCGAGATCGTCCTGACCATCGGCAAAGACAATCGTTGCGTCGGAAAAAAAGACCTGCCCAACATCAGCCACGCCCCCCACACGGCGCAAGGCGTTGGTGGTTGCACGACCAATCCGACTGCTGGGAATCGACAGATCAACATTTTCTTGATAGACGATCAACTCACCATTGAGCTTCTGAATATACTCACGGTTGCCATTGCCCAAGCCTTCGGCCAACGCGGCAATAAAGAGCACCAGCGTGGTGATCAAGGCCACGATCAGGCAGATTAGCAAAAAGCGGCCCTTGCTATGCCAAACTTCTTTGAGGGCCAGATAAATCGCCAACATTAGGATTTGTCCAGGGTAACAATGGTGGTCATATTCCAGAGAAAGCGCGCATCTTGTTGGGCCGGGTCGATGACAACCGTGTAGACAATATCGCCTCGATTATCTTCGCCAATTGGCCGAATACGCTGGACGATACCACTCAATTCTAGATCGGGAATGGCATCAAAATTTAAGGTTACTGGCATACCCGCGGTAATACCAACCACATCGAGTTCGGTCAAATCTTCGGTTTCGATTTCCCAAGCGGAGAGATCGGCTAACTGAAGCAGGGCAGCGCCAGGAGTACTCTGTTCACCCGCCGCGATATCCAACGCGGCGACTGTGCCGGCAAAGGGCGCGCGCAATTCGGTTTCGCCCAACGCAACGAACGCTTGTTGCAGCGCAGCCGTCGCGGCGGCGATCTCGGCTTCGGCAACCGCAACTGTCTCGGTGCGTGGGCCAGCCAAAAGCAGCGCAAGTTGGGCCTGCTGGGCATTGACATCGGCCTGGGCAGCGGCCATGTCTGACGGCATGGCCGTCCGCAGTGTATTGAGTTGCGCTTGTGATTGGCGAAGCTGGGCATTGGCACCAGCAATATCGGCCTGACTGGCCCCCCGTTCCAAATCATCCCAACGCGCCTGGGCCGCCTCATAATTATTGGTGGCCTGTTGCAGCGCCGCCGATTGGGGGAGCGCGCCCAGATCATTGCGCCACTTCACGAGATTGTAGGCGCTCTGTGCTTGTTTCAAAAGCGCCTGAGCATTCGCCAAATCGGCACGCGCGGCAATCAGTTGTTGATCGCTGGCACCTTCTAGCACCTTATTCAACGAGGCCTGTGACACGCCCAAGGCCGCTTCCGCCGCTGCAATATCACCTGGCAGAGCAGCTTGCGTCAAACGGGCATAGCGCGCTTGGGCAGCCACAAGCGCAGCCTCGGCTTGGGCAATCGTTTCGATGCGCGGCGGCGCGGTTAATTCTGCCAGCGTAGCCTGCGCACGTTGCAACTCGGCCTGGGCGCGCGCAACAGCCACCTGCTGTTGATTGGCGGTTAATCGCACCAACAATTGTCCGGCACTGACTGCCTCGCCTTCTTGGACCAGCACTTCGGCCACAATCCCACCCACCGCCAGGCTCAAATTGGCGCGCTGCACAGGCAGAAGGCGCGCATCCACCACAATACTGGAGCCTTCTGCTACAGGTTGCGCCGTGGTCGCATTACCATCGGTTTGTTGTAGTGCAACCGGTGTAGCTTGTGACATAGGCAGCGGGAATAGATTCTGTTGCAGCGCGAAATAGACGCTAGCCAGCAGCACAACAACTACACCAAGGATAATCAACCATCGTCGCATACGATTTACTCACTTCATTAATCAATTCGTTAATCAGCAGAATGGCAGTGGTGATAGCATTTGGGGATAGCACAGACCAATTGCCTAATGTGCGATCGCTCCCAGTGTTATCACGGAATGCGCCTGAACTTATTCGGAAACAACGCTATTATATTTCGATTATAAAACACAATAACACTTTTCGACTAACCAGTCAGTATTCCTTTGCACAAACTAGACAAAATATGGACATTCTTTCAGCCGTATAATTAATGTCATTGTGTATAGGGGCCGTGCACAAGGAAGACATGATGCCTTTCATTCACCCTACAAAGTGCTTGCGTCGCCTGCCAGCTTATGTTATTATCTAATCGAGTGCAACCCTTGGTTTGTCACCCCGATTTTTGCAATTTTGAATAATGTACGATACAAAGTTCAGCGCAAAGTAGATGCTTATGGTTACTCGCCGTATTACTCTGACAATCAGTATTTGTTTAGCTGCACTTGGTTTGTTGGCGGGTTGTACGCGCAACCGTGCTACATCGGAACCTGTAGCGACAGCAGGGGAACCGCAGATCAGCGTAATCACGAACACGGGCAATCTTGATCCGATTGTGACCGTGGTCGCCGCCAATGTTGATACAACGGCGATTACAACAACCCAGACGCTACCCGCCGGCACATTGACACCGACAACCATTGATTATTATGTAGTCGATGGGGATACCCTGTCGATTGTGGCCGAAAAATTCCAGGTGGATACCGAGACAATTCGCCAGCTCAATTATCTACTCACGGATGATATTTTTGTAGGCCAAATTCTGCGCATGCCCTTTCGCGAGGGCATTACGGCCGAAGGGGCACCAACGCCGACCCCAGCACCTTACCGCTACACAGTCGAAACGGGTGATAGTCTGGGCACCATTGCCCAGCAATTTGGGGTGAGTGCCGTGGCCATTATGGAGGCGAATGAACTGCAAGATCCCAATAGCGTTTACATCGGTCAGGTGCTTGAAATTCCTGGATACGCAGCACCCAGCAGCAGTGAACCGACAACTGCAACTGAGTCAACAGATACGGTGATAAGCGGCACCGATAGTGCGCCGGGCAGTGAGCAAGGCGTTTCGCATATTGTGCAGCCCGGTGAAACCTTACTTGGCATTGCCCAGAAATATGGTGTGGATGCAAATGCCATTGCCGAAGCCAACAATGTGACGAATCGTAACCAACTGCGCGTAGGACAGAAATTGACGATTCCTGGCATCACAGAGCGCGCCGCCGCCGAGGCACTGGGTCGTATCCATATTGTGCAGTCTGGTGAAAGCCTGAATGCGATTGCCCAACTCTATGGTGTGACTGGTGATGAAATCATTTCTTTTAATAGCATTTCAAATCCAGATGCGATCTATGTTGGTCAAGAGTTGATTATACCCGGCCAATAGTGACATATACTGAGCAACGCCATAAAGGTACATTTCTTGCATGAGTAAAATGTACTTATGTGCTGCTACAGAGTATAATAATCACGTATTCCAGCGGTAAAGATTCTTTTGCCAAAAGGCCATCGGCGAATTTGACCTTTTCTACCGATGTGATATAATAGACCATCGTTCGGCACTTGTGCTTTTGTTGTTTTTGCTGCTAGCGTATCAACGCCTAATCATTATAAAAAGCTGAAATAACAGTAATGAGTTCAAGCCTTTGAGAATGAGAATGCGCCGACGTAGCTCAACTGGCAGAGCACCTGTCTTGTAAACAGGAGGTTACCGGTTCAATTCCGGTCGTCGGCTCTGCCGACAATACACAAAGCGGCTCTGTCCGTTCAAGTGTAATGTACCGTCGGTGTAAGGCAAGCAAGGTAAAGTAAGCAAGTATGGGCGGGTGCCCGAGTGGACAAAGGGAGCTGACTGTAAATCAGCCGGCAACGCCTACGGTGGTTCGAATCCGCCCCCGCCCACTCTCAATTGTGAATCATCGATTTTAATTTCGGATTTAATAGGGCAACGTAGTAAATGATCCGAAATTTGCAGGCGTTCTTAAGCATTTCCTGCATGATCGAAAATTCATAATTGTATGGGCCCACATAGCTCAGTAGGTAGAGCACATTCTTGGTAAGAATGAGGTCATCGGTTCAAATCCGATTGTGGGCTCCTAAATTCATGGCCCTATCTGGTATAGTGGCTCCTTTGCGGGTAAGGCATCAATCGATGCTTACTGGGCAGAGAGTCCAAATGATCTATATCGAATTCAAGGAGGCAGTTCCTAATGTCCAAAGCGGTATTTGAGCGGACAAAACCCCATGTGAACGTGGGGACAATTGGGCACATCGATCACGGCAAGACCACGCTGACCGCGGCGATCACGAAGACGTTGGCGTTGAAAGG
>DAOTTR010000618.1:0-25633 GCA_034437715.1 Caldilineaceae bacterium
GGCTGAGTAAGTAGTACCGGTTTCATCAAGTTAAATGTGCATCGTTTTTCGATTTCTCTCTGGTAGTCGATCAAAAAACGATTTCTATACGCAAAAATCTAAGGTCACAACTTGGGTTATTTAATTGAGCAAGATCTGGACATTGATTGCCGTACCCTACTATGGCGATTGGCGTCAAGTATGGTATAAAGGTAGTGTACTTGGCTATCATCGTCACACCCTTCCTCGTTGACCTGGCACACGTTGAAAATTAATAAAGAAAATTACCTGAGAAAACAACTGAATTTGGCGCGTTGCTGGGGCGCGACCCCGTACTCTTCCCTGAAAAATTTATCTTCCCCATACCGAGCAGGATGCTTTAGCGAATCGTCCTAGAACCTATGACTAGAACCTATGAAAGGATTGGATTATGTATCGATTGTTTGTTCATTGGCTACTCGCCCTGACGTTATTATTGACGACATTCGTGACGTCGGCGATACCCGCGCTGGCGCAGGAGGAGATCCCCGAACCCTACTGCGGAGATCTGGATGACGACGATTGTGACATTTTGCGCGCGTCTAGCGATGCCATGTTGCAACTGGAGAGCTACGCGACCGAGATCACCTATACCCTGACCTTCCACGACCTACCGGAAATTGAGCTGCCCAACTCCGAAACCCTGTTGCGGATCAATGGGCAATATGCCTTTACTGACGCCGCGCGCGCTTCCATGCGCACCTTGGCGCTCATCAGCCGCGAGGAGCCGTTGGCGGCTATGGAAGCGATTGGCGAATCACCGGAATTGATCATCGATCTCTACAAAGGCATGACCGCCAATCTGCTGATTACGCTGGATCTGACCAAAGAATGGACGGATCTGATCGGTGACGAGGGCGATATTGAATGGCCGCTCCAGACAACGGTGGAAGTGCGCGTGGTCGAGGGTGTACTCTACTTTGACATTCATGAACTCAAGCCCATGATCCTGGAATTGGCCGAGACGAATGACTGGGTCGCCATCGAAGTGGTCAAGGCATTAGAGGAATTGGCCGCCAGCGGTGCCCTGCGCGAGCTTTCTGCCGATGTCGCCTCTAGCACCACAGGGCAATCTGTCCAAGGCTTGGATCCGGCGATGGTCAGTGTGATCACCAGTATGCGCTCGGTCTTTGGTCGGCCCCAGGTGCTGGAAGCGTTTATGGAAATTGAACGCCAGGATGATGCCGATCTAGATGACCAAGCGGGGGCCGTCTTTGAAACCCAATTCAATGTTTTGGACTTTCTGCTGAGTAAGGAATTTCGCGATCTGCTTCAACAAGTCGTGGAAGTGGCCGCGGCCAGCGAGGGTGATGAGAGTGGCGCGCAAGAGATGAAGCAAGCGGTCGATCTCTTTTGGTTGTTTGCACCCATGATCTTCCGCGACCTGGAAATCTCTGGCACGACCACCGTCGGCGTGGATGACAACTATCTTTATGCGGTCTCGTCGCTCTTTCATTGGGATCTGACAACCTTGGTGCAGATTCTTCAACAGTTTGACGCCATGGATGAAAATGAGACCAGCGCTGAGATCTATATCGATTTCCTCACCGAGATCCAAAACACAGCCTTCAACGAAGCAATTACGGTTGAAGCACCGGTGGACGCCTTGATCGTTCCCTTGGATGAGCTAGGCGAATTGTTTGACCAAACCGCGGTGATCAATCGCGACCCCGATGTCACAGAGCCAATTGACAAGCCGACAGATGAGCCGACCGACGAGCCGGTGGTGGACCTTGTCGAAGCCAGCGATTACTATGCAGAGGGACAAGCACAATATCTCGATGGTGACCTGGAGGGCGCACTTGCCAGCTTTGATGCTGCGCTGGCGCTTGATCCTGATTATGCCGAAGCTTATTATGCGCGCGGGTTGATCTATAAGGAACAGGAAGCGTATGATCAAGCCGTTGCCGATTTTAGCCAGACGCTTGAACTAGACCCTAGCCATGCCGACGCGCTGGCCCAACGCGCCGATACCTATGTGCTCCTAGGGGATTATGAGCAAGGTGTGGCGGATGCCACCACGGCCATCGAGCTAAACCCAGAGAGCGATTGGGCCTATGCTGTACGCGCCAATGCCTATAGCCAATTGGAAGAGTACGAGAATGCGATTGCTGATTTTACGGCAGCGATTGCGCTAAGCCCAGACTATACATGGGCATTTACCCAACGCGCCAATGCCTATCTTGTCTTGCAAGAATATGCGAATGCCATCGATGATGCCAGCCGTGCCCTCGAACTGCAACCAGATTCTGACTGGTCCTATGCGATCCGCGGGGCCGCCTATCGCCAAATCGAGGAGTACCAAGCGGCGATTAACGATCAAAGCCAAGCGATTGCCATCAACTCTAATTATAGCTATGCCTATTTTGAACGCGGTCTCTCCTATGCAGCCTTGGGTGATACAGAAGCGGCAATTGCTGATTATGACCAAGCCCTGGCGCTTGACCCCGACTATATCGCCGTCTATGTCAGTCGGGGTCTCGCCCGCCAAGATGCTGGTGATCTAGAAGGGGCGTTGGCCGATTATGACCTGGCGATCAACCTAGACGCCGATTATGCCGATGCCTACAATAATCGCGGCATTGTCTATGAACTGCTCGATCAAGACGAGTATGCGATTGTCAACTACAGCGCTGCCATTCAGCGCGATCCAGAGGTTGCGCTCTTCTATCGCAATCGGGCAGGGGTCTATAGCCGTGTGGGTCAAAGGGATCGGGCGCTAGCCGATTATGCACAAGCGATTGTGCTGGATCCAACCTATGCGGATGCTTACAACGATCGCGGGATTCTCTACGAAGAGCTGGAACAGTACGACGACGCACTGGCCGATTATTCCAGCGCCATCGAGCTTGCGCCAGAAGAACCAATCTATTACAGCAACCGCGGCGCAATTTATCGACTTCAGGGAGATTATGAAGCCGCGCTAGAGGACTATACCAGCGCCATCGACTTGGATCAGACCAATGCTGTGGCCTATAACAATCGCGGCCTTGTCTATGAGGATCTAGCGCGCTATGAAGAGGCGATTGCTGATTTCGATCAGGCGATTGAACTCGATCCCAGCTATGCGGCGGCCTATAACAATCGCGGGGTCGCCTATGACTGGTTGCAAGAGTACGAAGCCGCGCTGGACGATTATACCCAAGCGATTATGCTGGATCCCGAAGATCTGCTCTACTATCGCAACCGCGCCGGCGTCTATCGCAGCTTGGATGATCATGAAGCCGCCGTGGCCGATTATACGCAAGCGCTGGCCCTGGATTCGACCGATCTCAACAGCTATTACTACCGCGGCGATTCGCGCTATCTCCTGGGCGATTACAGAGGTGCCTTGCGCGATTTCGATCGCGTGCTCGATCTCGATCCCAACGATGCTGATGCCTATTATGGACGTGGACAGGTCTACTTCGCCCAAGATGATCTGGAAGGGGCAATTGAAAATTATTTGCAAACCGTCGAGCTAGATGCCGACTATGCGACGGCCTATAATGGCCTCTGTTGGACCTATGCCTTGCTCGATCAACCCAAGGATGCGCTGCCCTATTGCGAAGATGCCATTGTGCTCGATCCAGACCCTGCCTACTATGATAGCCGCGGTCTGGCTCATGCACTGCTCGGCGACAGTGAAGCGGCCATTGATGACTTCCAATTCTTTGTTGACGAACTGAGCGTCCAAGCTGATGAAACCTTGAACGTCTACATCGAAAAGCGCCAAGCATGGATCGAAGCCCTGGAAGCCGGCGACAATCCTTTCACCGCCGAACTCCTCGAAGAATTGCGTACTGAATAGATAAGACGGGGAGGTAGAAACGCAAAATTTTGCGTCTCTACCTCCCCGTCTCCTTGCCACCTCTTCCTCTTTGCGCTTCCCTGGGACACCCGCTATAATTGACTACGCTACTTGACGATTCAAGATCTCGCCTTCAATAGCTCGCCGCTGAGCGATCCAAAATCGAGAGGTGTTATGTCAACAACGCCAAAGAAAATTCTAGTGGGGGTCGCATGGCCCTATGTGAATGGCGAAAAGCATATTGGTCAGATCGCCGGTGCCTATCTGCCGCCCGATATTTTTGCGCGCTATGCGCGCATGATCGGCGATGATGTGCTTATGGTTAGCGGCTCGGATACCCACGGCACGCCCATTATGCTCAAAGCCGATGCCGAAGGGCTCACCCCAGCCGCCGTTGTTGACAAATATCACGAACTCTTTGTGGCGGGCTGTGTCGCCTTGGGGCTGACCTTTGATCTCTACACCCACACCGAGACGCAAAATCACTGGGATGTCACCCACAAGCTCTTTCTGCGCCATGTGGAAGCCGGTTATGTCTATCAAGCCGAGCAACAGCAATTATACGATCCACAAGCGGGCCGCTTTCTGGCCGATCGCTATGTGGAAGGCACTTGCCCCTTCTGTGGCTATACCGATGCGCGCGGCGATCAGTGTGATAATTGTGGGCGCCTCTATGACGCGCTCGAACTCAAAAATCCGCGCTCCAAGATCACTGGCAATACCAATTTGGAAGTGCGCGTGACCGAGCACTTTTTCCTGGACATGGGCAAGCTCAACCAGCCGCTGCTGGATTGGATTCAGCATGGCAAAACCCACTGGCGACCCAATGTCCTAAATTTTACGCGCGGCCAACTCAAGCTAGAAGCGTTGCGCGGTCGCCCGATTACGCGTGATATTGATTGGGGTGTGACCATTCCGTTGCCCGGCTATGAGAGCAAACGTATCTATGTTTGGTACGACGCCGTGATTGGCTATCTGAGCGCGGCTGTCGAATGGGCACACCTGATCGGCGATGAGCAAGCCTGGCGTCAGTGGTGGGACGCCGGCGTCAACCCCGATGCGCTCATCTATAACTTTATCGGCAAGGACAATATCCCCTTCCACACCATCATCTGGCCGGGCATGTTGATCGGCTATAACGACAGCACCAACACGCCTAGCGACGAACAACTGAACCTGCCCTATGATGTGCCGGCCAACGAATATCTGATGCTGGGCTCGGGTAAATTCAGCACCAGCCGCGGCAATGTGATCGGCTTTAACTGGATGCTCACCCAGTTTCAGACCGATGCCGTGCGCTATGTCCTGACCGCCCTCGCCCCCGAAAGTGCCGATGTGGAATTCACTTGGCAAGATTTTATGGATCGCGTCAACAATGAACTGGTTGCCAATTGGGGCAATCTGGTCAACCGCATGTTGGGCTTTGCCTATAAGCGTTTTGACGGCGTAATTCCAACGCCTGGCGCGCTCGATGACGCAGATCAGGCGTTGCTCGACGAGATCAGGGCGGGTTTTGCGACGGTGGGCGAACTTTATCATGGCGTGAAACTCAAGGCGGCGCTATTGGAAACGCGGCGACTCAGCCAGCGTGTCAACCAATATTTGAATGACAAAGCCCCCTGGAAGCTGATCAACGAAGATCGGGACGCGGCGGCGACGGCTGTCTATGTTGCGCTGCAGGCCATCGACTGGTTGAAGCTGCTGTGGGGGCCGATTTTGCCCAATAGTAGCGATCAATTGCATACTATGCTGGGCTATCCACAATCGCTGTGGGGTCGCCAATATACGGAAACCGTGGCCGATGCGCGCGGTCATCATCTGGTCTTGCGCTATGATCACACCGCGGCGACGGGACGTTGGGCAGCAAACCCGCTGCCAGTGGGTCAGACATTGCAAGCACCTACCGCGCTCTTTATCAAGCTGGATGAAGCGGTGCTGGCCGAAAAGTTGGGCATCAGCACATGATGGCCTCCCGCAGGAAATGATAGATATCCAGGACAATAGATATCCAGGACGAAGGTTTGCCGTCAAATGACAGTTGATAAGACCCTGTTTTCCGAACTAGACCAGCATTATATTCGCCGACCGCGGCTCTGGTTGCTGCTAATTATTCTGGCCTATACGGCAGTGGCAACCAATTTTGCTGTGCAGACGCCCGCCTGGCAAGCACCGGATGAGCCGGCCCATTACAATTATATCGCCCACCTTGCCACCGAGCGCACCCTGCCTGTCTTGCGGGTTGGCGACTATGATCAAAAATACCGCGATCATTTGCTACGCAAGAACTTCCCGGCGGAATTGAGTGTTGCCGAGCTACGGTATGAATCGTATCAACCACCGCTCTACTATCTGGCTGGCGCGGTGGTCTACGCGCTGAGTGACGGCAATTTAATTGCGCTGCGTCTCTTTGGTGTTGTGCTTGGCATTGGTATTATTCTACTCTCCTACTACAGCCTGAGCTTGGTCTTCCCCGATAAACCGTTGGTCACGCTGGGCGCGACGGCCTTTACGGCTTTTTTGCCCATGCATGTGGCCGTGACCGCATCGGTCACAAATGATACCTTTTCCGAACTGTTGTTGCTGGCGGTGCTGGCTGTCCTACTCCGCTGGACGCGCACCCAGTTTATGCAACCCTCTGTGACCAAGCAAATGCAAAAGCAGCAAAGTCGCTGGCCGCTACTCTTGCTTGGCTTGTTGTTAGGGTTGGGATTGTTGACCAAAATCTATGCCTATCTCTTTGTTCCCCTAACGCTACTCGCCGTTGTCGCCACGGCTTGGCACCAACAGCGCACCTGGGGTAGCCTCTGGGCTGGCATCCGTATGAGCTTGTGGGTGCTCGTACCTGCCTTGCTGCTAGGCTTGCCTTGGTGGTTACGCAGCATGCAACTCTATGGGGGGTGGGATATTTTGGGGTTGACCTGGCATGATAAGGTGGTGGTTGGTCAGCCGACCACCACCGAATGGATCAGTCTCCACGGTGTCATGCCCTACAGTGAGCGCGCCTTTCGCTTTACATTTCAGAGCTTTTGGGGTATTTTCGGATGGATGGGCGTTTTCCTGGATGAGCGTATCTACACCGCTATGTTGATCTTTACTGGTGTGCTCTTCCTCGGCTTGCTGTGGACCATGATCCGCCTGATCTCTGGCAAACCAGATACAGATATTGATGATTACCAACGTTGGGTTTTATTCTTTTTTGGGTTGATCATCCTCGCTGCCGCCGTTGCTTATATCTGGTATAACACCAAGTTTGTGCAACATCAAGGACGCTACTTTTTCTGGGGATTGTTGCCGATTAGCACCTTTGTTGCCCTGGGTTGGCGCGAAGTGATGCGTCCCTTGCAAGGGTTGATTACGGCTTTTCTGGCGATTGTCCTGGCCGGGGCATTAACGGTGGCGGCTATGGCCAGTGGTGGGCTTAACAAGTGGACATTGGTCACGATTATGCTGATCGCGCTGTTGCTTTTGTTGCAACCCTTACTGTTTTTGGGCACAGATGGCTATACGCTAGGGTGGTTGCCCGCGCGTTTTCATGCGTTCTTTGCGCAGCCCTTGCCAGCCCTGTTGCGACGTGGCATTCGCGCCACCCTCTGGATGGCACCGTTCCTGCTGCTTGTCTTGTTGGACGCGCTGATTCCGGTCTTGTTTATTGTGCCGCAGTTGCGTTAGTATTTTCTGAATCGATTGCACGTCATCTGCGTATGGACAAATCATTTAAAAGTCATAGGAAACCTTCGCTGCAAACAGGTGGAGTGCAAACGAAATTTTGATGGATTGGCGATGGATTGGCGTAGGTCACGTTTGTAACGTGACAGACTCGTTCCATGCAAACCATCAGGTTTGTAACCGAACAAGCATCGTTGTGCAAGGTTTTGCTAGGGCGGTGTTGCGGGCCTTGGGTAGCTTGTCACGTTACAAACATGACCTACGAATGCAGCCTAATCCCGCCTAATTTCGGTAACAGTGGATTAGTGGCTATTTCTATGAGTGCGCTGAGTCGTCATTGTATTCAGTAGATTTTTGACTGTGAGAATGCTTATGCAATCAACTGTTCCTTTCCCCCGTAATGCTTTGCCACCGCAGATGCGCCGCCGGCAAGAACGCTCACCGGTGGACTTTGCTGCCCTCTTTTTCTTGCTGCTGGCGTTGAGCCTTGTCGCCGGCTTTATCACCTGGCAATTTTGGTATACCAGCCGCATCTATGGCGGTGTACAGGTTGCCGGTGTCAATATCGGTGGGATGACACGCGCCCAGGGGTTGCAAGAACTATCACAGCACCTTACCGATTACCCGGCCCCGGCCGTGAGCTTGCAACTGGGCGAGCAACAGTGGCCCATTCCAGCCGATCAAGTAGCCGTCCAGTCGGATCTGTTGGGCGCGGTCAATCAAGCCTATCTGGTAGGGCGCGAGGGCGGTTGGGTGCAACGAACGACTGCGCAGGTGGCTGGTCTACTTGGCAGGACCAACATTGAACCGGCTGTAACCTTTAACCGCGAAGCGCTGCGCCAAGCATTGGGGACGATTGCCACCCAAGTGCATCAACCAAGTCGCCCTGCCCGCCAAATTGGGGAAGTTACACTGCCTGCCGAAGCAGGAATTGATGTGGACGTGGATGGTACGTTGAACAACTTGCTGACCACCCTGCAAGCGCAGCCGACGGCTGCCCTGGTGCGTACGCCACTGCAAGTGGTCGAAAGCGCGCCAGCCCTTGCCGCGGCACCCACGTTGCCGCGCGAATTGGCCGCGCTGGCGCCCTTGCTGACGCCGTTACAACTGCATGACGACCGCTATGGCATCCATTTGGCGCTCGATCCAGTGGTGCTCAATCACATTGTTGTGCAACGTGACCCGATCAGCATTGATGAAGTTACCCTGCGCCAGCAACTAACTGCGTGGGCACAACAACTGGATATTGCGCCACAAGATGCGCGTCTGCACTTTAACGCCGCGACTGGCGGCATCACCGTGCTGCAACAGAGCCAACTGGGCCGCCAACTGGATATTGAGGCTACGCTGATTTCTGTGCGCGATACCCTAACCAATCGCGGAACGCAAGCCACGTTGGTAATGAGCGAAGTGCCGCCGGCGGTTGATATGAATCGTATTGCCGAGATGGGGATTCGCGAATTGGTGGCCAGTGGCACAACCTATTTCAAAGGTAGTAGCGTAGCGCGTGTCCATAATATCGAGGTCGCGGCGGAGCAGTTTGAAGGGTTGGTCATTGCACCGGGCGGCATTTTCAGCTTTAATGAAGGTGTGGAAGATGTCAGCGCGGCCAATGGCTTTGAAGATTCGCTGATCATCTGGGGCGATCAAACGGCGACCGGTGTGGGTGGTGGTGTCTGCCAGGTAAGTACGACCGTCTTTCGCGCCGCGTATAACGCGGGGCTACCGATTGTCGAGCGTTACAACCACGGCTATGTCGTCGATTGGTATGGCGAGCCAGGATTGGACGCCACGATTTTTACGCCGAGCGTTGACTTTCGCTTTCGCAACGATACGGGGGCCCATCTGTTGATTGAGCCCGTCGTGGACAGCGCCAATGGCATTATGACCTTTAATTTTTATGGCACCAAACCCAATCGGCAAGTGACTATCGGCGCACCGGTTACCAGCGAGATTAAAGAAGCCCCCGCTGCTGAATACCGTGTGGATGAATCGTTAGCCGTGGGCCAACAAAAACAAGTCGAGTGGCAACAACGCGGCATGACGGTCAATGTCACACGCACGATTGTCGAAAATGGCACCACGCGCACAGACACAATCAGCAGTCGCTACCAGCCCTGGCGTGCCGTCTATCTGGTTGCTCCTGGAACTGCGATCCCTGATGCTGCGGAGACTACGCTCGCAGCCACACCCGAAGCCGCGCCCACTGTCGCCCCAATCGATGAGACGACCGGCGCTGTGTTGCCCGATGCGCCCGCCGAAGGGCCATAAAGGCGCACTGCGGGCCCTATGAAAACCCACCTATCATAGCGCTGGCTGTGCCTCCATTCCTACACATAATTCTGTTCATGTACGGGAGAGTGTCATGCAAACACCAACCATCGCGCTAGCGCAGGCGCAGATCGATTTTTATCAACAGGAAGGGTATCTAACCCTGCCCGCTATCACGACCCCCGCAGAAGTAACTTGGCTGCGCGCGATCTATGATCGCCTCTTTGCCGCACAGGCCGGGCGCGCAGAGGGCAATCAATTTGACCTAGCCGGGGCCGATGAAGAGGGCCAGGTCGCCACGCTGCCGCAGATTCTGAACCCCAAAAAGTATGCGCCTGAACTAGCCGAAGGACTTTTTCGCGTCAATGCCTTGGCGATCGCGCGCCAGTTGCTGGGACCTGAGGCCCAGGCTGGTGGTGAACATGCCATTCTCAAGCCAGCCCGCTATGGCGCGCCCACCCCTTGGCACCAAGATGAAGCCTATTGGAGCCCTGACTTACATTACAACTCGATCAGCATTTGGATTCCGTTACAGGAAGCAACGGTACAGGGTGGCTGTATGCAATTTGTCTCCAAGAGCTACGCGTCGGAAGTACAGCCTCATCATCCCATCAACAATGATCCGCGCATTCATGGCCTAGAGGCCGATCATATCCCAGCCGAGCAGATTGTGCCGTGCCCCATCCCGGCTGGCGGTGCGACGATCCATCACTGTCGCACCTTTCATTATGCCGGCCCCAATTTGTCCGACGAGCCACGGCGCGCCTACATTTTGATCTTTGCCCTACCCACCGCAATGCGCAGCGAAAAACGAATTTTCCCTTGGCAAGCCCTGCAACAGACGGCGCGTATGGCGCGCCAGAAAGAGGCGGCTTTCAGCCTGCTGCAAAAGGTCTCGCCAAACCTGAAGCACACCCCGCTTTCTGGGATGAATTGATAGTCGTTTTAGCCCTGTGCTAGAATGCCGGTTGTCATAGGAGGACTCCATGCAAGCTAATCAGCAGCAAGCGCGCGTGGCGTTCAGTCGCCGCTATTTTTTGTACCTGGCAGGCAGCGCAGCGAGCATAACCGCGTTGGCTACTTGTGCCGCCCCTATCTCGAAACCTGCTGTGAACGCATCTACGATCCCGGCCACGATCCCGGCCACGATCCCAGATGCGGAGAGTCAAGAAGTGATCTTTTGGGGCCGTGATCAACACCCGCTGGATCTGGCCGCCAAAGGCTTTACTGCTGAATACCCCCAGATTATCTGGGTCTCGCCTCACCCCGCGAACCACGCCCAGAAAATCACCGCTGCCTTGGCTGCTGGCAGTGGCTTGCCCGACCTCTACTGGGCAGAAGCGACCCAAGCCCAGGATTGGGGCTGCAATGCGTTGTTGACCGATCTCACCGACCAACTCAAGCCAGAAATTGCACACTATCATCCGGCAAAACTTGCCGAAACGTTTATCGCCAAGCATGGGCGTTATGTGGGTTGGCCGGGCGGTCTTGGCGTGAGTGGTTGGTATTATCGCGCAGATAGGTTGCAAGCAACTGGCTTTGGTGGGGTGGATCTGGATGCGTTGACCTGGCCCGATTTTCTGAGTATGGCGGCGGAATTAAAGCAGCAGGGTCTCTATAGTTTCTGTTTGCCCGCGCGTGGCCGGGTCGCGCTCTTCTTTTTTGCGCTGTATCAGTATGGTGGCTCGGCTGTGAGCCAAGATGGTCAGACCATTACCGTTGATGATGAAGCAGGCGTGCAAGCAATGCGGCTTGCCAAGCAATTGTGGGAGTCGGGCAGTGGGTTAGATGTCGGTTGGCAGACCCCGGCCTATTGGGCCGCGCTCAAGGCAGGGCAGTTGATCGGTGACTTTGCTAGCTGCTGGGCCAAAGATGCCTGGGAAGCCAATCTGCAAGGTGCCGAAGCCATAGGCGCGCTGGGCAATGGGCGCGTCGCCCAGTTCCCTGGCGGTGATAATATCCAGTATCGCACGGGGATTGAGGGTGGCGCACAACTGGTGAGTCCGAAGGCTGCTGCCAATACCGAAAATGCGATTACCTTCATGCGCTACGCTTTGGGCACCCTGGCGGGGACTACCCGTTGTGGGGCAGGGGGCATGATCCCAGCCTATGGACCGTATCTGGAATCCGCAGCGTTCTTGGCGCAACGCTCGCCCCTCTTTGGCGATTGGGCTTTCGGCCAGTTCTGGGCCGCACAAGCGCAAGAACTGTCGCCAGAATATTTCCACCCAACTGGTTATGCGGCTGTCGAGGCGGCGGTCGGCCAAGAAATGATGCCGATCCTGATGGATGAGTATTCGTTGGAAGATGGGATGTCACGCATTGTTGAACTGGCGACGCCAGATTTCAAGCGCAGTCGTTGCGCATGACTGTAGTAGAGCCTTTGATGACCAATCTTTTTACCCGTACCCTCAACTGGCCTGCTTGTTACAATGTGCGCGATCTGGGTGGTCTGCCCACTGGTGACGGCCATATAACCCAATGGCGCGCGATTGTGCGCTCTGATATTCCCGCGCGCTTGACGGCCGAAGGTCGGGCTGCGCTCGTTGACTATGGTATTCGTACCATTATCGATCTGCGCGAACCAGATCAAGTGGGCACAGAACCATCAATCTTTATGGCACGTAGTGACGACCCCGCCACGCCGACTTATCTCAACCTGCCCATGAAAACCCGTGAACCAGCCATCGGCGCGCTGATCAGCGCGGCCAAAGATCGAGCGGCGGTCTACCAAATTATTCTTGATCACTATCCGTTGCTGATCGCCCGGATTATGCGTGTCGTTGGTAGTGCCAGCGATGGCGGTATCCTGATCCATTGTCACGCGGGCAAGGATCGCACGGGGATCATTGTGGCGTTGCTGCTGGGTTTGGTAGGGGTGCCACAGGATGTTATTGCCGCCGATTATGCGGAAAGTCAGGTGTGCCTGTGGCCGCTCTGGGAGGAAATTGTCGCCAAGGTTGGTGGCGAAGCGAATGCTGATTTCTGGCTCAAGCCAACCGCCACAGCAGAGATGATGCACAATCTGCTCACACACCTGGAGAACCGCTATGGGGGTGTAGCGCGCTATCTGTTGGCAATCGGGTTGACGGACGAGGAATTGACCCAAGTGCGCAGCCGGTTGCTTGGCCGATTGCTTATGCAAACGACAAAGGAGCCGTGCTATTCCTAGCCGCTTACGCGATCTGACCGTAGTCGTCAATGCCGGGGGGCAAAGTCGGCGTATGGGCCAACCCAAGGCACTGCTTCCCTTGCCGCCCGATAATCAACCGCTGCTCCAAGTGATTGTCGAGCGCCTACGTCTGCTAGCGCCACAGCGTATAGTGATTATTGCCAATGATTCCACCTTTCGCCAACAAGTGGATCTGGGCGATGACATTACCTGGCTGACCGATGCTTATCCTGATACCGGGCCACTGGGCGGTCTGGCAATCGCATTGGCAACTTGTGCCGATTGGGCGATCTTTGTGGCGTGCGACATGCCTTTGCTGAATCCTGCACTTTTTGCTCGTTTCTGTACCCTGGCCACTGAATCGGATGCAAGCGGCGCGGCGCGTTGGGATGCTATCGTCCCTGTGATTGACAACTATCCTGAAGCGCTACACAGTCTCTATCACCGCCGGTGCCTGCCTGCGATTGTCGCGCGCTTGGCCGCCGGTGAGCGCCGTGCGACCTGCTTTTTGCCCGATGTACGCGTCCGTTATGTCCATGAAGCCGAATTGCGCCAAATTGATCAGGAACTGCATTCTTTTCTGAATGCAAATACACCGGAAGAATGGGCGCGCGCGTTGGCGCTCCTAGCCCAGTCGTTTATGCAGGTTGATCAATCAGCAAAATAGTTTGGAAGGAAGTATTATGGACAAGCGTCCCAACATTCTCATTTTTATGACTGATCAGCAGCGCGCCGATGTAGTCGCGCCCGACCATCCTTGCCTTACCCCCAATGCGGATCGATTGGCGCGGGATGGCATTCGCTTTACCCAGACCTACTGCCCAACCGCGCATTGCTGCCCATCCCGTGCGACCTTTATGACCGGACTCTATCCGAGCCGCCACGGTGTATTTAACAATGTGCGCACGCGCACGGCGATCAACCTTGGCTTGCGCCGCAATGTCATCACTTTTTCCGAGTTGCTGCGCGAAGCCGGCTATGATCTGACCCTCTGTGGCAAATGGCACATCAGCGCCGAGGAGGATCCCAAAGATCGCGGCTGGCAGGAGCGCGCCGTGACGGGTGCCAGTGGCGCGTCGCATGATCGGCGCATCGAAGCGTGGCGCACAGGTCCACCCACGATCGATACCAGCCCTGGTGAACGGCCCGCCGGCCATATCCAACGGCCAGGGTGGGGCGATTTTGTGGTTTACGAAACGGTGCCAGACAGCGGCCCCAAGGGCTACGAAGCGGATCATGACGCCCAGGTGGTACAGGCGGCCATCGACACCATTCAACAGGCATCGACCAGCAAACCCTGGTGTATCTTTGTCGGCCCGATTGGCCCACACGATCCCTACCGGGTGCCAGAGAAATTTGTCAACCTGTATGATCCTGCACAAATTGGGTTGCCCACCACTTATGCGGATACGTTGGAAGATAAGCCGCGTATCTATCAGCGGCAGCGCCGCCAGCTTTGGGATCAATTGAGCGAAGATGAAGTGCGCGCGTCGATTGCTCACTATTACGCCTACTGCACCATGGAAGATACGTTGCTGGGTGAAGTGCTAGATGCCCTGGACGCAACCGATCAAGCCGAGAACACCTTGGTCATCTTTCTTTCGGATCATGGCGACTATTGTGGCGATCATGGTCTGTATCTCAAGGGTGTTCCCGCTTTCCGCCAGGCATACCATGTGCCCTGCATCATGCGTTGGCCCAAAGGCATTGCGCAGCCAGGGCGCGCCGTGGATCATTTTGTCTCCTTGGCCGACTTTGCGCCCACCTTTTTGGAATTGGCCGAGATCCAAGCCACACACACAATGACCGGTCAGAGTCTGTTGCCTTTTCTGCACGCCGAGGAGCCAACCGCATGGCGCGATGCGATCCATACCCAGTTTAATGGGGTGGAGCTTTACTATACGCAGCGCAGCGTCACCACCAAAGAATATAAATACGTGTACAATGGGTTCGACTTTGATGAACTCTATGATCTGCGTACGGATCCAGATGAGATGATCAATGTAGCCGAACGGTCTGACTATGGGGCGATCAAGCACGCGTTGGTGCGCAAATTATGGCAATTTGCGGCACAAGAGGAAGATATTATTTTTAATCCCTACGGCACCGTAGGGTTAGCGCCTTGGGGGCCCGCCGATGGTCTAGCTGAGTGGGGGCAACTAGCCTAAAAATGAGTCTGGCTACGTAGTTGAATTGCTGCATGGGCTTGGCAACCTTATCAAAAAATGGTACTATATCATTTGAAGAGAAGCGATTCGAAGTCGGAGGAGTAATGGCTGCACAGACTGTGCCCAATCGCACAGCCCACAATCACAGCACAGACGGCACAGGTCAACCTAGCGGGCAAAATGGTGACGTGCCTGCTGGCGCGCGCAAACAAAATGGGGAGCATGCAACCCCGAGTTGGGATCAAACCCCCCAATTGCTGCAATGGCGCGCGAATGTATTGTTGGATGAAATGATGCTGGGTGCTGTGGACATTACCGCCAATGAATTTACCCATGCTGCCCCTGCACAGCCACGCGCTGATCGCAATTCAGTTGCGGTTGATCAGCCCGTTGCCGCACCCTATCGTGACGAACGTTCGCCAAGTCGTACTGCTGCACTCCCTGAAGCAGCACGGGACGCGCCCCGTACTGCGCGTGCGTATACCGATGATTCCCGTCGCGAAGATGAGCAACCCGCGATTGGCGACGCACACGAGGATCGGATGCAGCCCACCAGTGATCCGCAGGACGAATGGGCGCGGCCAGCCTGGCATTTTGCCGAACCTACCATTGCTGGACCATCGCTGTCACCGCCGCCCAATACAACACCGGCTGCCCGTGCTGCGATTTTGCAAGAATATACGCGCGCACAGACGAAGCCAACAGATTCAGCCAAGAGCGGGCGTCCCAATGGCGCAAGCGTACGCCCAACCCAGCCAACCCTGCCCAACGGCACCACCGCCAAGCACAATGCGGAGCAATGGGTTTTGGCCGCCGAACAGCGCTATCAAAAAATTGCTGCACAGCCATCTTCTACGTCTGAACGAGACTTGACTGGTAGCATGGATGCCGCGAGCCTTTCTGCCGCCAGTTGGGTCGATCCGACAGACGCACTTTTTGAAGATTTCCCCGCCACTTCCGTCTCTAGCCAAGCGAGCAATCGCTATCGGTTGAACCAAGCGGCACGCCGTTCTAATTTACTGCCGCGCATGACAACGCTCGATCCGCGAGCATTGCAGCAAGAAATGGTCGTGTTGCAGACAGAGATCGAGCAAGCGCTGCCTACTGGTCATGAATCGCGCGAGCGTGCGCTTCATCTGTTGCAAAAAGCCTATACGCTGCTACAAACTGATGCATCCCGTTCCGCCGAGGTAGACTACTATCTGCAACAGGTGCGCACGATTGGCCAACGAGTACAGGAAACACTGCATTGGTCCAATCTATACCATAGCCGGTTGCGCGTTTACCTGTCGGCTTGGATGGTGCTCAGCCTGATCGTGATCGGGGGGCGCTATTTTTATCAGCCCTCTTTGGTTGCTACCATCGCTTGGTTCAGCGGAGGTAATGGTACTGCTGACTCGTTACTGGCACACAATGTGCTCACAATTTTCGCGGCCTTCTTTGCCGGCGCATTGGGTGGCGCGGTCGGAGCCTTGATCAATATGCACCGCTATGCCCACGTCCAGCGCGGATTTTTTGACCGCAAATATAGCCTGCGTGGTTTGATTTTGCCACTGATCGGTGGCATTGTCAGCTTGGTACTTTGCCTAGTTTTGGGTCTGATCTATTACTTGCTGCAGATTGATCCGGCGGCTAATCTGCTGTTGGGTGCGCTACCGGCGTTGTTGGCCTTTGCTTTTGGCATTGCGCAAGAATTTATCTATGGCACGCGCAGCTAATGTCAAGTATACGCGCTACCACTGATTTCCTTTCACCCCATGATTTTTGTTGAACTGATCGTTAACCGACCGATTCGTCGTTCCTTTCGCCAAGTCGAGGCCCCGCCACCGGCTGATCCCTGGACGGATGCGGATCCGTTTTGGGATGAAACCACGCCCCAGTCAACGGATGCCAAGCCGGCCACGACCGACTCGCACCTTGATATTTTTCACTATCACCTGCCGGTTGAATTGGAAACGGTCATTCAGCCAGGGCATTTGGTCTGGGCCCCGTTTGGTGGACAGCAGGTGCAAGGCATTGTGGTGCGGCGCACCGAAGCTTCGCCTGTGCCCACGCGCGCGCTGCTGCGATTGGCACGCCCAGAGCCTGTGCTGACCCCTGCCCAGGTCGCGCTGGCCATGTGGATCGCCACCTATTATGTCACGCCATTGGCCGAAGCCGTCAAACTCTTTTTGCCGCCCGGTCTGCTGAGCAAAGATGCGGATAGCGCAACGGTGCGGGCCAAGCGTGAATGGCAAATTACTTTGGCAGCCAGACCAGAGGAGATCCCCACCAAGCTAGCGACGCTGGCACGCAATACCGCGCAGGGCAAGCTATTGCAGTGGTTTCTGGCCCAACCTACACGACGATTTTTTCTGGGCGAATTACAGCAGCAATGCCAATTGCCGACGCCTTCGGCGATTCAGACGCTGATCAAACAGGGTGTGCTACGCCGGGAAGAGGAAGTGATCGGGCTGGCGATTACCCCAGCCGCGGCCGAACAATTGTTGCGGGAAACGCAGGGCATTGCCAAATATGGGCCGATTCTTGATGCGCTGGCCCAGACCACAGGGCCTGTTTGGAAAAGTGATCTGCGCGCCAGCGTTGAGGTGACGCTAGCCCTGTTGCGCTCGCTGCAAACGGCAGGACTTGTTACTTTGACCGAGCAAATCCGCTTTCGCGATCCGCTGGGCGGGCGCGCCTATGCGCAAACGATCGCGCCACCCTTGACCGCCGAACAGTGTAAGGTGTGGGATGCGCTGGCAGCCCACTGTTTTGCACAGCCAGTACCACCACCCTCTGCCGGTGGGCAAGTAGGCAAGGCTGACACGCTGGTGGCTGCTCAATTTTTGTTGCACGGCGTGACCGGCAGTGGCAAAACCGAAATTTATCTGCGCGCGATCACCGAAATCTTAGCGCGTGGCCGACAGGCGATTGTGCTTGTGCCAGAGATCGCGCTGACGCCCCAGACGGTGGCGCGCTTTGCCGGACGTTTCCCTGGCCGCGTGACGGTGATTCACTCTGGCTTGAGCACGGGGGAGCGCTATGATGTTTGGCGGCATCTGCGCGATGGCAAATTCGATGTGGTGATTGGCCCGCGCAGCGCGCTCTTTGCCCCCTTGCCCCGCTTGGGTTTGCTCATCATCGATGAAGAGCATGAGACCTCCTATAAACAGAATGCAGAAGAGTGGGGCAGTTTTACCGTCTTTTATGATGCGCGCACGGTGGCGCGCCAACTGGCTACCGTGACGCAAAGTATTCTGTTGCTGGGCAGCGCAACACCCAGCCTGGAAAGTTATACAGATGCGATGAACGGTGACTTGCGCTTGCTCGAATTATCGCGGCGGGTAATGGGCCATCAATCGGCGACACAGGCGGCTAAGCGAGAAACGGCCAGCTATAATGAGATGCCGCCCGTAGAAATTGTCGATATGCGCCAGGAACTGCGTGCGGGGCATCGCAGTATTTTCAGCCGCAGCCTGTTGTCCGAATTGCACGCTACGCTGGATGCCGGCGAACAGTCGATCATTTTTCTCAATCGGCGGGGCACGCGTACCTTT
Source organism: Caldilineaceae bacterium (assembly GCA_034437715.1). Classification (GTDB taxonomy): domain Bacteria; phylum Chloroflexota; class Anaerolineae; order Caldilineales; family Caldilineaceae; genus JAHBVH01. The sequence goes on from DAOTTR010000618.1 coordinate 18,625, forward strand.
GTCATGTGCCGAGATTGTGGCGATGTGCAAACATGCCCACGCTGTGATGTGCCGCTGACCTATCACGAAAATGCCGAGCTTTTGATCTGCCATCATTGCAATCAGCGCTATCCGATTCCCACCATCTGTCCGAAATGCCAAAGTAAGCGCATTAAATACTTTGGCAGCGGTACCCAACGTGTGGAAGAGACGATCAAAGAAATTGTGCCCCATGCACGCCTGTTGCGCTGGGACGCAGATACGGCGGTCGGCAAGCACAGCCACGAAGAAATTTTGCGCCGTTTTGCCGCCCATGAAGCCGATATTTTGGTCGGCACCCAGATGATCGCCAAAGGATTGGACTTTCCACTGGTGACGCTGGTTGGCGTGGTGGCCGCCGATGTTGGCCTCTATCTGCCCGATTTTCGCAGCAGTGAACGTACCTTTCAATTGCTGACCCAGGTGGCTGGCCGCGCCGGGCGCAGTATTCACGGTGGGCGGGTGGTGTTGCAAACTTATAATCCGGAGCATTATGCCATTCAGGCGGCCGCCCAGCATGATTACCATGCCTTTTACCAGCGCGAACTCAGCTTTCGTCGCGATCATGGCTATCCGCCCCTGCGCCGGTTGGCCCGCTTGGTCTATTGGGACAAAAAGCTGGAAAAAGCGCAGGCGACTAGCGAGTTGATGGCATTGACGTTGCGTCAGCGTTTGCAGAATCTTGGGATTGAGGGGCAAGCGGCCACGGTGATGGGGCCGGCACCGGCATTCTTTGCGCGCTACCGCAGCTATTATCGGTGGCAAGTGCTGCTGCGTGCGACCAATCCAGCAGATGTATTACAGGGCGTGCCCATTCCTTTCGGATGGCGGGTTGATATTGATCCCATGTCTATGTTATGATATTGGGGTATGATACTGGTTCATCTCGGCCTGATCTACTGAATCTAGGCCAATATACCAAATTGTGGGAAGTCTCACTTTACCATTGCGGAAAATAGCTTTATATAAGTGTGATTGTTCACTCTAGCTGATGTTGAGACCAATGGCATGACAGACGCAGATCAACAACTATCCGCACCGACAGACATCAACCCAACTGTTCCCGCTACAACAGCTAGTACACAACGCCAATGGCTAACTTTGAAAGATGCCAGTGAGTTTTTGGGCGTGCATTTTACAACCTTGCGCAATTGGGCTGACAATGGCGAAATTCAAGTATTTCGTACGCCGGGCGGGCATCGCCGCTTTAGTCTGGCCGATTTACGCCGTTTTCTGGACGAGCGTGTCGGGCGGATAGCTGGTACAGATGCCGATATGGTGGTTAGCGCCGTAATCCAACATGTGCATGAGGAAATGGCACGCATTCCGCGTGAACAGTTGCGTTGGCACTACCCGCTGGATGACCAATCGCACCAACGGCGTCGGCAACGGGGACAACAGCTTTTTGCCCTTGCCCTCTCCTTTGTGCTCAAACCTGGGCTGCGGCCCCGGTTGCTCGAAGAAGGACGTAAACTAGGCATAGAGTATGGGCGCGAAGCGCATGCCAGCAAGGTGAGCTTGGTCGATGTGGGGCGTGCTGTGCGGTTTTTTCGCAATCAATTGATTCAAGCGGTGCGTGCCGAGGAATCTCCCGAGCTATTCGATGCAGATGATTTACGTATTCAACAGCAGATCGATCTCTTTCTGGATGAAGTGTTGTATGCGGTATTGGCCGGCTATGAAGAGCAATCAGTAGGTGAGGGTTGATGGGATGGGGGGTAGCGTTGTTGCTTGTCGTAGGGGCGGAAGCACTGCCTTTGCGTCGCGTGCAAGCCTATAATTGCCCGATCGCTATCTTGTCTAATAAAGTGATGTGACAAACGACCAAATGGCAGATTGCAAATATAAAAGAAGCCTGTTATAATAAAGGCCCCCGCAGAATAAGCTCATTATTCTGCGTTGCGTAGTTGCCACAGTATAGTATATAATCCGTTGTAATACAGTTTCGCTTTGCGAAGTCTGTACAATATATTTTCACTATTTCAGTAAATAGTAAAACACAAAGGGAGGATTCTATGCACAACCGAAAGATGTGGGCGTTGTCTCTCGTGCTTGTTTTGGTAATGGCAAGTTTGTCTGCCTGTGCGATGGGTGAGGCAATGGCAAATACCTGCGAACCCGAAATCAGCACCGAGCTTGCTCTTGAAGCTCAAAACGCTGGCATGGCGGGGTTAGCGGCAGGTAGCGTTGAATGGAATGAAAGCCATCTCAGTAGCTTTTTGACTGTTCTACTGCAACAAAACACGGGTAGCAATTTCCCCGTTGAAGCCATCAATGCCTGTGTTGAAGAAGGCGGCAACATTGCGCTACATGTTCAACTGATGGATGATGTGCTGCTCGGTGGCGATACACTTTCATTGGCTGGCACAATTGGCATTGCCGATGGTAGCGTTGCTATCGATCTAACCGAAGTTTCGGGCAATGGATTCGTGGCCTCGAGCGCCATCCTGGCCCCAATCAATGCTCAAATCAATGCTGCGCTTGCTGGTGCTGTTTCCGGTTTGCCCGTCAGCGTTGAAACCACAGAAGACACCCTTACGATTAGTATCGGTGGCATGTAATCGCTATTATTTTCTAAAATCTACCCGTCAAGCTTGTAGTACGAATTGATTGAAAAGTAAGTTTCTCATAACGCAAACAACTTTTTGTACATGTTCGTCTACATAAGCATGTTCGGTAAAAAGCCTGGAGGGATTCCCTCCAGGCTTTTTCTTGAGAGATCGTCTTCTTGAAAAAAGACGACTACGCGATTTGACCCGACGTAAGCGTTTGTGATACACTTAGCGTTCGTGGGTAGAGATGCCACGGTGCCAGGATCGCACAATTATTTGTGTAGTTGTTGTATTTGTGTAATCATTATATTCTAACGATATGCTTGGCTCGTTCGCCTGTTCTTCGGTAGAATGCAGGCAGGATGTCACTTTGGGCTGATGGCCTTGCGCTTTTGACAAGAAATAGCAGATAGTCAACAAAAAACCAGGTATATGCCGGTTTAACAGTACTTTTGAATTAGCATGGAGGACTCTTTTGCCGACGATCAATCAACTGGTCCGTAAAGGCCGTAAGAACTTAGCAAAGAAAGAAAAGGCACCTGCCCTTCGGTTTACCCAAAATACGCTAACAGGCAAGACCAAGCGTATGAAGAAGGGCAACCCAATGAAGCGTGGTGTTTGTACCAATGTACGCACTACAACCCCCAAGAAGCCTAATTCGGCGTTGCGCAAAATTGCCCGTGTCAAATTGACAAACGGAATTGAAGTAACGGCTTATATTCCTGGGGAAGGGCACAATCTGCAAGAGCATAGTGTTGTGCTTGTACGTGGTGGTCGTGTGAAGGACTTGCCTGGTGTGCGCTATCATATTGTACGTGGTGCGTTGGATAGCACGGGCGTTGACAAGCGCAAGCGTGGCCGTAGCAAATATGGGACGAAGCGTCCTAAGCAAAAATAAGTCTTTACGACTTAGGGTATGTCCAGAAATAAAATAGTGAATTTACGTGATGTTGCCCAAGTAAATCTGTCTAAAATCATCCATGTTATTCTTGGACAGACACTTACTTCTAGCTCTTATTTAAACCTAGGCGTTTAAATCCAGTCGTCAAAATGCGTTGAGCGCTTGGTTGCACTAGCGGAGAAAAATACATGCGAAGAAATCGTGCTGAAAAACGGTCTGTCATACCAGATCCGCGCTATAATAGTGAAGTTGTTGCAAAGTTTGTCAACAACGTAATGGAACGTGGTAAGAAAAGCTTAGCTGCGCGTATTGTTTACGATGCCTTCGCGTTGATCGAAGAACGCGCCAAGCGGCCTGCCATTGAGGTTTTTGAAGAGGCGATCAAGAATGCTACCCCGCTTGTGGAAGTAAAGCCACGACGTGTTGGTGGTTCTACCTATCAGATTCCAGTCGAAATTAGTTCTTCACGGCGCATGGCATTGGCGATGCGTTGGTTGATTGACAATTCCCGTGGTCGCAGCGGCCGTAATATGGCAGCTCGTTTGGCTGGTGAATTGTTGGATACAGCACGTAATGAAGGGTCTACCGTAAAGAAGCGGGAAGACACGCATCGAATGGCAGAAGCCAACCAGGCCTTCGCACACTTCCGCTACTAGGCTTTATAACAAGCCGGTAATAAAGTGCTTTTATTAGTAGCTTGAGGGGACATTCGTTAAATGGATTGACCCAATAGAATCTAAAGCAAGACTCTAACGTACGTCTTTTCATTTGGTGAATCTTATACTTAGGTGCGGCGCCTATCCCACAACTCCGAATAACTTTGTTGCTGCTGTGATCGACCTATCGATGACGGCTTTAATGAAGACAAGGAAGTTTCTGTGGTATACAGGCGTCGCTTTATTTCGTCTAAAAAGTAAGGTATTCGTATGAGTATTGACTATCCAATTGAACGGATTCGTAATATCGGAATTATTGCGCATATTGATGCGGGTAAGACAACGACCACGGAACGGATATTATTTTATTCTGGGCGCATTCACCGTATGGGTGAAGTGCATGAAGGTACGGCTGTTACAGACTGGATGGTACAGGAGCGCGAGCGCGGTATTACGATTACTGCGGCTGCGATTACTACCACTTGGAAAGATAGCGTAACTGGCCAGGATTGCCAGATCAATGTGATCGACACCCCCGGCCATATTGATTTCACGGCTGAAGTACAGCGCAGTTTGCGCGTGCTCGATGGTGGTGTGGTCGTGTTCGATGCGGTCGCTGGCGTGGAGCCTCAGTCAGAAACCGTTTGGCGTCAAGCCGACCGCTACAAAGTGCCCCGTATCTGTTTTGTGAACAAGATGGATCGTGTTGGGGCTAGTTTTGAGCGCACCTGCGAGATGATCATTGATCGGCTTGGCGTTCACCCATTGCTTATTCAGTTACCGATTGGTAAAGAAGATACCTTTAAAGGTGTCATTGATCTCTTTACCATGAAGGCGCTGGTCTTTACAGATCAATTGGGTGCCTTGCCGACAATCGAAGAGATTCCAGATGAATTTTTGGACGCGGCGCAAAAAGCCCGTGAGCAGATGGTGGAACGCATCGCCGAAACAAATGAAGAGTTGACGATGAAATTTCTGGAAAGTGAAGAAATTGGCATCGAAGAGCTCTATGTCGCATTGCGTAAAGCCGTGATTGCGAGCAAATTGGTGCCTGTGTTGTGTGGTACTGCACTGCGCAATAAAGGTGTTCAACCGCTGTTGGATGCGGTCATCCGCTATTTGCCGAGCCCGTTAGATGTTCCGCCCGTGCAAGGAACAGATCCGGACACTGGCGAAGTACTAGAGCGCAAGCCGTCGCATGATGAGCCATTTTCTGCGCTGGTTTTCAAGATTATGACGGACCCTTTCATTGGGCGTCTGGCCTATGTGCGTGTGTATTCTGGGCGCTTGCAAGCTGGCTCTACCGTTTATAACGCGAATAACAAGCGCCGCGAGCGCATTGGCCGCTTGGTGCAAATGTATGCCGACAAGCGCGAAGAGATCCAGAGTTGCGAAGCTGGCGGTATTGCTGCGGTTGTCGGTCTAAAGCAAACCTTTACCGGTGAAACACTCTGTGATCCCGATCAAGAGATTTTGCTGGAGACCATTGAATTTCCTGATCCGGTGATTAAGATTGCGGTTGAACCAAAATCTAAGGGTGAGCAGGATAAGTTGACCGAGGCGCTGATTAAGTTGGCTGAAGAAGATCCAACCTTCAAGGTCAATTATGACAACCAGACCGGCCAGACGATTATCGCCGGGATGGGTGAGTTGCATCTTGACATCATTATCGACCGGGTGAAGCGCGAGTTTCGCGTCTTGTGTAATGTGGGTGCGCCACAGGTGGCCTACCGTGAAACCATTACAAAGCACGTAAAAATTGAAGGTCGCTTTGTGCGCCAATCGGGTGGTCGTGGTCAATATGGGCATGTCTGGTTGGAGATCGAGCCCAATGAGCCAGGCGCTGGCTTTGTCTTTGAAGACAAGATTGTTGGCGGTACTGTGCCAAAAGAATATATTCCCGCGGTCCAAAAAGGTGTTGTGGAAGCCATGGCGAGCGGCGTGTTGGCTGGCTATCCTGTGGTTGATCTAAAGGTTGCGCTGATTGATGGCAGCTACCATGATGTTGACTCAAGCGAAATGGCCTTCAAGATCGCCGGCAGCATGGCCTTCAAAGATGGCTGTCAACGTGGTGGCCCGATTCTGCTGGAACCGGTAATGCAGGTCGAAGCTGTGGTGCCCGAAGATCATGTTGGAGATGTTGTGGGTGATTTCTCCAGCCGCCGTGGCAATATTGAGGGTATGGAGAGCCGTGGGAATGTACAAGCCGTTAAAGCTTTGGTGCCGTTGAGCGAGATGTTTGGCTATGCAACTTCGCTGCGCTCGTCAACGAGTGGTCGCGGCACATTTTCCATGGAATTCGCACGCTATGCACCGGTGCCGGCCTCCGTTGCAGAGAAAGTCTTGAAGAGCAAATAAGCCTTTTGCTTGTTTCTATGGCATGTTTATTTCAACAGCCGACAAAATTTGCAAAGGAGCCCCGACAAGTATATAATGGACAAGTTGCGTCAGGAGACAAAACTTATCCCTATAGTTTGTCGCTTGTCTTGTTGCATTGAAGCCATGTTATCTGACGTAGCAACGCTGGTTTGATAATCGTGAGCTGATAAGGCACAAAAGAAAAAGCTTCTTCCTGCACCGCCAAAGCACCCTTTGGCGGTGCAGTATTGCCTAGTATTAATTATTGCGTGGGTGAAAGTCTAGAACTACGCAGTTAAAATGATTTGGAAAGTGATTGTGTCGGCGCTTATTTGTCGGCAGTAGAAAGTATTTCGCAAAAATAGTTTGTAGATTTGTCATTATTATACGGAAGGATAAGTTGTTATGTCCAAAGCGGTATTTGAGCGGACAAAACCCCATGTGAACGTGGGGACAATTGGGCACATCGATCACGGCAAGACCACGCTGACCGCGGCGATCACGAAGACGTTGGCGTTGAAAGG
>DAOTTR010000619.1:0-20334 GCA_034437715.1 Caldilineaceae bacterium
GTGCTTTTGCCCGAACCATTCTCGCCAATAATCCCCGTAGTGACACCGCCGGCCAACTCGAAGCTCACATCTTGCAGCGGCCAGAAATATTCGGGGGGGTGCCCACGGCGGAGTAAGCGCTTGAAAAGATCAAAAATTGTGCGCGTGGTCTGCCGGTTGAGCCGAAATTTTTTGGAGACATTGTGAAACCGGATAAGCACCGGCTGATTGGATGCGGTGCTCATTTTACACCTCTTCCCCAAAGCGGTGGCTATATTTGCAGAAGAACCAATAGCCAACGAGCAGCACCAGCAGGGCAGTGATGGCCGTGCGCGCGAAAAAGTCAAAATCGGTGCGGTAGCCGCCATAGAGCAGGTCACGGTAGGTATTGATAATCGACGCCATAGGGTTGAGAATATACATGGTGCGATGGATATCGATCTCAAAACCGCCAATCGGATAGCTGCGCGGCAACTGTTCGATGGGATAGAAGATGGGCGTGAGAAAGAACCAAGCCATCATCGCCACATCCATGATCATCAACGTGTCGCGGTAAAAGACATTGAGGGTGGAGAGAATAAAGGCCAGCCCCAGAATAAACAGGCTCTGAATCAGGATCACCACGGGCAACAGCCACAGCCATGGACTGACCGGCGCGCGCACCAATACCAGCGCCACAAAAAGCACCACCAACGTCAACAGAAAGTTGATCAGATTGGCCAGGACAGTGGCAATCGGCAAAACCTCGCGCGGGAAATAGACCTTGGTCACCAGGTTGGCGTTGCTGACAATCGCATTGACGCTCCCCATAACCGCCGACGAAAAATAGTTCCACGGCAGCAGACCACAGAGCGCATAGATGGGAAAGTCTGCGATCTCGCTGCGCATAAACACGGTAAAGACCGCCGTGTAGACCAACATCATGCCCAGCGGGTTGAGCAAGCTCCAGAAGAAGCCCAGCACCGTATTCTTGTAGCGCGCCTTGAGTTCACGCACAGCCAGGTTGACAATGAGTTCCCGATAATGAAATAGTTCACGCAGCCGCAGCCAGGGGCCACGACCCTTTGATTGCGCATATAGACCGGGTAAGCGGGCTGCCTTCATTGCATTGCGTCCATGTGTTGAATCTGTGTACTGAACCTAGCCCCGAATTGGTGGAAAAGCTTGTCACCCACCGGAAAGGGTATGATGCTAGGTTGTTATAATAGTAAAGAGTTCAGTCTTTGCCAAGTTAGGCCAAGACTGAACTCTTATTTACCCTATAAAAACTGATTAACGCCTGTTACTGGAGCTTCGCATAATTGCTGAGCGTGTATTGGCGGAAGCGTTCACCTGCGGCTGTGATCTGCCGGGTGTTGCGATCAAAGAGCGCGCCATGTACGTTGAAGCTCCACCCCACATCTTCCAAGCCAAACCAGGCCCACCGTTGCACCAAGCGGCAATCATCAACCGAACTGAGCGCGCAATCTTTGGTGTCGGCAAAATAGTCAAAGGTCCACACCATAAAATCTTGGACTACTTGCGGATTTTCTAAATCCACCCAATTGGGATCGGCACAGCCGCCACCCGGTAGGGGAGTCGAGCAAGCCAGACTGTTATAGAGGACACCATATTCGGTCACAATGAGTGGCTTGTCCTGCTGCCCGCGATCCTTCATCCATTGGCGAATGGCGCGGATCTGTAGATCAAAGATGGTCTGGTCAATGTGTTTCCAATCTTCGCCATAGTAGGCCCCGATCAAGGTATTGGCATCGGGCGGTACGGCACCGCCATAACAGATCAATTCCTTGCCGCCAGGCCGATCTTCCTTTTGACAGAATTCAGCGTTGATAAAATTGTGGACATTCCAAATATCCACGGGCATTGTCGTGCCATAGAGTTGCAAATAGGTGTCCCAAATGGTCGTGAGATATTGCAGGCGCAACGGTGTAGCTTGGATCACACCGCCGATGGCGACTTTGGCCGTGGGATCGACCGCTTTGATCAGATCATAGACTTCTTTATAGAAGACAGGATAGAGGGTTGGCTGCATTTCGTCCTGACCACCACCCGCCCAATCCACGCGATCCATCTCATTGCCCAGCAGCCAGGTGCTGCCAGGGTGTGCCTGGGCATAGGCTTGAATGGCGCTCGCACTTGGCGAATATTCATACTCGTTGAGATAAGGGCATTTTTCGCGATCGGCGGTGGTGTTGCGCGCGCAAGCCAACTTTTGGTGTACGCGCACCATAGGCATATATTCAGCCCCGCCTGGCCGTACGGCACTGCCGTTGACCATCCAGTCTACATACCAGCCAGCGTTGAGCACGCGTATATCGCCCACCTGGGTGACAGGGGCAGACGAGGTGCCAAAGCCAATGCGTGGCGAGAGCCGTGGATTGTGATCATTGAAGGTGAATGGCATATAGAACATGTTTTCGGCTGACGCGGCCGATGGCGCAATTGCTGGCGTTTCGGGACCGGCGCTATCTGGTTGTCCTGTATCATCCTGCGCCTGCGCTGTATAGGTACGCAAGCCAAGCATGACCAGAAATGCAACGAGAGTAACCGTCAAAACGTAGGGCAAGAAAGAGCGTACTGTACGCAACATATAAATGGGTTTCCTTGTTTACTATTGCTCCGGTGCGTAAAAGCCGGCCGATCTGATTCATTCAACAGAAATCAACAGAAAATGGGCAACAACCTTAGCTTTACGCAACTAACAGATAAAACCCTTAAAAGTCATAGATACGCTCTTGTGTATTACCAAGCTTATTTGTATGACTTTTAAATGGTTTGTCCATAAGCATACTAAAAAACGTGTGGGGTCTTGATTGTGTGATATTTACTTGCTTCGTCGACTAGCTGCAGCAATATAGCGCTGAAAGCGTTCGCCGGTTGCTGTCATCTGTAGTGTGGTGGGGTCATAAAGGCGACTATAAGGGTTAAAGCTGCCCCAAGTGTCATCTAAGCTGTACCAATTCCACTGTTGGACCAGCCGGCAACCATCACTTGACAACCCCAGGGTACAATCTTTGGTGTTGTAAAAGTAATCGAAAGTGGCAATCATGAAATTCTGCACATGACTTGCTTGATTGGATGGCAGACCCATGGTGCCGTTATGATAGAGAATGCCATACTCGCTCACAACCAGCGGTTTTGCCTGTTCGCCCCGATCTTTCATCCATTGGCGAAAGGCGCGGATTTGTTGTTTGAAGATCACCAGATCAATATGTGTACTGGGTTCATTCACATATTCACCTATGGTGGCGTCAATGCTTGGGGGTATTTCAGCCCCCCATTCGCTGGCCTTTTCTTGAATAATAAAATTATGAACATTCCATACATCCACCGGCATGGTGGCTGTATAGGTCGTTTGGTAACTATCCCAGATTTTTGTTAGGTATTCTAGACGCAACGGGGTTGGCTGGATGACACCACCAATGGCGACCCGTGCCGTGGGATCTGCCGCCTTGAGCATGTGGTAGAGATCATGGTAGGCCACGGCATAGGTTTCTGGCAATATTTCATCTTGTCCATTATGACCCACCGTTTTGCAATGGGTGCCTTCCCATTCCAGACAATAGCGCCAGTCCACGCGATCCATTTCGTTGCCGATAAACCAGAGCGCGCCTGGATTCGCCTGCGCCGCGGCTTCAATCGTCGCCTGATCGGGCATATAGACATAATCTAGCGGCGTGGCATAGGGGCATTCATTGCGATCGCCGTGGTACCATGCGTCACAAGCTAGCTTTTGATGCACGCGGATCATTTGGACGTAGGCCATGTTATTCGGACGCTCGGGCGCACTCCGCACCTGCCAATCCAAATACCAACCGGCACCGAGGCTGGCAACGTCGGTATAGATACCAAGCGCTGCACTTGTCAGGCCAAAACCCATGCGTTCGGCAAGGGGCATCGGTTCGGTGGAGACCATTGGTAGATAAATTGCCACAGGCGTAACTGTGGCTGGTACGCTCTCAAATGCCCAAGCCGTGGGGGTGCTTTGGGCCAGGAATAGGCCAACCAAGCTTGCACAGGCCACTAGTAAAAGTCTCAACAAATTGTACGCTATTTTTGTGTGATGATCCATTTGGACGGTATAGTCTCTTTGCTCCATTGCGGGTGCGTCAGCTCGGTATAGGCGGCCACGATTGTTTCGCTGGCGGCGCGCCAGCTAAATTGTTGTACGGCGCGCTGCCGTAGCGGCATCCCTGTTTGGGGAGATTCTAACGCAATCAACAACTGTTTGGCTAAACTTTTTACATTGCCACGCTCTGCCAAAAATCCCTGTATGCCCAAATATTCCCGTGCCACAGGCGTATCGAAGGCGACAGTTGGCAAACCGACAGCCATGTAATTCAACAATTTGCCAGCACTTTCGGTAAGGCTGAGTTTGGGCGACACCGCCACATCACCGAGCGCCAGATAGAGCGGCGCTGATGCCCGATACGAGACGCGTCCCGTAAAGATCACTCTATCCTGAATTCCTAGATCCACGGCTTTTTGCTGATAGATATCAATGCCGGGAAAGCCCATCAATAATAGATAGACGTCTGAACGCTGCCGAAGGATACGCTGCATTGCTTCCAAAAGTAGACCCGTGCCCTGATATTCAGCCAATAGTCCTAAATAAACAATGACTTTGGCATGGGGCGGAATGCCCAGTTTGCCCCGTTGGGCATCAATGACTGTGTCCGGATAATAACTAGTCGGTTGAAACACATCGGTGTCCACCCGATCCGAGAGCGTGCGCACCCGCTCCGGCGCACAGCCGAATTTTTCCACCAGGATGCGCCGGCCTTCGCTGGAGCTGGGAAAGATCACCGGGGAACGGGTGTCAATCCATGTTTCCACCCGCCGCAGAAGCTGATAAAAAAAGCTGTCGCGCCGCAGAAATTTGTGATCGATCATCTCTTCGGTGAGGCTGCCCTGAAAATCAAAGACGACCGGAATGCCGAAAAGGCGACCAAGCAGCAGCGCAATCACCGCGCCCTCGTGCAGGTGGGCATGAAGCACATCATAGCGCCGTTGTAGCAGCAGTTGCAGGGTTTTCAAGCCCAATAGCAGATCAAACGCAATCTTATGCCGGCTGGAGCCCACTTCATAATGGCGTCGCCAAGGAATTGGCAGGGTGCGCCGAATATCGAGCCCAGGCACGTCGCTGCCGTTGCGATAGGTTACAATAGTGACCGCATGGCCCAATTGCTGAAGGATCCGCGCTTCTTCATAGATGCGCACATGACAGCCATAATCGGCGAAAAAACTGGTGGGCGCAACCATCAAGACCCGATAGCGCCGCTGCTGGGCCGCATCTGCCATTGACCCTGCTTCGTGTAGGTGTTTTTGGGTGGCATCGTGCATGTATTTCTCGATAGCTTCCTAAAATTTTTATGCTACGTTTCTCACCATGTCCTTGATTGTGCGGGTGGAACAAAATTTGGGACAAGTAGCGCGTGTAATAACTAAAATGCAAACCAACCATGCATTCTATTGCAATGAGCTAGCTTTACCAAATTATAGTGAGCAGCGCATAAGTACATTTTTTGCACGCGTAAAAATGTACTTATGCGCTTTCAAAGAAATAAGTATCCAGCGCTTGCCAAACAAAATCATGCATAGGGGCGGCCGCGCGGCCGCCCCGCGTTTGGCTCGCTGCGAACGGGCGGCGGCAAGCCGCCCCTACTGGATACTTTATTCTTTGCAATGGCCTTATGTGATGCTGCTGCGTATAACAAGCCTACGAACCTTCTCTGTTCAGCACAATTCGGCGCACCAACTGCCAGTCGTTCTGGGCAATCAGGCCAGTACGCCACGCCACGCCCACATAGAACAGCATGCCACTCAGCAGCCGCCACGGCCAGCCAACCGGCAGATAGAGACTGAGCAGATAGCTGCCAATCGCTAGTCCTGCCATCACATAGGGCCGGGCAATATTGTGGGGCATTTGTCGCCGATGCAGCAGCCAGAGACTGACGCTGGTGCCGATGCCGCCGGCAATCAGCCCGGCCCATGCCGCACCCGCCGCGGCCAGGGCCGGGGTAAAGAATGGCATAAGCGTGATCAAGGTGATCAGGTGTAGGCCAGTCACAAGCAAGCTCTGTAGGGGGCGCTGTTCTACCATCAAGAGCATCTGCGTATAATTTTCGATTAAATAAAAGGGGGCGCTCCAGATCAAAATTTCCAACACAAAGGCCGATTCGGCATAACCAGGGCCGTAGATCGCCACCACATCTTTGATGACGCCGGTACCGATCGCCGCGGCGGCCAATAGACAGAGCAAGCCATAGCGCAAGCTAAAGTTGCACAAGCGCGCATAGTGTTGTGGCGCCTGCCGATAGAGTCGACTCAAGGTTGGATAGAGCGCGGCCCAGAAGTTCTGGACCAACTTTAGGGCCACCCGCACAAGATTGTAGGCCGCCCCATAGATGCCCGTGATCGCCTCGCCGCCTACAATGCTTAATAGGACAATATCAGCGCGTTGGAGCAACACATCGGCCAGGGCCAAGCCATAAAAGGGCCCGGCCTGCCGCCACAGCATGGACCATTGCCAAACTAGGGGTTCCTGGGGCAAGGCGAACAATTGACTGCGCCGGAGTAGTAACAACCCCAGCAAGGCCGAGAGCAACTGGGTCACTACCAAAACGACGGCGAGTTGGGGGGTGGTTCCGCCCATGAAAACCACCACCACACTGCACAGGAGAATGAGCGTATTGATCAGCAGTTCAATCCCCATCACCGCTTCCATACGTTCGCCGGCTTGAAACAACGTCTGTGTCGCCGAGGTGATCGCATAGAAGGGCAAAGACGCCCCGACAATCCACAAAATGGTGCGCGAGGTATCCGAAAAGGGCAAGACCTGGGTGAGCGCAACCAAGCCAGCCCATACCAATAGACTAGTCACCAGTTGCATCGTCAGCGCAATGCGGAAATAACTGCGGCGCAGCCAGGGCATCTGTGCCAGATCGCGCACCAAGAGCGCGGGCAGCCCCAACTCGGTGAGAATTTGGCAGACATTCAAGTAGGCCAGCGCAATCGTATATTGCCCCAGACCCATGACCCCCAGTTGGCGCGCGATCACCAATTGCAACACAAAACTCGTAACAATCCGCCAGACACTGGAACCCGCCAGCGCGCCAGTGTTGACAAGGATGCGACGTCCAGTTTGCTGTGTGGTCGGTGAGGTCGATGATGCCGCTGGGGATGGCTGCGCTATGAAGGAAGTGGGTGGTGGAACCGTTGGCTTCATGGCGCGATTGTATCATGGCCCAAGCCGAAGCGTGAAATAGTGGTCATGCGTAGGAAGCGCGTATTAGAAAGTATGGGGTCATTTGGTCGTTTGGTCGTTTGGTCTCGTGTCTCCTTGTCTTTAATAACTCTACCGTCCCCGTTCCTCGCGCACATAGGGCACGCCCAACGCCGCTGGCGCGCCTACGCGCCGCCGCAGTGCCTCGCGCGAGCCGATGATCAACACCAAAATCGTAAAAAGATAGGGCAGCATATTCATAAAGTAGCCCAGGTGGGGACTGCGCAGAAAGAAAGAGAGACTTTGCAGATCCAGGGGCAAGCGACGGATCGCGCCAAAGAGATAGGAACCAACCGCAGCTTGCAACGGATTCCATCCGGCGAAAATGACCAACCCAATTGCGATCCAGCCTTGGCCCGCCGTGACGCCTTCGATCCAAAGGGGCGTGATCGCCAGGGTCAACGCCGCTCCGCTGATGCCAGTAAGCAGGCCACCCAGCGTGACATAGAGATAACGCAAGCGATAGACATTGACCCCCAGCACATCTGCCGCCGCGGGGGATTCGCCAATCGCGCGCAATTCTTGCCCCGGTCGTGTACGATAGATGTAGAACCAAGCCAGCGGTGCCAGCAAAAACCCCAGATAGACAATCACATTGTGCTGAAAAAAGATCGGCCCGACAAGCGGCAGATCGGCCAACAGGGGGATATCAAAAGTGGGCAGGCGCGGCGCTTGCTGGATTTCTACCAACGGCGCGCCCAACACCGCGCTCATCCCCGTGCCCAGAAAGGTGAGCGCCAATCCACTCACAACTTGATCGGCGCGCAGCGTAATCGTGACAAAGGCGTGCAGCAGGGCCAAACCCGCCCCCACCAGCGCCGCGGCCAGCAAACCGACCCACGGATTGCCACTTTGGTAGGCGACGCCATAGGCCGTCACCGCGCCCATGAGCATCATCCCTTCCACACCCAAATTCAAAACACCGGCGCGCTCAGCAAAAATCTCGCCAGTGGTGGCGAACAGAATAGCCGTGCCCGATCGGATACCGGCGGCCAAAAGGTTGACGATCAGGGCAAGTTCCATAAGCTGTGTCGCGCGCGTTGAAAAAATAGCGGCTCAAAGAAAAAGGCCACAGGGGGATTCCTGTGGCACGCTGGCTAGTACACCTGGAGAGATTTGAACTCCCGACCACCTGATCCGAAGTCAGGCGCTCTATCCGCTGAGCTACAGGTGCATGCATTACCGAGCAAAGTTTATCACAAACGCGCGATTTCGTCCAATGTAACGCACTTTGTATTAGTTTTGCACGCTCAAAATGATTGCTCCCACGCTTCTCGGAATTGTAAGCATTGTGTCAGTCTAAATGGTGGAGCCCGGTGTTACTATTTTTATGTTTTGGGGTTCAGGATTAATGCGCTGAATAGACAGTAACGCTACCACGCTGGCGTCGGAGGGCTGGGGAGTCGGATGAAGGATTATTATGAAATTTTGCATGTGCCGCTCACAGCAACGCGTGAGGAAATTAAGACCCAATACAAACAGCTTGTACGCACCTATCATCCTGATCTATTTCGCAATGCAACAGACAAAGCAGCAGCGGAAGAAAAACTAAAACAGATCAATATTGCGTTTCAAGTTTTGTCGGGTAAGGCGATCCACGGTGCCGCGCAGAATGGTTCAACGCCGCTGCCGGTGGCCTATCCGCCGATCTTAGATTTCGGCACTGTTCGGCCAGGTAGCAAATCTACACGCTTGCTCCAGGTTAACAATTTGGGTAGCAATGTCACCAATGTTGTCCTGCGCTTTAGCGGTGACAGCCGACTTTTTCGTGTCTCCCAAGGGAAACGGGTCTATGGCGATCGCGCGTTTCCGCTACATTATGCAGTATCGGCTGATACGCAACGGATGGCAGCCGACACAGCCCATCGCGGCTGGATCGAGGTCGATCTGGACGGCATCACTACGCAAGTCGAGCTTGCGCTGCAGATCGGTATCGCACCCCAACGGCGATGGGGTAATAAGCGACCTTTTCAGCTATCAAAACGCTGGGGGATAGCCGTGCTGGTAATTTTGTTTTCTGGCTTGCTCGGTGCTGTGTTGCCCGTGATTAGCCCCCAATTCACACTTTATCGTTTGCTGCCAACCGCCCTCTTTGCCAGTCCATTTTACGTGCTGCAATCCGATGATCTGCTCTTTTCTCTCCAAGAAGAAGCATCTCCGGCGCTCTATGCGGGTGGGGCAACCGGGCAAACGCTGACTCGCTTAGGCATCAGCGGGCGGGCAGCGGTGGGCAGCCAAGCCAGACAACAGGTGGCCTATCTGGGCAGCAATGGGGAGATCTATATACTAGACCTGCAAAGTGGGCAACATCAGCCACTAACGCACGACGGCCAGCCCAAAACTGCGCTGGCGTGGTCACCCGATGGTGCGCGGCTGGCTTACTTAACGGGCGAAGGCGAAAGCGCGCGTATTACGGTGCATGACTTGGCATCAGGCCTTACATCGGGAAAGCCATACACGTTGCCGAGGGTAGTCCCGGCTGGCGTGGCTGGCATAACCGGTGGCGTGAATCACTACGCGTGGTCACCAGATGGCAAAGTGATCCTCTTTGACTGGTGGCAGGGGGCAGAGCGGCGCGTCTATCGCATTGCGGTAGATGGCAACAACCTACAACAGTTGACACACTTTGACAGTTGGAGAGGCGCATGGTCTGCCAACGGCCAGGGAGTGGTGGTGAGTTCACCCAAAGGCATATACCGGCTGGGCGCGCAAGGACAGAATTTGACGCGGCTCAGTACCGTAGCTGGCGAATCGCCAAGTTGGTCACCGGATGGCAAATGGTTGGCCTATTTGGCGCGCACAGCCAGCGGTGCCCGCCAGACATTATGGGTAGTGGAAATAGCAAGTAGTCGGGCCACCCAAGTGGCCGATGAGAGCGTACGCTATGCCTGGGCTGCTACAGGCGATACACTCGGCTATGTCACCAGCCTGGCGACCACGGAAAGACCGCTGTTCTATCTATGGACACTAACGCCGGGGCAGCCACCACAATTGGTGGCTGAAGTCGCCGATCCGTTCTTTGATTAGACCCAATAAGGAGACACCATAATTGCGCGCTTGCACAAAGTGCCTCAATGCGCCGCACGAAAGCGCGTACTATAGCTGCGCAGCGCATCTTCGGCGTTGAGCTCTGCCGTGTGCGCCAGGGCAACAATGCGCCAGAGCAGTTCCCCCAACTTTTCCTCTGTGATCTGCCCTTGCTGCCATTGGGCCATGGTTGGATCTGTTTGCGCCAGGGTTGCGCGATCCAATAAACCAGCCTTTGCAGCTTTGGATTGCAATTCGCGGGCCTTTTCCAAAGCGGGTAAGGCCGCGGGCACGCCATCCAATGGATGCGGCTGGGTTTGGCCCTTGGCCGCCTTTTCCTGCGCTTTGATCGCATCCCACTGGGTCAGCACCGTCGCCACGCCATCCACCACCACATCGCCAAACACATGGGGGTGCCGCCGAATCAGCTTGGTGACAACGCCCTGCATCACATCGGCCATGTGAAAGCGCCCGGTATCGGTAGCGATCTGGACCATCAAGACGGCTGCCATCATAACATCGCCCAATTCCTCGGCAATGTGCGCGCCGTTGTCGCGCGTGCTATCGCGATCAATCGCTTCTAGCACTTCGGCGCACTCGCCCAACAAGTCATGGCGCATGCTCATTAGGGTCTGTTTGCGATCCCAGGGGCAACCGGCTGGCGCGCGTAGATGGGCAATCACGGCTTGTAATGCCGAGAAACTGCTGTTGGCGGGCAGGGGCGGCACACAGAGAATCGCGTTGCCATCTACCAGACTAAGCGTAGCAAGCTCCTGCAATGTTGTCTGCCGGTTGTAGTTTGGCGCGTCTGCACCGGTTGGATATGTCACAAGGGTGATGGGGTGGGTGCCGGGATAGGCATTTTGCAAAATGGCCTGTATGCGCGGCAACTCCTGCGCAGAAAAATCACAGATTACAATAGGCAGTTCGATTTCCACCATTGGATGATATTTTTGTAATAAATAGGCCGCTGACACACACTGATACCCATGCTGAGGTTCGAGACCTGCTGCCCGCAGTGTGGCGCGCGCCAGGGGATGGAGCAAGGATTGACTGTCATTGGATTGCAACATGCTGCTCTCTTTCGCTATTGAATAAATTCCCGCCAAGAAAAATCAGCCATTTGGCGAATATTTTTTCCCTTGTGGCGAACCTATGCTATACTTGTAAAAAATCGATATAAAGAATTGTGTAGAGTACTTGGTACAAAGGATATTTGTTGTGAATCGCAAAAAATATACGCGCAGTGAGATCATCTTTTATACGCTCAGTCTGTTGATTATTTTCAGCATGATTTTGGGCATGGTTGCGGTGGCGATTACACCCTATTGATCTTTGCTTGCTTACCCATGATCCACAAAACCTGAGCCGCAGGGCGAGGCCATATCAGAACCCATGAGCAAAATTGTAGCGTTGTGTGACAAATCAACCTGAGCGTCTTGGCATTCTCTATGTTGCCATCGCTGTGATCTTTTTTAGCACCAGCCCGGTATTGGTGCGGTGGGCAGCAGCGAGCCTTTCTTCCTATGAAATTGCGGCTGGCCGTCTCTTGACGGCTGGCATTGTCATTTCTGGCCTGGCGCTCTGCTATCGGCAACCGCTACCCCAGCGACGCGCCTGGCTGCGCTTTGCGTTGTTTGGGCTGATCACTGCCCTGCACTTTGGATTTTACATTGTATCGCTCGAATTTACCACGATTGCCCATAGCCTCGCGCTGATTTATACAGCACCCATCTTCGTTGCTTTCTTCTCCTGGCTTTTTCTGAATGAGGGGCTGGATCGGCGCAAATGGTTTGGCACGCTGGTAGCCGTGATTGGTGTTGCTATGCTTGCCGGCTTTGAACCCCAATTTGATCGACGCATGTTGATCGGTGATCTATTGGCAGTGGGAAGCGCGATCTGTTTTGGCCTCTATAGTGTGATGGGGCGGAGTCAGCGCAATAGCTACGCACTCTTTGCCTATGCGGGCACTGTTTATCTGCTGGGGGGGCTTTGGCTACTGCCTGCCGCATGGGCCACCTTTAGCCCCAATGGCTATACATGGCAAGCGGTTGCCAGCGTATTGGCGTTGGGCTTGCTGCCGCTGGCGTTGGGCCATACGCTCTACAATGCTGCCTTGCGGCTGACCAATGCCACGCTCGTCAATTTGGTGGCCACCCAAGAGGTGACGGGCGGGATCATCCTCGGTATTTTGCTGCTCAACGAATGGCCCAGCGTCCAGAGTTTGATCGGCGTGCTGATCACCTTGCTCGGCATTGTACTCGTCGTATTGTGAAGCGGCGGTCATTGCTCGAGTAGGCGCCGTCTGAAACCCTGCCGATGAATATATCCCTCACCGCGACCCGCTAACAAAGGAGCTTTCGATTCCGTGGGCAATGAAAAACGACTTTCCCTTTTCCCGCTATCAACTGCGATCACGGGGGATGGGCCAGACGCTAGGCTGACGATTGCTGGCTGCAATCTCGAACAATTGGCGGAAAGCTATGACACGCCCCTCTATCTCTATGATCAATTGACGCTAGATACGGCGGCGGCGGCTTATCGTCAAGCGCTGGCGGATCACTATGCGGGCGCGGGGGGTGTCACCTATGCGGGCAAGGCGTTTTTGTGTACGGCGGCGGCGCAATGGGTGCAGCGCCAGGACATGATGCTCGATTGCACCGGTGCCGGCGAGATCCACGTGGCGCGGGTGGCGGGTGTGCCGCGCGCGCAGATCCTGGTACACGGGGTGAACAAAAGCCCAGTTGATCTGGCTGCCGCGGTACACCATGCCCGCGTGATTGTAGTAGACAACCTGACCGAGCTTGCGCGCTTGGTTCCCCTGTTGCAGAACGGGCCGGCTGATCGCCCGGAGCTCTGGTTGCGCGTGCGGCCCGGCATTGCCGTGAATACCCATGCCTATCGCCAGACGGGGCAAGAGGATAGCAAATTTGGCATGGGCTTGGCCGAAGCATCGCAAGCGGTGGCGATCTGTCAACAGGAAGCGCTGGCCGTGACTGGCATCCATTTTCACCAAGGCTCGCACTTTCATGATCCAGAGCCGATTGCTCCTGCTCTGGAAACGGTGTTGGATCTGATCGTCGCCCTGCGCGAGCGCCATGGATGGACCCCCCAAGTGCTTTCCCCAGGTGGCGGTTGGGGGGTGGCCTACCATGAAGACGACTTGCCCCACCCAGTGATTGGGGCGTATGTGGCATTCATTGCCCATCATCTATCCGCAGGGTGCAAGCAGCGCAACCTGCCTCTGCCGCGGCTCCAACTGGAACCGGGACGCAGCTTGGTGGCCCAAGCGGGTGTGGCACTCTATCGTGTGGGCGCGGTGAAAACCACGGCTGCCCGGCGCTGGCTCATGATCGATGGCGGTCTGGCTGATAATCCACGTCCGGCGCTATACGAAGCGCGCTATTCAGCACTCCCGATCCAGGCACCGTTGCGACCGAATGCCGGGCCGACATGGTTTGCGGGTCCCTTTTGTGAAAGTGGCGACGTGTTGATCGAAGCGTTGCCCATGCCAACCATGCAGGCGGGCGAGTTGGTGGCCGTGCCGATCAGCGGGGCCTATCAACTGGCAATGGGCAGCAATTACAACGGGGCCTGTAAACCGGCAGTGCTTTGGCTGCATGAAGGCAAGGCGCAACTCATTCAGCGGCGTGAAACGGTGGAA
The DNA here is from genome assembly GCA_034437715.1 of Caldilineaceae bacterium. Taxonomy (GTDB): domain Bacteria; phylum Chloroflexota; class Anaerolineae; order Caldilineales; family Caldilineaceae; genus JAHBVH01. Next base: position 13,956 of record DAOTTR010000619.1, read on the forward strand.
GATTTGGTGGCACGCGATCTGCCGTTATCATAGAGACGGCTGAGATGTCATTAATGGATTGCCGTAGGTCCGGTTAAAAACCGGACAAGTTTTAGCATAGCGCGCAGGTTTTGGGCTGATTGTCACGTTACAAACGTGAGCTACGATGAATCCATCAAATCTTATAGAGAAAACAAATAAACATAGCACATTAGCGTAGGGGCGGATTGCAATCCGCCCCTACATTTGCGGAATCTTTATTTGATTTGTCGATTACCAACCGTGTAGTCGTTGCTTTTGCGCTAGCGGCCCGATCAGTGTTTGGCTTGCCCAAAGATTTCCCAGTGGTATTTGTCCGTGCCATATTGCTCGCGATCTTCGCAGATTAGCAGATCAAAGTTTTCTAGCAATTTTTCGGCACCCACCCGATCCACATAATGGTGCGGGTGGCTGGCTTCCCCTTCGCCCGCAATCACAAAGGTGTTCGGCTCGATTTCTGTGCCCTGGCCATAGCGTTTGTGGCGTGTGGACAGCAAGGTGCAGAGCAGATGACCATGTGGTTTGAGCACCCGTTCCAACTCGCCAATCGTCTGTTGGGCGACCGCGACCGTGCCATGATAGATCACATTCCAGGTGAGGATCGCGTCGAAAAAATTGTCTGCATAGGGCAGGGTCGTCATATCCCCATTTGTAAACTGGATCGTCAAGCTGGCGCGTGCTGCCCAGCCCTGGGCATAGGCGAGACCGTGCTCGCTCATATCCACGCCATAGACCGTAAAACCAGCTTGCGCAAGGCGCAGTGCATGACGGCCTACGCCAAAGCCCAGATCGAGCACCCGCTGCACCCCGGCTGCTTGCAATTGGGGAATGCGCGCGACAACAAAGGGATCGGGGGTGAGCCAATCTTGACGGCCTTCTGCACTGTTCCACGCTTGGTTCCACGCTTCCATTAGATTCTCCCTTAAGGCGGTTGACTTATGCTGGCTGGAGCCGTGATAAGCCAACCGCGGTACTCGATCCCGAAACGATTACGGGCACTCAGCACTCTCGGCTGGATAGAGCGTGACCGGAAAGCGTGTGCGATCCACGGGGCCATCGCCACTGGCGGCTTCCTCATAGGCCCCCACCAAAACGGCTGCTACCGCTGGTGCTTCGGCGTCTAGGGTGGTCAAAAACTCAGCATAAATCCCCAGATTGCCACCCATAGCGGTGGCCTGGCTGATAGGATCGCCATTGCGTTCACTGAGCTCCACCGACAACGTTGCTTCAAAGGTATTGGAATAACCGGCGACGACAATGGGCGAACAGACCGTCTGGCCCGGTGTCAGATTGCTGAGATCAAGCACTCGTTGCCCTGGCAATAGGGTCATGGGCACGGAGATTGTGTTGATCTCGCTGCCGTCCTGTGCGCTGATGTCGAACACTTCCAGCACCCCGGTGATCGGCTCGGTGACGGTAAAGCGCAGATAGCTATGGAAAAAGTCGAAGCCATCGACCGCGCCGCCAATCGTATTGCGTTCGGCCAAGATGTTGCCAGCGGCGTCGCTCAAACGCAGATTCACATTGCCTTCAAAGGTCTGGGAAAAGCCAACCACTTCAATCGGGCTGTGATAGAGTCCGCTCTCGATAGGAGAGAAGAGTTCAATGGGCGCGGCCGGATCGCGCCATACAACGGTCGTGGTAGCAACGGTTGTCGCGGTGACTGTCGCGGTCGCTGCTGCTGTTGGCGTTGCGGTTGCGCGCACAGTTGGCGTGGCAATGGCGGTTGGTGTGGCATCGGGCACGGTCGATCCGGGGGTGGGGGTTGCCTCTGCGGCGCGGATAATCAGTGTTTGGCCGCTATAGATCACATGGGGATTGGTAAGGTTGTTCAACAGCAGCAGCTCGGCGACGGTCGTATCAAAGCGCATAGCAATTGCCGTTAACGTGTCGCCGGCGCGCACCACATAGGTCGTCTGCGCCGGTACAGTTTGCTGGCGATCCGCCGCCACGGCTGGCTGCTGGACAAGCCAGGTGAACACACAGCCCACAAAGAGCAAGATCAATAAACGTGTTCGCACTTTGCCGAATCTGGGGCCAAACCTGGGATCGAACCTGGGGTCAAACTTGGACATATAATCTCCTTTGATTGGTTGTTTTCAGTTGTACAATCTACTATATCACTATCGATACTGTTTGTAACAACCACAGATATAGTATAACATGTGCATGTAGAAAAAGCCTGCAAAATCCCTATCCATAAGTACTATCGGGCAGCGCGCGCAGACGAAAAGACCAGAAAATAGAAAGACTGAATTTTAGCTCGCTTATGACAACTTATGCGGCGTCTAATAATATCATTCTGACCGGCTTTATGGGGACGGGCAAAACGACGATTGGTCGCCTGCTGGCTGCGCGGTTGGGTCGCCCCTTTATCGATATGGATGATCAGATCGAAGCGCAATTTGGCAAGCCGATCCGCGACGTTTTTGCGCAAGAGGGCGAAGGGATCTTTCGCACCGCCGAAGCGCAACTTTGTGCCCAGTTGGCCCAACAATCCGGTTTGGTGATCAGTACCGGTGGCGGCGCGTTGGTCAGTGCCGAAAACCGCGCCGCACTGGCGGCCAGTGGTGTGTTACTTTGCTTGACGGCTAATGTCGATGAAATTTTACGGCGAGTGGCGGCGACAGGCGAACGACCGCTGTTAAATGTGCCAGAAGCTGATCAGCACCAGCGTGTACGCGAATTGCTCGCTAGCCGGCGCACCGCCTATGCGGCCATTACCCACCAAATTGATACCACCGGCCACGCCCCAGAAGCCCTGGTAGAGCAGATTTGGGAGACGCTGCAAGGCGACGCCGAAATCGCGGGTATGACACGCTTGCCCGTACGTGGTCCAGCGGAAAGCTATCACATCTGTATTGGCGAGGGCATTTTGCAACACGCCGGCCAACTATTGGCGAATCGTGGGTTGCATCGCGGGCCCGCCGCCGTGGTCACCAACGCCATGATTGCACCCCATCATGGTGAACAACTGCTTGCAAGTTTACGCAGCGTCGGCTTTGAACCAACCCTCTGTCTCCTGCCCGAGGGCGAGCAACACAAGACACTGGCCAGTATTGCCAGCTTGTATGATCAATTCCTGGCCGCGGGGCTGGATCGACGCAGTCCGGTGATCGCCTTGGGCGGCGGCGTGATCGGCGACATGACCGGCTTTGCCGCGGCGACCTATTTGCGCGGCACGCCCTTTGTCCAGATTCCCACCAGTTTGCTATCCATGGTGGACGCCTCGGTGGGGGGCAAGACGGGCGTCGATCTGCCGCAAGGTAAAAATTTGGTGGGTGCCTTTAAGCAGCCACATGTTGTGCTGATCGATGTCGCTGTGCTGGAAACCTTGCCCGCCGCCGAATTTCGGTCGGGGCTGGCCGAGGTGATCAAGCATGGCATCATTGGCGCACCCGATCTCTTTGTCCAATTTGAAGAACAAGGGCCAGCCAGCATCAAGCATCTGGTCACAGAAGCGGTGCGTGTGAAAATCAAGGTTGTCGAAGAAGATCCCTTTGAACAGGGCTGGCGTGCAACCTTGAACTTGGGCCACACCTTTGGTCACGCCCTGGAGCAGGTCAGCAACTTTAGCATTCGCCACGGCGAAGGGGTGGCCGTGGGCATGGTCGCCGCCACCCATATGGCCGCCGCTATTGGTCGCTGTGATGCCAGCTTGGTTGCGCGCGTGCGCAATGTATTGGAACGCGTTGGTCTGCCCGTACGCTTGCCTGATTATGATCTAGAAGCGGTGCTGGAAGCCATGGGCCACGACAAGAAACGTGCGGGCAAAACCCTGCGCTTTGTCATTCCGCAGGCGCTAGGCGATGTGGTTGTGATCGACAATCCAGGGATGGAATATGTCGTAGATGCCTTGCAACAGGTGCTACGATAAAGGTTGGCGGGATGAGTGGATCAGTGGGGAGACAGACGATCATGATCAATTTGCTGGAAAGCAAAACCATGACTGTTGTTGACTATTTGGCAATGGAACGGGCAGCTGAAACCAAAAATGAATATATCAATGGCGAAGTTCGTCCCATGACTGGCGCGAGTCGTAGACATAATCTGATCCTGGGGAATATTTATGCATTCTTGCATGCCCAACTGCGTCAAAGTACTTGTGAGATCTATCCAAGCGATCTGCGCGTCAAAGTAGAGGCAGCCAATCTGTATACCTATCCAGATATTTCTGCTGTGTGCGCTGCACCTACATTTGATGATGTATATAAAGACACACTACTGAATCCATGCCTGATCATTGAGGTCTTATCACCGTCTACTGCGGCCTATGATCGGGGAGAAAAATTTGAAAATTATCGTCAGATCCAGTCGCTGCAAGATTATTTGTTGGTTGCCCAAGATAAAATGCATATTGAATATTACACGCGCCAGTCAGATAATACTTGGGTTTTCGTTGAATTTAAACATGCCGATGATTCCTTTACACTGGCATCGATCCAGTGCGTGCTTCTCTTACAAGAAGTTTATGCCAAAGTGATATTGGATCAATCTAGCCCAGTAAACGGTCACGCCTAGACAGGATAAATGTTATGAGCAAAATCGCCGTTCTCCATGGACCTAACTTAAATCTACTCGGCACGCGCGAGACGCACATCTATGGGGCAATGACCCTGGCGACGATTGAGCAAGCTTTGCTTGAACGGGCCGGGGAAGCCCACGAATTGCGCTTTCTCCAGAGTAACTATGAAGGCGCGCTGATCGATTTTATGCACGAAGCGCGCGCATGGGCCGACGGCATTTTGATCAACCCGGGTGCCTATACCCACTATTCCTACGCCTTGCGTGATGCCATTTCGGGTGTCAAGTTGCCAGCGGTAGAGGTACACCTCAGCAATGTACACGCCCGCGAGGCGTTTCGCCATACCTCGGTGCTTGCGCCCGTCTGTGTGGGCCAGATCTGCGGCTTTGGCTGGCGCAGTTATTTGCATGGCCTACAAGCGTTGCTCGATTATCTGGCGGATCAAGCAAAAGGATAAGCCATGTTGCGTTGTTATCATGTTTCTAGAAAAGTTTGTCACTTCGCTTGGCGCACCCACCGGAGGCGACCCAAATGGTTCGCAGCTTTGCCGATCCTGCTCGCCCTGCTGCTGACAACCGCCTGCGGTGAACCAACGCCCGTAGCATCAGTGGCAACAACACCTGTACAGGCAGCCCCAACAACGGCGCAGCCAGCCGCAGGAAATACGCGCGCCACAGCGAGCATGGCCCCAGTGGCAAGCACGCCTACCATTGCGCCCACACCGACACCCGAGCTGCCCATTGCCGGTCGCCTTGTCTTCTGGCACAGTTGGACCGGGGCCGATGGCGATGCCTTGGCCGCCATGTTGCTCGCGCTCCGAGCGCGTTACCCTGATCTACAAGTGGATACGCTCTTTGTGGCCTACAACGATCTGCCGCAGAGTTATGCCGAGGCGGTGCAAGCCGGCGGCGGGCCGGATCTGGTATTGGCCTCCAACTGGTGGTTGGGCGAGATGGTCGCGGCTGGGGTTGTGCAGCCGCTGGATGATCTGCTGCCGCCCGCCATGCTGGATGCCTACTGGCCAGCCACACTCGACAGTTTGCGTTGGGAAGACAAACTTTATGGATTACCAACCAATTTTGAATTAATCAGCCTCTTCTATAACCGCGCCCTGATTGCTGAGAATCAATTGCCTGCCACCACCGATGCTTTGTTGGCATTGGCCCAGGCCAGTCCGCAACAGGGCATTGGGCTTTACGCCACTCTCTATCACCTGTACTGGGGCTTTCCGGCGTTTGGCGCGCAGTTGTTTGGTGGTAATGGTCAGATTGTTCTGGATAGCAGCCCAGGCGCGGCTGACTTTTTGACGTGGTTAGATCGGCTTAATGCTGCCGAGGGTTCGTTTGTCGACGAAGATTATGGCATGTTGCTCGATCGCTTCAAAAAAGGCGAGTTTGCCTTCTTGGTGGATGGCCCGTGGAGCATTGCCGAATTACAAGGGGCATTGGGCGATAATCTGGCGGTTACCCGTTTGCCTGCCGGGCCAATGGGTGCGGCCCAACCGTGGCTCAGCGCCGAAGGCTTGTTTATTAATCCGCGCGTCACTGCCGAACAGCAACGGCTGGCACTGGCCGCGGCCCAAGGGTTGACCAATGCCGAAAGTGGGCAACTGTTGGCGGAACAAGCCCGGCGCTTGCCAGCCAATCGCGCCGTCCAGCTCAGTGATCCACTCTTGCAAGGCTTTCTACAACAAGCGGCCACCGCGCAAGCCTTGCCCATGATTCCCGAGATGGAAGAAACGTGGGGCTACGGCGGCGATCTATTGCTCCGGGTATTAGCCGGTGATGAAGACCCAAGCAAAGTGATCAAGGAGATTGCAACGCTGATCAACGAGGT
>DAOTTR010000620.1:0-6250 GCA_034437715.1 Caldilineaceae bacterium
CCGTTGATCACAGCGCCGCCAGCGGCGACAATGGTGCGAACTTTATTCTCGCGCATAATTTTCTTCTTTCCAGGATTGGTGGTTGTGGGAGCGCGCTGTCAGCGGATTTTAGGAACAGATTGAACGGAATGGCTGGATGTAATCCGTTCCCGGATTTACAATTGAACGAATTAGATGCAAAAGCATAATCTGTTCAATCCGCTCCTGGGGAGCCCCTTGGGCCCCGCTGACAGCGCGCCCAATAAGATTAGACTCGATACAAAGATTCAACGTCGGCCAGGATCGCGTCCAATTCGGCCAGATCCATGGCGTCTAGTTGTTTACCCGGCAGCCGCGAAACCCGTGTCTTGAAGATACCACGGCGGTAGAGCACTTCCTTGTAGGTGGCAACGCCGTGCATCCGTTCGAAATTTAGCAGGGGCAGCACTTGGTTGTACAACCGGCGTGCGCCCGCTTCATCGCCAGCGACCAATTTGTCCCAGATATCAACATGAATGTCGGTGATCTGGCTGGCGGGCATGTTGCCATGCGCGCCACGGCGAAACTCATCCAGCATATAGACACCGCCTTGGCCGCCAAAGACACCTTTACACGCATCACCGGCGGCGGCCAATGTGCGGCTGATGGCACGCGGTTCGGGTAACGTCTCTTCCTTGAGATATTGCACCCAGGTCAACGCCTGACACATGCGCGCCAGCAGGCTCGAATTCATGGGTGTGCCAGCCGGGCCACTGTAATTCTGAATGCAGATGGGGATCTCCAGCGCCTGGTTCAACGCAGCATAATAGGCATAACAATCCTCTGGCCCCGGCGCGAAGATCGGCGGCGGCATGGCCATGACTCCGTCCGCCCCGGCCTGTTGCGCCCAACGGCTCAGGGCAACCGCGGGCAGCATGTGCCCGCAAGTGGTGGCGGCGATCACAGGAATCTGGCCGCGGGCTTCGCTGATCACAATTTCTAGCCAACGCTTACGCTCGTCATCGGACAAGGTGGTAAACTCGCTGGCATTGGCCGGGCCGACCAAGCCCTGCGCGCCCGTCTCGATGCAAAAGCGCACTTCCTGGCGCAAACTTGCTTCATCGAGTTCATAATTTTCTGTAAAAGGCGTGACAACAATCACAAAAATGCCGCGCCACGGCTTATCACTCATGGGATCCTCCTTGTACTCTGTAGATTTGGGCAAGCGCACGCGGCTGATAGTTTGTAAGCCGGTTAGCGTTATGATAGAGTTTTCGGGCCAAAACATGGTATCATTGCTAGGCAATCTTGGCAATCTGTAGCAAAGACTCATCGGTCTGCTGGGTGGATGCTCGACGCAGTCAAACCATCGATCACACCGATGATCGACGTGTAATGTATATTGTGGCTGGGGGGACTATGTCACGTAAGAGAATAGATGGACAGTGCGAACGTAAGCAAAGGCTTTTCGGCGCGATCGGACGCGTGTTGATGATAGGGTTGTTGCTGATCACTGCGTTGCTGATCAGCGCGCCGAATTTGTTGGCGCAAACCGCGGAGCCGCAAGCCGCACAACAGGCGCAAGTGAGTGACTATCTACAGGAACAGTTGCGCACAAGTGACGGCCCGGTTTCGATGCTGGTGGTGTTGCGCGATCAAGTGGAAGCCAGCCAGATATTGGCAAGCGCCAACTTACGCAGTGCCAATCGACAAACCAAGGCGACACGGCTCTACCAGGAACTGACGACAACGGCGCAACGCAGCCAAGCCGCGCTGCGTGCCTGGCTCGATGCTCAGGGTATTGCCTATCGCGCCTTCTATCTGGTCAATATGCTTGAAATCCAAGGGGACGCGCGCCTTGTGGAAGCACTGCTGCGCCGACCAGAAGTGGACCGTCTGATTGCCAATCCGCTAATTGACCAGGGCTTGCAGAGCTTGCCCCAAGCGTCACCCTTTGCGATAGTGGCTACCGACGAAGCGCAGGCAACGGCTGTGCGCCCTTATGGGCTGGATTTCACCCATGCACCCGCTGTGTGGGCGTTGGGCTACACCGGCCAGGGCATTGTGATCGCCAGCCAGGATACGGGTGTGGAATGGGATCATCCCGCGCTCAAAGCCGCCTATCGGGGTGTGATCAGTGACACCGTTACCACGACGATTACCCATGTCTACAACTGGTATGATGCGTGGGGTATCGATGGCCGGCCACCACGCTGCATGGCCGATGCGCAAGTGCCCTGCGATGACCAAGGCCACGGCACGCATACGGTTGGGACGATGCTGGGTGATGCCACGGTGATCAGCGATACAGTATTGGGCATGGCACCCGACGCGCAGTGGATTGGCTGCCGCAATATGCGCAATGGCGTGGGCACGCCGGCCAGCTATACGGCTTGCTTTGAATTTTTCCTGGCCCCGTATCCCCAAGGCGGCGATCCCATGACCGATGGCCGGCCCGCACTCGCCCCCCATATTATCAACAATTCCTGGGGGTGCCCGCCCGAGGAGGGCTGTGATGCCGAAAGTCTGCGGCAGATGGTCGAAACGGTGCGTGCGGCGGGACAAATGGTCGTCTCCTCGGCAGGCAATGAGGGGTTTGGCGGCTGTGGCTCGGTTGAATCACCCATTGCAATCTATGATGCCGCCTTTAGTGTAGGCGCACACAACAACCTGGGAACGATTGCGGGATTTAGCAGCCGCGGTGCGGTCACGGTGGATGGCAGTGGGCGCATGAAACCAGACATTAGCGCGCCTGGGGTTGCCACCCGCTCGACGGGCGTGAATGGCGGCATCAACACCTTGCTTTCGGGCACAAGCATGGCGTCGCCCCATGTGGCGGGTGCGGCGGCGTTGCTCTGGTCGGCGGTGCCCACGCTGGTTGGCAACATCGACATGACTGAGCAAGTGCTGATCAAGAGTGCAACGCCCGTGCCCTTTAATCAGTGTGGTGAAGGGGCCGTGCCCGTTGCGCCCAATAACACCTACGGCTATGGCCGGCTTGATATTTTGGCGGCGGTCCAGCTTGCACAGCAGCCAGCCGCGGCCACCATCAGCGTGACCGACGTGATTAGCGCCGGGGTGGTGGTCGCGCTGGTTGATGAACTAACGGGTTATCGTTACGAAGCACAGACCGGCGTGGATGGTGTCGCGAACTTCCCACTGCTCTATGCTGGCACCTACCGGTTGACATTAGATGGCTTTGCCGCACTGCCGGCCACGATACCTCTGGTGGCAAACGAGCAAAAACAAGTGGATGCCCAGCGCGCCGATCCGACCGATGAGGAAGAAGAACCAGAAGTCGGTCAGAAATTATTTCTGCCGTTGATTACCCAGTGACGGGTAGGCGGCCAGCGAGTTATCCTGTTGAGAATACTTTTCCAACCGCCCCCCGAGCCGGACTTGCGACTTTCATCGCATCCGGCTCTCTAGTACAGTTGGGCGTAGATACCACGGCAGTTAATCAGGCACGTTACTCGTGTACATCATGGTAAAAATAGGGTACCTTATTTACGCCGGGATCTACTAGCGCCATTCATGTCGGTCTTGCGACCATCCACCCGCGTAACTTTCTGTGGCTCCCACGGTAGTTGAAGAGACGCAAGATGTTGCGTCTCTATCTTCGACCTTCGGGTCGTTGAAACTTTTACGCTCAGAACGATTTCTCTGAGCAACGGCCAAGATTCAGTTTGAAAGGTGCGCTTGCAGGGTTGTAATGCACAGCTTGGTTATCGCTAGTGGATTACCCCCGCATTGTACCACAAATCAGGGTTGGAAATTGTTACAATTTTGTAACAATTTGGATAGTTCGGAGATACAAATCGTGCTCAAGCACACGCCCGCTTGGGCGAACAACGGAAAGCCCTTATATCCCAAACCTGAAGAAATGGGTTTTACGGGCTTTTTCTATAACCACCATCTTCCAGGAAGTGGCAACAGAACCTAGTACAGAGCGACCAAAGTAAAACAGTAGTTCAGTAGGACAGTGAGTCAGTGGCTGTCTACTGTCCTACTGAACTACTGTCCTACTGTCTCACTGGACTACCTTTGGTCTATTTACGCCGTCGTGTACTAGCCATCCCAATCATGTCTGCTGTTTCCTGGAAGATGCGATCATCGTTCGCCATGACTGCATATCTATGATCACCATTCTAGTACCCGGTTTTAACGACAATACTGCAGTTCTGCATAGTTTGGAGACATTTCTGGCAAAGGCAGGCATTCCGGCCTGTGCCATCGCCCCCCAACCGAGCGATGGCACAGTGGGTATCGAATGTTTGGCCGCACAGATCGCGACGACCATTGCCGCAACATTTCCGGGGGAGACGCCGCTCAATTTGGTGGGCTTTAGTATGGGCGGGCTCATTTGTCGGGCCTATGTGCAACAATGGGCGGGATTGGCGCGTACCGAGCGCCTGATTACGATTGCCACGCCCCATCAAGGCACCTGGACGGCCTATAGCTTCAATCGGCCAGCATGTGTGGAAATGCGCCCGGATAGTGAATTTTTGACCGAACTCAACCAGGATCTCAGCGCGCTGCACCAGATCAACTTTACATCGATCTGGACACCCCTGGACCTGACCATTTTGCCGGCCAACAGTTCGTATTTGCCCGTGGGCGAAATGCTGCCGATCCTCTCGCCATTTCATTACACCATGGTCAGCGACCCGCGGATTTTGCGCCTAGTTGCCGCTCGTTTACGCGCCCCGTACGATGCCAGCCGCAAAAATCATCGCACACAAAGAGCTACGTCATATCTTTGATATGGTAAATATCCTCAGGTTGCGTAAAGCCTTTGAAATTGCGCTGGCCAAGGCCACAGATCTGAATGCCATCCATTTCGAGCCGCGACATATTCAGTAAATTGCGCGTCGCCGCGCTCAGCAAAATTTGCCCAGGTTCGCTCGATTCTTCTAGCCGCTTGGAGAAATTGACGGCATCCCCAATCGCCGTGTAATTCATGAAGCGCGCCGTGCCAATATTGCCCACGATGGCCTCTCCTGTGTGGATGCCCACGCGCATGCGCATGGGTACCTCATGCAGCAGATTCTTGTGGAATAACTGACGGCGCATCTGTACGGCGGCGCGCACGGCCATCATTGCATGATCAGATAAACCTACGGGCACATTGAAAAGCGCCATAAAGCCATCACCCAGGATCTTGTCCATATAGCCTTTATTATCAAAGATCGAGGTTGCCAGCTCGGCAAAATAGTCGTTGAGCAACTGCAACAATTGGTCTGGCGTAAAATCATGTGATATCGAACTAAAATTGCAGAAATCCATAAAGAGAATGGTGACAACTTGGCGTTCACCGCCCAAACTGGGCAGGGTCGAACTGGCCATTAAGGTGTCCACCAATGGCGCGGCCATGTAATGGCGCAATTGTTCATTGGCGTGGAGCAATTGATCTTGCAGCGTTGCATTGTGGCGACGCAAATGCACTTTGTCCATGACCTGGCGAATGTGGAGACGAATTGTATGCAAAAATTTGAAGGGTTTGCTGATGTAGTCATCGGCACCACTCAACATCGATTTGACGGCCAGTTGCTCGGATGTCAATGCGCTCACCATAATCACGCCGGCAAAGCGATCGCGGCGGCGAATTTCTTGCAGCACGCCTAGCCCATCAATTTTGGGAATGACAACATCGAGGAGAACGAGATCGGGTTTTACGGCTTCAAACATCTCGATTGCTTGCACGCCGTCCAGCGCTTCGTAGACCTTATGCCCATCGGCTTGTAAGATCTTACGTACCAATTGTAGCGTGCTTGGCTCATCATCAACCAGCAAAATTTTAAATGTCTCTAGAGACGGTGGATTGAAAGAGTCCATATTGTGCCTGTAATTGCTATTACCGAGGGTTAATAATCTTGACGATAAGGCCCACTAGAATTTACTATTACCTTAATTCAAATGCTTTGTTATTATACATCATTCATTGTATCTAGCGAAGTAGCAAACCCTTGCGGTTTTAAAACTCAGGTATACGGAGCAATGCCATCGATGATCCTGTATTACCAGAAGTAAGTGCATGTAAATTTGCGCCTATTACGCCAGCGTTAAATTCGTGTTGAATGAATTCAACACCTGCGACGGCAAAAGGAATTCAGGGGGTTGACATGGTCAGACACCAGGTAAAACCGACGCTGTCAACCCCCTTAGATCCGGTTCAGCAATTTTAAATCTAAGACTGTAATTTGGACTACATATAAACTGGACGATTTAAAGCGGTCACAAAACGCTAGCGATTTCATGGATTGACGCCATCTTTCTCGGCGTCAGCCCATAG
>DAOTTR010000621.1:0-11819 GCA_034437715.1 Caldilineaceae bacterium
ATAGCGTGCCGGGGACTGCCCAACTGTAGATCTGTACTGAGAACTTTTCCTGGGCACTCCCCGGCACGCTGATCATTGCTACATCAAACTCCGGTTTTCATGCTGATTTGAGTATAATCTCCAATGATCGCAGCGTTCCACTTCCAGGCGCGACGGCTAATCATTGGTGGTTGATTATTAGCTATTGGTTATTGGCTATTCGTTAGCTGCTGCTTGACCACATCGCAGAGGTATCTACACCATGGGAAAATACATTCTCCGCCGTCTGCTGGTTGCGATTCCGATTATTTTGGGGATCACGATTATCGATTTCGCCTTTATCAACCTGGCCCCGGGTGACCCGATCATGGCCATGGTCAGTTCCGAATCTGGGAGCGCGCAAGGGGCCGTGGATGTGCAGCGGCTGCGCGAGAATCTTGGGCTGGACAAGCCGATTGCCGTGCGCTATGTCACTTGGCTGTCGGAGATCGTGCAGGGCAATTTCGGTATTTCTTTTTCCTCAAAACGGCCTGTCTTGGAACGTATCAGTGAACGGTTGGGACCAACGTTGTTGCTGACGGTCATAGCAATGGTCATTTCGCTGGTGGTGGGGATTCCGCTAGGCTGTATTGCCGCGCTTCGTCAATATTCCAAGCTCGACTACGCCCTGACCGTGATCGCCTTTGCCGGTATTTCGGTGCCCAATTTTTTCTTGGCTATGGCCTCGATCTCGATCTTTACGCTACAGTTGCGATTGCTACCGGCCTTTGGTATGGCAACGATTGGCGAACCCTTTTCGATCCTGGATCGGTTGCGCTATCTGATCATGCCCGCCTTTATCCTGGGTTTGGCCAATACGGCGGCGATCATGCGCTATAGCCGCATCAGCTTGCTAGAGGTGCTCCATCAAGACTATATCACCACGGCGCGCGCCAAGGGACTGAGTGGCTTTACGGTGGTGGCGCGCCATGCGTTTCGCAATGCCCTGCTGCCGCTGATCACCATTCTGGCGTTGCGGCTGCCTGGCCTTTTCAGCGGCTCGGTGATCATCGAGACGATCTACTCGTGGCCGGGCATCGGCCAACTGTCGATCGAGGCGATCAACCAGCGCGACTATCCACAGATTATGGGCCTGCTCCTGGTCACCGCGATCCTGGTGCTATTCGCCAATCTACTGGCCGATATTGCCTATGCCTATGCCGATCCGCGCGTACGTTACGAATGAGCGGTGTGCAAAACAATGATCCATAACGTTATGCAAAGAAAATGTGGCATTGGTGTAACGTCGTGGATTGATAGAGGAAATCGACGAATTTCTATGACGCATCTGACAATCAAGCCTACGCAGCCGCTCGCGGTTACTGATCTCGCCTTTGCGACTGTCTCACCCGAACGGCGCGCTTGGCAACGCTTTCGTCGTCATCGGTTGGCGATGATTGGGTTGGGCGTCCTCCTGGTGTTGATCTTTATGGCGGTGGCGGCGCCCCTGATTGCGCCCGATCCCTATGCGCTCAGCGCACGCGCCATCAAAAAGCCGCCTAGCTTCGAACACATTCTGGGCACCGATACGGCGGGCCGCGATGGCTGGGCGCGTTTGGTCTATGCCAGCCGCGTCTCACTCTCGGTGGGCGTCGTTTCTGTGTCGATCTATTTGGTGATCGCCACGATCCTCGGTTCGTTGGCGGGCTATTATGGCGGGCGCGTCGATGATGTGATCATGCGCCTGACCGATATTATTCTCTGCTTTCCCGAGTTGATCATTATTATTACGGTGGTCTCGGTGGTGGGCGCCAGTATCTATAATGTGATGTTGGTGATCGGCCTTTTGGGCTGGCCGGGGTTGGCACGCTTGGTGCGCGCCCAAATCCTATCCCTGCGCGAGCAGCAATTTGTCGAAGCGGCGCATTGCTTGGGCATTCCCACCCGGCGCATTATCTTTCGCCATATTCTGCCCAACGTGGTGCCCTATATCCTAGTCTCGGCCACCTTTGGCGTTGCGGGTGCGATCCTGACCGAAGCCGGTCTCAGCTTTCTAGGGTTGGGCGTGCAACCGCCCACGGCGAGTTGGGGCAATATGCTCAGCGGCGCGCAAAACCTGACCATCCTCGAACGCTACACCTGGATCTGGCTGCCCCCCGGCCTAATGATCGGTATTTCGGTGCTGGCGATCAACTTTATCGGCGACGGCCTGCGCGATGCCCTCGACCCGCGCATGATCCTGCGTTAGCTTATTATCATTCCATGCCTCGCTCATCATCTGTGGGCGTAGAAAGAAAGACCATGAACGCCATCGACTTTAGCAACTCCTATATGACGTGGTTTCCGCAGAACAAGGGGGAGAACATTGCGCGCATTCAACTGGATGCGGCGTGTACCCTGATCGATGACAAAACCGGGGCGAGCAAACAATTCTATCTGATTGCGCCCTGTCGCTCGGAACGCATGTACCTGGACACACCGCTCTTTCAGATGCCCAACTATGAATTTTGTGGCATCTGGGCCGAAGACGATTTTTTGCTCATCCGCACCGCCTGGGAGAGTGGGCGCGACAACCGCCAATATGGCATTGGCCGCGAACGCTGGCGCGACATTCGCCTGGATGTGCGTACCTTTGGCCACACCGAGATATTGACCGAAGATCCGGCGATCGTCAAAGCCACGCTCGACAACTTATCACTAAATGCACGCACCGAACTCTATGATCCAGCAACCGGCCGGCGCGCGCTGTTGGAATATCCGATCAAAACCATGAATGTGCAACAAGCGCCGCCGCGCTTTCAGGTTGACACAGGCCCCTTGATTCTGCCCGATTTCTCGGCCACCGTCACCCATCCGATTGAAGGTTTCGAGGTGGCCCACGTTGTCTATAATGTGATGGACAAAGCCGAATTTGTGTTGCGCAAACCGGTCGCCATTGGCACCGGTGAGCACCAAGCCACCACCACCGACTATTCGCTGATTCAGATCGTGACGGCGCGCAATGAAATTCTGGCCTCGCAGTGATCTATCCTAGGGATGGTGTGCAAAGGAAGTAACCATGAGTAAACCAACCTATCGCGCCGCTATCATCGGTGTGGGGCGCATTGGCAACAGCTATGATGACGCCGTAATCGAGCGCCAACCGCCCGTCTACTATCAGGGCGAAAATCGCCATTTGGGGCTGTATGTCATCCTGCCGGTGAACCATGCCGAAGCGTATCAGACCACGCCTGGCTTCCAACTGGTGGCCGCGGCCAACCGGGGCCAGGAAACGTTGGCCGCGTTTGGTGAACGGCGCGGGGTTAAAGCGCTCTATACCGATTTTCGCCAGATGTTGCGCCAAGAGCAACCTGATGTGGTCTCGGTCTGTACCCAATCACCCGCGAAAGCCGAGATTACGATTGCCGCCGCCGAAGCCGGTGTCAAAGCCATCATCGTCGAGAAAGCTTGCGCCACGAGCATGGCCGAGGCCGATGCCATGCTGGCCGCGTGCGAACGCAATGGGGTTTTTCTGGCGGTCAACCATCCCATGCGTTTCAGCCCGCTTGTGCGCAAGACCAAGGAAATGATCGCTGCTGGTGCATTGGGCGAACTCACGGCGGTGACCATTCATGCGGGCGGCGGCATGTTGCATATTGGGTCACACATGTTCGATCTAATGCGCTATTGGGCTGGCGACGCGGTGGAACTCTATGCGCAAGTCCCCAATTATGCGCCGGCGCAAGATTTGCCCGCGGTGGGCATGGTGCGTTTTGCCAATGGCATGACCGGTCTCTTTGACCATACCCATCGCGATCAACAGACCATGGAAGTGCGCGGCAAAGAAGGCTATATTACGATTTCCAGTATGGTGGGCGATGGCTGGCTCTACCAATTCAAGCCAACCCTGCCCGCCTCGGCCAAGCGCCCATATCCCCATCGGTTGACGATGCAGCCGTTAGCAAGCGCGCCTCCCCTGTTGAGCCCCACCCAGCAACTCCTGGCCGATCTCTATGCAACGTTGCGCACCGGTGCCCCCTTTATTTCGACCGGGCAGGATGGTGCCGCAGCATTGGAATTAGGCCTAGCCTGTTATGCCTCGCACTTGGCGGGCCAACCCGTTCCCTTGCCCCTCGTTGATCGCACCTTACGCGTGCCGAATCGTTAGCGTCGGTTAAAACCGACGCCTAGTATCCAAAACCGGCGCGGTTGCCTTTTAGGCGCGGTTTCTGCTAGCAGACCCCCGTTTTAACAGGTGGTTGGCGATGGCAACCCCTTGAATTCCTGGCGAACCGATTTTATGTTTGGAATAAGGATTACTGTTGTCAAGACCGAAACCTTCTTTTCGGCCGCTATTTAGTGATCCCGGACGGTAAAGATACATTATTTAGCCGATGGATTGTGGGTGGTATTCTTGCTACGCTGATGCTGATAACTTCGCGCAATTGCCAGCACCACAGTGTGTGCAGTGTGTGGGTGACAGTCTATAGGAGCGTGGATACCCAAGGTAATCCACGCTTGGCTCGATTTATACTCCGCAGCAGCACATAAGTACATTTTTACGCGTGCAAAAAATGGTACTTTATGGCGCTGCTCAGTATATCTTCCTCTGTCTTGTGCAAACGGCAACGCGACAAGCTGGCTCACTTGATGATGTCATTGCCAATCAGGGGGCGTATGGCAATTTTGTGCCTCTGGAGACGGGCGCAAGCCATTGTCGATTGCTCGTCACACGGGTAGATGCGCGCTGCAAGCGTGGGTATTTTTGATAGGAATAGGATTCTATGCCAGAAAATCGAAAAAGTTTATTTCAGAAACTGGCAAAAGCGCGGCAGCAACTCAAGCACGCGCAGACGCGCGTGGCGCAACTGGAAGCAGATCTGGCGGAAGATCAGCCAGCTTCCAATGGCGTGGCAACGGTCACCGTACCGCGCGCCGAGCAAGGCATTCACGCGCAATGCACAGAGGTTACCGGTTACACACTCGGATTTGCACAACAGGAAGCGTTACGGCAACAGGTCGAAGCCAGCCAACAACGCTATGTGCAACAGTTGGAAATCTTGCATGAAATTGATAACGGGCTGCTTAAAGGTCGTTCGATTGAGGCGTTGATCGAGGCTACGCTGCACAATCTGCGCAAACTGATTCCCTGCCAGCGGGCCAGTGTGCTATTGATTGACCCTACCAAAGAGGGCTGGGGCATCTTTGCTGTTGACCAAGCTGCGCCCTCGGTTTTGGGCAAGGGGGCGCGCATGCCGATTCCACCCAATGGCTTTGCGAGCTTTAACGCCGAAAAAATTCAGTTAATTCCTGATCCGCGCACTTGGCCAGAAGCAAACGCGCCGGACGCGCAACTGGTGCAAGAGGGACTCATCTCGTCGCTGCGGGTTTTGCTCACCGCGCAAGAAAATCCCATCGGTATGCTTAGTTTATCAGCCGATCGCGCCAATTTTTTACAGACGAAGATCAGCGGATTGCCAAGCAGGTTGCCAGCCAGCTTGCGCTTGCGATCCACCAATTGCTGCTCTCCGAAGCCCTGGCGCGGCATAATGTGGAATTGGCGCAGCATCTAGCCGAGATCAAACAGCGTAAAATTGCGTTGCACCTCAGCGAGGAACGCTACCGCCGCGTGGTTGAGGATCAGACGGATGTGATCTGCCGTTTTGATACAGATTTCAAACTCATCTTTGTCAACCAGGCCTACAGCGCATTGTTTGGCAAAACACCCGAGGAAATGATCGGGCATAATCTGCTCGCAGGCATTCACCCTGATTACCAGGCGCGCGTGCTGGACTATCTTGCCACGCTGAATGCCGTCAACCGTTTTGCCACCGATGAAAACCCAGTCTATTTGCCGGATGGTAGCCAGCGTTGGTTTCATTGGACAAACCGCAACATTGTGGATGAGGCTGGCCGTACGATTGAATATCAAGGGGTTGGCCACAATATTACCGACCAGAAAAATTTGCAGATGGCGCAGCAACGCCATGCGCAAGCCGCCGAGGAAATGGGGCAATTTCTGCAATCCACCCTGGATGCCTATGCCGCGAGTACAGCTGTACTGGCGTGTGATGGCACGATCATCAATATCAATGCGACTTGGAAGCGCCTATGTCTGGGAAATGATGCACCCTCGCCGACTTGCTACCTGGGCGCAAACTACCTGACCGTTTGTGACACATCGGCTGAGATGCTCTCCGCCGATGCGTGCGCCGCCGCGGCGGGAATCCGCGCCGTGATCGAAGGCCGCCAAGCCGAGTTTTACCAGGAATACGCGTTTCATAGCCCATTGGAACGGCGTTGGTTTGGGATGCGCGTTACGCCCTTTGCCGAAGCCGCGCCGCGCCGGGTGGTGGTTGCGCATGTCAATATTACAGAGCGCAAACAGGCCGAAGCGGCGGAGCGTGCCCAACGCCATTTTGCCGAGGCCCTCCTGGCCAGCCTGGCGGCGCTAACCGGTTCACTGGACGTTGCAGGTGTGTTACAGAAAATTCTAGAGTTAGTTGCACCAGTCGTTCCGAGTGAGGCCAGCAGCATTATTCTGTTTGAAGGTGATGTTGGGCGGGCAGCCTATTTGCGCGGATTTTCGCCCGCGGTCACCGCATTTTTTCGCGACTACCGTTTTCCGATTGACATACCCGTTTTTCGTACCGCACGCGCCAATAAGCAGCCCTATTTTATTGCAGATACGCAAACTGCCACCAATTGGATCACACTGCCCATCGTCACGTGGATTCGTTCGTCGCTGGGTGTTCCCATCGAGATCCGCGGTGAAGTGATTGGCCTGTTGATCATTGACAGCCCGATCCCCAATCATTTCCAGCCGGCGGACATGGAAAAGCTCCAGGCTTTTGCGCGGTATGCCAGCCTGGCGCTGGAAAATGCTTATCATGCCACCCAGCTTGAAGCGCGGGTGATGGCGCGCACGGCTGAATTGCAAACCGCCAAAGAGCAGGTTGAGGCAATTTTGAATAATAGCCTGGACGGTATTCTGCTCGTCCATCCTGATCTGCGTATTGAGCAGGCCAATGCTGCCTTCACCAAACTATTCCTTTGCCCGCGTGAAGCGTGCTTGGGCCGACCCTTGCTCGACTTTATTCATGTTGACGATACGGCGCATGTGGCGAGCATGATTCAGGCCGCGCCGGTAAGCCATGCTGGCAGACATGTTGAAATGCGTGCGCACCGCAAAGATGGTACGGTTTTTGACGCAGAACTCAGTATCGGTCAGATTCAAGATGATGGTCTGGTTTGCACGATTCGTGACGTTACGGAACGGAAACAGAGCGAACGCCAACTGCGCTATTATGCCAGCTTACAGGAAAATGTCAGTGATGCGGTAATTTCGACCGATCTGCAACTGCGCATTCAAAGTTGGAATCGGGCTGCCGAAACCATCTATGGTTGGAACGCGACGGAAGCCATGGGGCATAATCTCTCGACACTCTTACGGACCGATTACACGTCGAATGAAAGCTACGATCGTACCCGCCAAAGCCTTTTCCAAAAAGGCCGCTGGCAGGGTGAAATCCGACATTACCGCAAGAATGGAACGGCGCTCTATGTCCTAAGTTCGATTACGGTGCTGAATGATGAGCATGGTACACAGATCGGCATCGTCGCCATCAACCATGACATTACCGAACGCAAAAAGGCCGAAGAAGCCATTCGTGAGAGCGAAGCGCGCTATCGGTTGCTGGCCGATAATATTACCGATTGGGTTACGCGCATCGATGCAAATGGAAACTATCTTTACGTATCGCCTTCTGTCCGCACATTGTTGGGCTATGAACCCGAAGAATTGCTTGGCCAATCGGGCTATCGCTTGCTCCATCCAGACGGTAGCCGTGCGGTGCAACTACCCGCTCCTGTGTCTGATGAAAATTTGCCGTCACTGATCTTTGTCTTTCGTATGCGCCATAAGGATGGCCATTACGTCTGGCTGGAAGCGCAGAGTCGTCTGATCCGTTCCGCAGAAAGTGGCGAAGTGGTGGAAATTGTTTCGTCTGCACGCGATATTACCGAACGAAAGCGTGCCGAAGAAGAGTTGCGCGCCAAAACCGAGGAAGCGCACGAATTTCAGACCTATCTCAAGGCGCTGCATGAAATCACCCTGGAGTTGACCGCGATCGACGATCTAGATACGTTCTATCAGCATGCGGTTGCGCTAGGCTTGGAACGATTTGGCTTTGAGCGGCTGGGCTTGTTGCTGTACGATGCCGAGCGGTCACGGGTGCTGGGTACGTATGGGACAGACACCGATGGCAGCGTGGTTGCCGAACATCACATTCAGCTTGATTCTACGCAGATTGCCAGCATTCTACAGCGTACATTGATCAGTACCGAGCGCTTCTTCTTCGATGCACATGCCCCACTCTTTAGCAATGCCGAATCCATGAATTTTGGCTGGAATGCGGTGGCTGTCTTGTGGAATGGCAAACAAAGCCTGGGTTGGCTCTCAGCGGATAATGGCATCCACCATAAGCCAGTCTCCAAACCGCTGTTGGACATTCTGGCGCTTTATGGCTTGACCCTTGGTACGCTGCTGGGGCGCAAACAACTGGAAGCAGATCTGCGCGCCAGTGAAGAGAAATTTCGACGCTTGTTAGAAGCTGCCCCGGTGGCTATCCTCATTTCCGACCAACGTGGAGCGATTATCCTGGTCAATGAGCGGGCTGAACAGCTCTTTGGCTACAGCCGCGCCGAATTGATCGCGCAACCAGTAGAGATTCTGATCCCTGAATCGATGCAGCATGTTCATATTGCTAACCGTACTGCCTATATTGCCGCACCGCGGGTACGCCAGATAGGCAGTGGGTTGGAATTATGGGCTAGACGCAAGGATGGCAGCGAATTCCCTGCCGAAATTGAGTTGAGCTATATTAATGCTCAAACTGGACTGATGGTGATGAGCTTTGTTATGGATATCACCGAACGCAAACGGTCGGCGGAAGCCTTGCGCGAGCAGCACGACTTTCTACAATCGGTGATCAACAATGTGCCAGACCTAATTCTGGTCAAAGATCGCGCCGGACGTTTCCAAATGGTCAATGCGGTCGCCGCGCAAGTGCACGGGATTACACCGGCAGAAATGGTGGGCAAGACCGATGCCGACATTAATCCGAATCCACAGGATGTTGCCTTCTTTCTCCAGAAAGATCAGGAAACACTGGATGGTGGGAAATTGGTTTTCATTCCAGAAGAGCCGCTGCTTGGTCGCTATTACCAAACCAGCAAAGTGCCACTCCAGAATCTTGCCGGGGAATATGATCGTTTGCTGGTGGTTGGTTCGGATATCACCGCGCGCAAGCGCACAGAAGAGGCGCTTGAGAAAAGCCGTCACTTTGCAGAACGCATTGCAGAAACTGCGCCCAATATTATTTATATTTTTGATGTGCATGGGCAGAAGACCATTTACATGAATCGTAACATTGCCGCCATGATGGGCTATACACCCCAAGAAATTTTGGCAATGGGTTCACGCTTAATCACCGAACTCATGCATCCGCTGCACACGGCCGGGTATGTGGAACACATCGCTCAGGTGATTGCAGGTGCGGATGAGCAAACTTTTGTCTTTGAATACCGGATGCAGCATCGCATGGGTGGCTGGCGCTGGTTTTTAAGTCGCGACACGATCTTCCAACGCAATGAGCAGGGGGTTGTGACGCAACTCCTGGGCGTGGCAACCGATGTCACGGAACTCAAAGAAGCTGGCGAAGCCTTACAGCAGGCACTCCAGGTAGAAAAGGAATTGGGTGAACTCAAATCGCGCTTTGTCTCCATGGCTTCCCACGAATTCCGCACGCCACTGGCGACGATCCTGGCCCTGACCGAAACGCTGCGCGCCTACCGGCATAAGCTGGCGGACGAGCAGATCGATCTACGTTTGAGTAAGATTCAGGAACAAGTGGGTCATCTCAGAGATATTATGGAAGATGTGTTACAACTGGCCCGTTTGCAGGCCCGTCGCGCCGAGTTCAACCCCGTCAAGCTTGATCTCGATTCACTCTGCCGTAGTGTCATAGAGGAATTTGAGAGCCAGCTAACGGTTGGGCAACGGCTTGTCTACAGTTGTGATGACGCCTTGCACGAAGTGCAACTGGACAGAAAGCTGATACGCCAGATTATCAGCAATCTTGTGTCAAACGCGGTAAAGTACTCCCCAATTGATAAGCCGATTGTGGTCCGCCTGGAATATCATAATGAAGCGCTTGTCTTTACGGTGCGTGATGAAGGCATTGGCATCCCAGACGCCGACTTGAAACATCTCTTTGAACCATTCCATCGCGCCAACAATGTGGGGACGATTGCCGGTACAGGGTTGGGATTGACCATCGCCAAGGAAGCGATTGAATTGCATGCTGGCCTAATCACTGTGGAAAGCCAAGTGGGTGTCGGCACAACGTTTACGGTTCGTATACCTGTGGTGACCGGAGAAGAGAAGAACATATGACAAAAATTCTGGTGATCGAAGATGAAACAATTTTACGCGAAGAAGTTGTGGCCTGGTTGACACTGGAAGCGTATGCGGTCTTCAGTGCCGAAGACGGCGTGGCTGGGGTAGAGGCGGCTTTGCGCCATCTACCCGATTTGATCGTGTGCGATATTTTGATGCCGCGTCTGGATGGCTATGGGGTCCTCCTAGAGGTGCATAGCCATCAAATAACGGCAGACATTCCCTTTATTTTTGTGACTGCGCGTGCTGCCTATGAAGACATGCGCAAAGGCATGGACTTGGGCGCCGATGATTACATTACCAAGCCTTTCACGCGCCTGGAGCTCTTGCAAGCGATTCAGGCGCGCTTAGCAAAGAAAGCAGTGCAGCAACAAGCCCAGCAACGTGCCGTGGAAGAATTGCAGCGGGTACTGGCCCAGACCACCCAAAATCAGTTGCTCAATGCCAAACTCGTTGCCATGTTTTCCCATGACTTTGCCAATTCGCTGACCAGTATTCTGCTGGCCAGCAGTCTCTTGCGTGATTATGCCGATCGTATGGATAAAACACGGCGTCTGACTCACCTGAATCGCATTGAAGCCTCGGCGCGCCTATTGCTGCAAATGTTGGATGATCTGGTCGTCGTCGCGCGTATGGAAACCGGCACGCTGGAACTGACACCGACACCGCTAAATATAACGAATTTTTTTGAACAGATTATGGCAGATTTCCAGTCCATCTATGGCGAGCGGCATCGCATTGCCCTAGAAAGTCACTTTACCGCCTCGCTGATCATCGACGCACGTCTATTGCGGCAAATTGCCACCAATCTCATCTCGAATGCCATTGCCCACTCACCGCCCGAGGGCGCAATCCACGTTCGCTTGGCACCCCATGCAGAAGCATGTGTCATTACTGTTCAAGATCAGGGTATCGGTGTTCCGCAAACCGAGCAACTGCACTTGTTTGCCGCTTTTCAGCGCAATTCAGATACGGGTGATGTGTCCAATAAGGGGCTCGGATTGGCGATTGTCAAACAAGCGGTGGATCTGCATGGTGGGTCCCTGGCAATCGCAAGCCATGCCGACGCCGGGACGACAGTGACGGTGACGCTTTTGCCCGAACCGGGCGCGACTACGCTGTCCGCTAGCCAGAACGGTAGAGGGCAATTTCTTGGCGTGTAGCATCGCCCCTTGCTGTGGCTGGCTGTGTCCAAGTCAGCCAGCAAACCCCCATCTCTTCCGCCCCGGTCACCTTTTTCTTTTTTTGCTTACGATAAGTCGGGCAATTTTAGTGATAAAGCCCGTAGAAAGAATCAAGTATGCAGTAGGGGCGGCTTGCCGCCGCCCGTTCGCAGCGAGCCAAACGCGGGGCGGCGGCGCGGCCGCCCCTACGCATGATTTTGTTGGGCAAGCGCTGGATCCTTATTGCTTTGCAAGCGCCT
>DAOTTR010000622.1:0-12498 GCA_034437715.1 Caldilineaceae bacterium
ATTGCAAACATGTGGCGATTGGCAGTATGCCCGCCCCCTATCGTGAAGGCGGCGAGGATGCCTACAAACGTTTTGCCGCCGAAGCCTCACAAGTCGGCGAAAAGTTGTACGCCGCGGGGTTGACCTTTAGCTATCACAACCATAGCTTTGAGTTTGTGCGCTTTCCCTACCAAGATGGCAGCCGCACCGGGCTGGATATCATCTATGACGAAAGTGACCCGCGCTATCTCCAAGCCGAGATCGACACCTATTGGGTGCAACATGGCGGCGGCGATCCGATTGCCTGGATCCAAAAGATGCAGAACCGGATGCCGGTGGTTCACCTCAAGGATATGGTCATGTCTACCCAGGATGATCCGCGCATGGGCAAGCAGTGGATGGCCGAGGTGGGCGAGGGTAATTTGAACTGGCCAGGCATTCTGGCGGCCTGTGCCGCGGGTGGCGTCGAATGGTATGCCGTGGAGCAAGATATCTGCCAGCGCGATCCCTTTGAAAGTCTGGCGATCAGCTACCGCAATCTGGCGAAGATGGGGCTGCGGTAGGCGCAGCGGAAAAAGGGGGACTATGCAACAGCACGCGTATACCTTTGTCGATCAGAAGCACGCCGGACTACGGCTGCGCTATTTGCTGCACCTGCCGCCGACCTATTGGGACGAACCCCAACGCAAGTGGCCGTTGGTGCTCTTTTTGCATGGGCGCGGCGAGCGGGGCGACGATGTAAATGTGTTGCGCAAGTATGGCATTCCTAAAGTGGTAGATGCTGATCCCCATGCCGACTATATCGCGGTTTCGCCCCAGTGTCCATTGGCCTATGAGTGGCCCGATCTGACGGCGACGTTGGCGCGCCTGGTGGATCATGTCACAGCCCATTTACCCATCGCGCTGGATCGGGTTTACCTGACTGGCCTCAGTATGGGGTCGCGTGGGGGATGGTTGTTGGCCGTCGATAACCCGGCGCGCTTTGCCGCCATTGCATTGATCTGTGGCCGCATTCCCGCGCCCGACTTTCTAGAACGGGTACCGGTGTTGAAAGATAAACCGATTTGGATCTTTCACGGGGCCAAAGATCCGGTGGTGCCGGTGGAAAATTCGGAAAAGATTGTCGCTACGCTACAAGCCGCCGGTGGCAACCCGCGCTTAACCATCTATCCCGAAGCCGATCACAATTCCTGGACAGCCGCCTACAACGATCCCGAACTCTACACCTGGCTTTTCTCCCAGCGGCTCGCATAAACAGCGCCAAACCCTACAGGTCTCCACGATCACCCGCGTGTCACATCATCTTGCGGATCGTATCCCAGCAGTTGCTTGGTGTATTCAATATCCCAGCGCATACCGGTGTTATTGGACATACCATTGACCACGGCAAAGCGTGTTGCCCCCAGGTTCGCTTCGATCCCGCGCTCCATCAGTTGGCAGAAATCGCGGTCCGAGAGCCACATGAGGCGATACCAGGATTCGCGGTCTGGGCCGATGTCGCTGGCGCGATTGGTGCCATGCAGCGCCCACCCAATGCGCACCCCAATCACCTCCATGCCATAGGCATCGCTAAAGCATTTTCCGACGCGTTCGCCCAGCAGTTTCATTGCGCCATAGGGGGTCGTGTGCAGTTCCACACCATCGCGGATCACACTGGTGCCAGGGCGCGCCGGCGTTTCGGTTGTGAGCTTGGCCGGTTCAGGAAGGTCTTTGTATTGGCCCATGGCATGATTGGAACTGGCATAGATCACCCGTTTCACATGGCCTTGTGCCGCCGCGTTAAAGACATTGACTACCGTATCCATGTTCGACGCCAACAGATCCGCCCATGGGGGCATGGGGTTGGGATTGGCAGCCAGATGCACCACCGTGTCCACGCCGGTAAAATGCTGCACCCACGCCGGATCCCACACGCTCAGATCGGATTGGATGATATTGTCGTACCCGCCGGTTCTTAGATCCAGCAAGCGTAGATCATAGCGACCTTGCAGATGATTGGCTAATTTATGACCCAAATTGCCGGCCGCGCCGGTAATTAATACTCGCTTCATCAATTTCTCCAATAGTTCCAATAGTAAGGTTGCAACTAAACTTATACTCTCGCCAATACAAAGCTGGCAAGGGGGTGTAAGTGCTCAAAGATACGCTCAAAAGTGTAGCGGGTCGCGACCCTGCCGTCAAACTTTTTACCCTATCCGCTGATTTTCCGCCAAAGCAACCCATGTTAGAATAGTTGCAAGACAATAGGGAGACACGAGACAAGGAGACAGGGAGACAAAGAGACCTCGTATCTCGTATCTCGTATCTCGTATCTCGTATCACCTGCCACCCATTACCCAAAACAGCAAAGGAACTGCTGATGAAAATTACCAAACTCGAAACGCTCTGCCTTTCCCGCCAACACGAGCCGGAACGCCAATGGATTACGGCGCGCTATCGCACCATCAAGGCCGATTGCGCGATTGTGGTCATTCACACCGATGACGGAATTGTCGGGATTGGGGAAGCCAGCGCCTATGGCTGGCCCCTGCTCATCCGTGAATGGGTAGAATGGCTGTCGCCCTATTTGGTGGGCAAAGATCCGCTCGATCCGACCATTGTGCCCCATCCCAATGGCCGCACCCGCCCCTATGACTGCGCCGTCGCCGGTATCGACTGTGCCCTGTGGGATCTGCGCGGCAAGATCGAAGGCAAACGCGTCAGCGAATTGCTTGCGCCCAAACCCATTGAGTCATTGCGTCTCTATGCCTCTAGCGGGTGCCGCTATGATTGGCGTCATCATCCCGATCAACTGATCGAAGAAGCGTTGGGCTATGTTGATCAAGGTTTCACCGCCATGAAGTTTCGTATTGGCACC
Organism: Caldilineaceae bacterium; assembly: GCA_034437715.1. Classification (GTDB taxonomy): domain Bacteria; phylum Chloroflexota; class Anaerolineae; order Caldilineales; family Caldilineaceae; genus JAHBVH01. Next base: position 2,837 of record DAOTTR010000622.1, read on the forward strand.
GAGTGGGGGTGGGATGGTGTGACAGTAGACCGCTTTCTCGGCCTGGTGCGCGAGGTAGTGCAAGCGGTCAATGGCCGCATGGAGTTGATGCTCGATGGCAACCAGCGCCTTAGCGTGGACGACGCCCTGACAATTGCCCAGGAGTTAGATTGGCTCGGCTTTACCTGGTTTGAAGAGCCAATTCCCCAGACCGACATCGAGGGCTATGCCAAACTCAACGCCGCGGTTGCCATGCCGATCACCGGCGGTGAGCAGTATGCCACTTTGGAGCAATTCCGCCCTTATCTAGAGAAAAAAGCCTATGGCATTGTCCAGCCCGACGCCGGCATTGCCGGGATCACCGAATGTATGCGCATTGCCGAAGCCGCCGAACGCTATGGCGTCGATTTCGCCCCACATAGCTGGCACAATGGCCTCATGTGTATGGCCCATGCCCACCTAGTCGCTGCCCTGCCCAACCCGCGCATGGTCGAGCTCTGTATGATTCAAGGTCCATTGCAGTGGGGGATTTTTGCCAATCCGCCTGCCATCGAAAAAGGCCACTTGGCGCTGCCCGTCACCTCGGGCTTTGGCGTGACCCTGGCCCCCGATCTCGAAGATCTCTATCCCCACCTCGAAGGCCACTACGCCGTGACGGTCGAACGGTAAGTCAATAGAACCAGGAGGAACAACATGACCCATGGATTGCGCGTTCACCCCAACGGACGCTATCTGATCGATGAAACAGGCCAACCCTTTTTCTGGTTGGGTGATACGGCGTGGGAACTTTTTCACCGCCTGAATCGCGAGGAAGCCGCGCGTTATCTACACAATCGTGCGGCCAAAGGCTTTACCGTGATCCAGGCCGTAGTGCTAGCCGAGCGCGGCGGCTTGACTGATCCCAATCCCTATGGCGACCTACCCTTGATCGACCTCGATCCCACCCAACCCAACGAAGCCTACTTTGCCCATGTCGATGCCATTATCAATCAAGCCGCGGCCTTGGGCTTGGTGATCGGCCTGTTGCCAACCTGGGGCTTCTACTGGAAGCGCGACCACAAGGAGGTTATCTTTACGCCGGAAAACGCGCAGGTTTTTGGACGTTTCCTCGGCCAACGCTATCGCGCAGCGCCGATTGTGTGGATTCTGGGCGGCGATGCCAACATTGCCGATGATACGGAGCGCGCGGTCATCGAGGCCATGGCCGCGGGCCTCAAAGCTGGCGACAACGGCGCACACTTGATGACCTTTCACCCGCGCGGCCCTGGGCTATCTTCCACGCAAGTGCATGAGGCCGCGTGGCTCGATTTCAATATGAATCAATCCTCCCACGGCGCGTATGATCATGACAATGGGCTGTTTATCGACCATGATTATGCGCTAGCGCCCGTTAAGCCAACGCTGGATGGCGAACCGCGCTACGAAACAATTCCGGTCGGATTTTATTTTCGCAACACCGATCCTTATCGCCGCTTTAGCGATTTTGACGTGCGGCAAGCGGCCTATTGGGCTCTGTTAGCGGGCGCCTGTGGGCACACCTATGGCAACAATAATATCTGGCAGATGTGGGCACCCGGGCGTGAAGCGGTACTGCGCGCCGATATTCCGTGGTGGGAAGCCCTGGATCATCCGGGGGCTTATCAGATGGGCTTTGTGCGTCGCCTCTTTGCCGCGCGCCCCTTTCACAAGCTAGTTCCCAATCCGGCTATGATCTTGGGTGGGCCGACCACGGGCGGCGGCAAGATTCGCGCGGCGCGTGCCAATGATGGTTCGTTTGCCTTTCTCTATTCGCCCTTGGGTGAGCAATTCACAACCGATCTCTCATTGATTAACGCGCCCCATGTCAAAGAGATTTGGTACGATCCGCGCTATGGGGTTGCGCATCATCTGCACACAACGGATAATGTTGGTTTTCAAACCTATACGCCGCCTACCAGGGGCCGCGGCGAAGATTGGCTGCTTATTCTGGAAGATGCCGATGCTGGGTTCGCTTTGCCGGGGAAGTAGGCTGGGGAAGTAGATTGGCGACCTGTAGCAATCGACTGTAGGCGCCACACAGAAAGCGACGTTGTTCTCCATCCACACCCGTAGTATACTTACCCTACTTCGTGGTCGCGGGGTCAACCGAGCAGCCAAGGTAATAAATGGTATAGCTGCTACTTGTTCCCTGTTGCCATATGTTCCCTATAGACTGCAGTACCATGAATTGTAAATCGCGCACGCTTCGGGTGTGGAGCAAGTGCACAACGGAGGAATCAGGAGTTCCAGATGGCAGCGAAATATCGGGTTGGGATTATCGGTTGCGGCGGCATGAGTCGCAACCACGTCAATGGCTATCTGATCACGGGGCGCTACGAGATTGCCGCCCTGGCCGATCTCAACGAGAGCGCCATGGTCGATATGGATGAGCGTTTCGGCCTCACCACCAAGCACTACACCGACGCGCGCGCAATGTTGGAGAAGGAAAATCTCGACGTCGTTTCAGTTTGTACCTGGCATGGCGGCCATGCGCCGTGGACAATTGCCGCGGCCGCTTTCAAGCCCAAGGCAATTCTCTGCGAAAAGCCCATGGCCGATACACTGGGGGCCGCCGAGCAGATGTTGGTTGCCTGCCGCCGCAACGGCGTCAAGCTGGCGATTGCTCACCAACGCCGTTTTCTGCCCGCCTATACCCTGGCCAAAGATCTGATCGCCAAGGGCGCGATTGGGGATGTCCACTTGATCCAAAGTTTTGGCGGCGATGGCCTGCCCAACTATAGCTCGCACCAGACCGATATGTACCGTTACCTGTTGAGCGATGACGAGTGCGAATGGGTGATGGGCAACATCGAACGCAAGACCGATCAATACGAGCGCAGTACGCGTATCGAGGATTGTGCGCTGTGCGTATTTCAATTTAAGAGCGGTCCACGCGCCTTGCTACTCAGCGATCTGGTGCCGAATCATTACCAAGGAGCCAAAGTCTTTGGTAGCGAGGGCATGCTCGATATGAACACCGAACAGTTGATGATCATGAACAAGGATACCGGCGGCAAGTGGGAATTGCACGAGCCCGACGGTAAATTCTTTACGGTCCAGGAGAAGGGCAAGCGCTTTGAGTGGGACGAAGGCGCGGCTGGCCAGGCCGACGAATTGGCCGATTGGATCGAAGATAAAGGCGTGCATCGCGGCGAAGGCCAGAATGGCTACAAAGCCTTGCAGATGATCCATGCCGTCTACGAATCGGCGCGTATGCACGAAAAGGTGATCATGCCCGTGCGTACACGCGTCAACCCGTTGGATGTGATGGTCGAGTCTGGCCACCTGACACCCGAACGCCCAGGGCGCTACGATATTCGCGCGTTTCTGTTGCGCGGCGAACGTATGACGAGTGATAATCAGTAGGCATGTCCGCCCAGGGCTAAAGCCACCGGGCTAATCAGCAACGCCCGCTCAAGCGGGCTTAAGCCTGCGTTGCTTTTGTAGCCCTGTCCCTTTAGGGCGGGGCAGATATTGCGAACGATTTTTAAGCCAATCCAACCAACTTATGTCACAAACATGCTTTCAATATCACCCGGCACTACTCGAACAGTATGGCAGCATTCAAACCGGTGCGCTCTTTGTCACGGGGCTGCGCAATGGGCCGACCAATCCAGAACTCCTGCAACGCTATGTGGCAGAGCAGGCAGTTGTAAAGGCCAGGTTGCCAGCCTCACTGAGTGATGTGCCGGCCTTGGCAGCTTGGCGCGCCGCCTTTCGCCGTTTTGGCGTTGATCCAACCAAGTATCGCTGTGCCGCCGAAGCCTTGCTGCGCCGCTTGTCCAAGAGCGGCGATATTCCCAGCATCAACACGCTGGTGGATATTGGCAATCTGGTAAGCATTCGCTATGCGTTGCCCCTGGCCGTCTTTGATTGGCGCGCCGTGACGGGGATGGTCACGGTGCACAACGCTGTCGGCAATGAACGGTTCACCGAGTTGGGCAGCACTGAATTTTTGCACCCAGAGCCCGGCGAGGTGGTCTTTTCCGACGAAACCGCCATGGTAATGGCGCGCCGTTGGTGTTGGCGACAAAGTGCCGAGAGCGCGGCCCAACCCGACACCACCACAGTGTTGATCGTAATCGAAGCCCATCATGCTGCGGGCCAAACCAATGTTGAGCAGGCCGTCGTTGATCTGGCAGCTTTGCTCAATACCTATACGGGTGGCCAGATCAAGACGGCGCACCTTCATGCGCAACAGCCCACATTTGCGTTTTGAACCTATTCAACTAAATTAGGATGCGGTTGTAATTGTAGGTCACGTTTGCAACGTGACAGGCGTGTTCAATGCAAAACGGCCAGTTTGTAACCGGACAAGCGTCGTCGATCCAGGCTTTGCCAGGCTGGCGTTCGGGCTTTGGAGAGATTGTCACGTACCAAACGTGACCTACAGTAAACCATCAATACGCTTGCAGTATAATCGTGTACTAAAATCGTGTACTAAAATCGTGTATATAAGGAGTAAAACAATGGCGTTCCTAAGTGAGCAGCAGATCGAACAATTTCATCGCGATGGCTATTTGGTCGTCGAGGATCTGTTCGATCCAGAAGCAGATCTCGACCCGATTATTGAAGAGTACAAAGTCGTGTTGGACAAATTGGCAGATGAACTGTATGCAAAGGGTGAAATCTCTTCGACCTATGCCGAGTTGCCCTTTGGCCCACGGTTGATCGAAATTTGCCGCGAGAGTGGCAAAGTCCATGCCCAATACTTCGACTTTTCCCTACCCCAGGCCAATGTGCAACCGGACACACCCTTCTGGGCCGGCCCAGCCGTCTTTCGCACCTTGCGCAATGACAAATTGCTAGATACTGTCGAGTCCTTGATCGGCGCAGAGATCTATTCCAATCCTGTGCAACATGTACGGCTGAAACCACCGGAGCATCTGACGCCCAAGAATGAAAAAGGCTTGGCCCAACTGGGTAAGACGCCTGTTCACCAAGACAATGGTGTCGTGTTGCCCGAAGCCGACAATACCGAGATCCTGACTGTCTGGTTCCCGCTGTGGGACGTCACGGTGGAAAACGGTTGTCTGTGTGTGTGGCCGGGCAGCCATCGCCGCGGCCTGCTTGACCATTGCCCCAGCGACATTGGCCTAAAGGTGCCAGGAAAATTGATCCAGGGCAAAGCGGTGCCTGTGCCCTTAAAGCGTGGCAGCGTACTCTTTCTGACCAAGCTCACCCTGCACGCTTCCTATTCCAATCACAGCGACAATATCCGCTGGAGCTTTGATCTACGCTACAATCCGATTGGCCAGCCCACCGGGCGCGGCGCATTCCCCGGCTTTGTGGCGCGCAGCCGACAGCAACCAGCAGATGAACTGCATGATCCACAGCAATGGCACCAACTCTGGGCCGATACACGCCACCGCTTGGCGACAGAGAGTGCCGGCGCGTTCAATCGCTGGAATGCCGAAAATCCAGTCTGTGCGTAATGCAACAGGCCCGCTAGAAGACGGTTGGTGCGCGGTTGGGGAGGGGTAATTGATGGAGAAAACTGAAAAAAGCAATCTGTTACCTCTCCCGCAGCGCGCTGTTGCTTTGGCCGCTGATTTGCTCGATGCGGCGAAAGCCAATCAAACAGACGCCGAACGCGACCAAGCCCAAAAAATCGCGCGCATGATGGATGATCCGCGCGGCAAGGCATTGACGATTGCGCTGGCCGACCAAGCCTTTCGCAGCCATCGGCCAGCGCGCGTGGCGGACCAATTGCGCCATCTGTTGGATCGCTATGGCGCGCCGGGCTACATGGAGTGGTGGGAGCGCAGCGCGTTGACACTGGGCGGCGTCTTGGCCCATTATCTGCCGAGCATGGTCGTACCACCCTTGGTCGCGCGTCTGCGCCAAGAGACGCGCACCGTGATCCTCCCTGGCGAAGAGGCAGAATTGCGCCGCTATCTGCAAAAGCGCCGCCAAAGCGATACGCGTCTCAACCTCAACCAACTGGGTGAAGCAATTCTGGGCGAAGAAGAGGCCAATCGGCGTTTGCAAGCCTATCTGGATCTGCTGGCGCGCAGCGATGTCGAATATATCTCGGTCAAGATTTCGTCGATTCTCAGCCAGATCAATTTGGTCGCGTTTGATACCACGGTCGATCTGGTTAAAGCGCGGTTGCGCATCCTCTACCGGCAGGCGCTCCATCATCTCTATCTGCACTCAGGTGGAGAACGCACGCCGAAATTTATCAACCTGGATATGGAAGAATATCGCGATCTGCATTTGACGGTTGCGGCCTTTTGTCAGGTGTTGGACGAAGCAGAATTTCTGTCCCTCAGCGCGGGCATTGTGCTACAAGCGTACCTGCCAGACGCTCACCAAGTACAGCGTACCCTGACCGCCTGGGCGCTGCAACGTGTTGCGGCTGGCGGTGCGCCGATTAAGGTGCGCATTGTCAAAGGCGCGAACCTGGCCATGGAGCGGGTCGATGCGGCTTTGCATGGCTGGGCGCAAGCGCCCTATACACGTAAGCTGGATGTGGACGCCAATTTCAAACGCATGGTGGACTATGGTTGTCGCGCTGAACATACCCAGGCTGTCCATCTGGGTGTGGCGAGCCATAATCTCTTTGACATCGCCTATGCCTTGCTCCTGCGCGAGGAACGGGGCGTGCAAGCCAACGTTGAATTTGAAATGCTGGAAGGTATGGCCAATCATCAGGCGCGCGCGGTGCAACAACAGGCACATGGCTTGTTGCTTTATGCGCCTGTTGTGAAATCCGAGGACTTTCACAGCGCGATTGCCTATCTGGTACGGCGGCTGGATGAGAATACCGCGCCGGAAAATTTCCTGCACGATCTCTTTGGCCTGGAACCCGATAGCCCAGCCTGGAATCGCCAACGCGATCGTTTTCTGGCGGCCTGTACGCGCATCCAAGAGGTCAGCGATCAGCCGCGCCGCCAGCAAAATCGCAACACCGAACAGCCGGCGATTGCACCGGGCCAGCCCTTTGTCAATGCGCCCGATACTGATTTTTCGCTGCCCGCCAACGTGGCATGGGCACAGGCGATTTTTGCCCAGTGGCAAGCGCGCCCGCCCGCAGCTATCCCGCTGCAGATTGGTGGGGAATGGGTGGCGGGGGCAAGCTCAGTGGCGGGCACCGATCCCTCGCGGCCTGACCATGTGGCCTATCGCTATGCCCAGGCGGATTTGGCACAGGTCGAGCAAGCGTTGGCCCAGGCGGTCGCGGCCCAACCGAGTTGGGCCACGCGCCCGCTAGAAGAGCGTAAGGCGCACTTGCTAGCGGCAGCAACAGAACTGGCGCGGCGACGGGATGATCTCATCGGCGCAATGCTGTTGGATACGGCCAAGACGGTCACCGAGGGTGATGCCGAAGTGTCCGAAGCTGTTGACTTTGCGCACTACTATGCCCACGCGCTGGACCTGCTAGACGAGATTGGGGACTGTTGGCCGACGGCCTTGGGCGTGGTGGTGGTGACGCCGCCCTGGAATTTCCCGCTGGCAATTCCGGCGGGGGGAGTACTGGCCGCGTTGATCGCAGGCAACAGTGTGATCCTCAAACCCGCGGCAGAAGCGACCTTGGTCGGCTGGCACCTGGCGCAAGCGCTCTGGGCTGTGGGGATTCCTCAAACTGTATTGCAATTTCTGCCCTGCCCAGATAACGAAGTGGGTCAGGCATTGGTGACCGATGCGCGTGTGGGCGCGGTGATTTTGACGGGCAGCCGCGAGACGGCACAACGCTTTCTGGATTGGAAACCAACCCTGCGTCTCTTTGCCGAGACCAGTGGCAAGAACAGTTTGATTATTACCGCCTTGGCCGATCAAGATCAAGCGATCAAAGATTTGGTACGCTCGGCTTTTGGTCACAACGGGCAAAAATGTTCGGCGGCGAGTCTTGCGATCTGCGAGGCTGAAATTTATGACGATCCGGCCTTCCGACGGCAGCTGCGCGATGCCGTCGCCAGCCTGCATGTGGGCTCGGCCTGGAATCCGGCAAGTTTGATCACCCCATTGACGCAGCCGCCCAGTCCTGCCTTGCAGCGTGCCCTCACAACGCTGGACGAAGGCGAGGAGTGGTTGTTGGAGCCGCACATGGTGGACGGCAACCCACACCTTTGGTCGCCCGGCATCAAACTGAGCGTACAACCAGGGTCATTCTTTCACCAGACCGAGTGCTTTGGCCCGGTGTTGGGGTTGATGCGCGCCCAGGATCTGGAGGAAGCCATCAGCTTGGCGAACGCCACCGACTATGGACTGACCAGCGGCATCCACAGCTTGGATGATCGCGAGGTCACCTATTGGAAGGCGCGCATTCAGGCGGGCAACGTTTATATCAACCGGCACATCACCGGCGCGATTGTGCGTCGCCAGCCCTTTGGTGGGTGGAAAGCGTCGGTGGTAGGCCCGGGCGCCAAGGCTGGTGGTCCTAATTATGTATTACAATTGCTGCATTGGGCACAAATCGCCCACCCGGCCCAAAACGCTGAATTGCCGCCAGCGTTGATTATCTTGTTGAAACATGCGCTCGACCACATGCCAGACAAGCGCGATTGGGAATTGTTGCGCGCCAGCGCGGTCAGTTATGCCTGGGCGTGGCAGACCCACTTTAGCCAGAAACATGATCCGAGCCAAGTGTTGGGCGAATCGAACATTTTCTGCTATCGGCTTTGCCGCGGCATTGTGCTGCGCGTGGGCAAAGGGGTTGCGCCGCTGGATGTTGCCCAGGTATTGTTGGCGGTACGTACCTGTGGTCAATCGCTGACGGTGAGCCTTGCGCCCGATCAAGAAAATGCGTGGCTCTGGCTGATCGATGAACCCAATGTCTTTGTAATCGAAGAAGATGAGGCTGGGTTGGCGGCTCGTTTGGTGGCGACACGTGCCTATGATCGATTGCGCACATTGGGGGCCATTTCTGAAGAACTCCAGCGTGCGGCGCACCACGCGGGTGTGGCGATCATCGATGCGCCTGTGTTGGCAAATGGCCGGCTGGAGTTGCGCTGGTATCTGCACGAACAAGCGATTTCGCAGACAAAACACCGCTATGGTAATTTATTACAATGACGTGGTAAATGAAAAGGCTCATCCAGCGATGAGCGAACAACGATGAATGAAGGAAAGCAAATGTCTAAGGTTCGTATGGCGCAGTATGGTACAAAACATGGTCATGCTGGGTCCAAAATGTTGGCAATGGTCAATAGTCCAGCGGTAGAAGTTGCCGGTGTCTTTGAGCCGGATCCAGAACGACGGCGCGCTGTTGCCGATCATGATCCGATCTATGCCGGTCTGGATTGGTACGAGAGCGCCGAGGAAATGTTGGGCGATCCGACGATTGTGGCAATTGCCTCCGAGGGGCTAAATCGCGAGAGCCTGGATCAGACCGAAGCGATTGTCAAGGCGGGCAAGCATGTCTGGTATGACAAACCGGCGGGTGATAACTGGCCCCAGTGGCAGCGCGTGGTAGGGCTGGCCGAGGAAAAAGGCTTGCTCATTCAACTCGGCTACATGTTTCGCTATCACCATGGCTTTTGCCAGATCGCAGATTGGGTCAAAACGGGTGTGCTCGGTGAAGTTTTCTCGGTACGCGCCCATATGTCCACCTGGATTCCGCCGGTGCGCGAGGGGCTGGGCTACAATACGCGCGACACGATCAGCTATCACAAAGGTGGCATGCTCTACGATTTGGGTGGCCACATGCTGGATCAGGTGGT
>DAOTTR010000623.1:0-1716 GCA_034437715.1 Caldilineaceae bacterium
AACCTGAACTGTACGCTCTGCCTGGATTGTGTGAAAGCTTGCCCGTATGACAACGTAGCGCTGGCAGTGCGCCCGCCCGGCGACGAACTTTTCCGCCAAACCTGGCGCAATCGGCTGGATCTGGCCTGGTTGGCGATTCTGGCGGCTTTTCTCGGATTGGGCAATGCCTTTGGTATGACACCGCCCGTCTATGTGCTAGAGCAGCAACTGGCTACCCTATTGAATGTGCAGAGTGAGGCGTTGGTGCTCGGTCTGCTCTATCTCGGCGGTGCGGTGGTGGGCCCACTGTTGTTAGTCTATGGCGCGGCCTGGCTCAGCCGCACATTGACGCTGCGGGCGCGTGGCCAAGAAAAGTCGCTCAATCGCCTGCTCATGCGCTACGCCTATAGCTTTGTGCCATTGGGCTTTGCCATCTGGTTTGCCCACTATCTCTATCATTTTCTTACCGGCAGCATGACCATTTTCCCAGCGTTTCAGACCTTTTTCCAGCGCACGCTGCAATGGCCGATCTTGGGCGAACCCAATTGGCAGCTGGCCGCGCGCTTTGTCCCCAACGTCGAGACAATTCAACTCTTCCAAAGTGTGATCACCTACGGTGGTTTGTTGGCGGCGCTGGCTTTGGCCCTGACGGCGGCACGCAACAGTCATCGCGACGGACGCAATGCCCTGCTGGAAGCGCTGCCCTGGTTAATTGTTTTGATCGTCCTGGCCGTGGCCAGCGGCAGTACCTTTCTGTTGCCCATGGAGATGCGCGGCAGCGCGTTAGGTGGATAAATTGATCGCAAAGCGCGAAGAGCCAGTGATGGCGGCCCTCCAACTTGAATATCGCAAATTACCGGCGGTGGATACGCTGTTGCAGCTGCCAGAAATTGCTCTGCTGACCGCCCAATTTGGGCAGGCACAAGTCACGGCCAGCCTGCGTCAGGCATTGGCGACGGCACGCGAGGCAATTGCGATCGGGCACCCAGCGCCCCATGCGGCACAACTTGTTGCGCTCGTTCAGGAACAGCTAGAGCAGACCAATCAGCCCTCATTGCGTCCGGTGATCAATGCGACGGGCGTGATCATCCACACCAACTTGGGCCGTGCGCCGCTCAGTCAGGCGGCTTGCGCGGCGATTAACACCGTGGCAACTGGCTACAGCAATCTGGAATATAACCTGGATGCGGGCGAGCGGGGCAGTCGCCACGACCACGCGCGCGGGTTGCTAGCCGAGTTGACCGGTGCCGAAGATGCGTTGGTGGTCAACAACAATGCCGCGGCGCTCTATCTGATCCTGGCGGCGCTCTGTGTGGGGCGCGAAGTGGTGATCAGCCGTAGCCAGTTGGTGGAGATCGGGGGTGGATTTCGCATTCCCGACGTGTTGCGCCAGAGCGGGGCCCAGCTGGTCGAGGTAGGCGCGACCAATCGCACCCATCTGCGCGATTTTGCCAGTGCAGTCACGCCCCAAACCGCGGCCTTTATGCGTGTCCATGCGAGCAATTTCAAGCAGATTGGCTTTGTCGCCATGCCCACGCTGGCCGAGCTGGCGGAACTTGCCCATCAGCAGAACGTTCTATTGATCGACGATTTGGGCAGCGGCACCTTGTTGGACACGCGTATCTATGGTCTGGCTGCCGAGCCAACGGTGCAAGCCAGCGTGCAAGCCGGGGCCGATCTGGTCACCTTTAGTGGCGATAAATTGTTGGGTGGTCCTCAGGCTGGCCTGATTGTGGG
>DAOTTR010000624.1:0-2944 GCA_034437715.1 Caldilineaceae bacterium
AAGCTGCTTTTGCCCACGCCGCTCGATCCCGTCACCACGGTCACTTGATCACTCAATAGCGCGTGCAGGGCTGCAATACCTTCGCCCGTAGTCATACTGGTATAGATCACGGGATAGCCAATGGTTTCATACAGGCCAAAGAAGGCTCGCGCCTGCTCCATGCCCACCAAATCAACCTTGTTGACGCAGATCACGGCGGGCAAGTCATTAAATTCCGCCACGACCAGGAAACGATCCAACATGCGCAGATGTGGGTCCGGTTCGGCGGTGGCAAAGACGATCAGCACCTGATCGGGATTGGCCAGAATCACATCCTCGGCGGCGGCGCTCATACCGGGACGCTGCCGACTCAATACACTATGGCGTTCCTCAATGCGCTCGATCTTGCCTTGGCGCTCGCCCTCGGGCAGTATCCAAACGCGGTCGCCCACCGCCACCAATGTATCAATATTTTTTTCAGCCAAGAGACGACCCCGCACTTCACAAAGCCGTACGCGATTATCACTGTCCGGATCGGTCTGGACATCGTAGTGATGGCCGAGCGCGCGGATCACAACACCCGGGATCAGATTAGCTGAATCTTTCTTGGGCTTGGGTTTGCGGCCACGGCTCTCTTCAAATTGCAGATGATCCACATAGCGTTGATCATGCGTTCGTTGTTTTCCACGATTTGCCAAAGGCTTTACTCCTGTTTACTAGAGTTTTCGGTTACCAAGAAATATTGATCTACAAAGCTCTACCGGTACAGACGCAAGATTTTGCGTCTCTGCTACTCGCCACTCGCTTGACAACAGGCAAACATCGCCTGTCGTTGGCAGATAGGGGCAAGCGGTGCGCCCAATTCGATGCCAACGGCGGTCAGCAACGTCTGTAGATCGCCCAACGGCAGTCCAATCACGCCCGAAAGACAACCGCGCAGCGCACAGACCGGCGCAAATTCCGGATGTTGAATCGCATACGCGCCAGCCTTGTCCAACGGATCGCCGCTGGCAACATAGGCAGCCATTGCGGCATCACTATAAGCGCGCATCTGCACTTGTGTCGTGTTCACACAAGTTTGCTGGTGATCCTCCGGCCAAGATAGCACACTCAAACCCGTATGTACGTCATGTTCACGGTCGCGCAGAAGCGTCAACATCTGGGTCGCTTCTGCCGCATCGGCTGGTTTGCCCAGCAACTGCTCGCCCAGGGCCACCACAGTGTCGGCGGCAACAATCACGTAGCGACCTTGCGCTAGCGCCTGCTCCAGGCGTGCCGCCACGGCCCGTGCCTTGCTTGCGGCCAGGCGATGGGCCAGCGCAATCGGCGCTTCATCGGGCTGCGGTGTTTCATCAATGTCGGCGACACGCACGCTAAAATCTACGCCCAATTCGCGCAGAAATTGTTGGCGGCGTGGACTGCCCGAGGCCAAAATCATTTGTGGTGTACCCATCTGGCGCTTTCATTTCCAACAAATCCATGATCGCACAGTCGGCAATCGCCAGTTTGTGCATTTTCGCTGGCTAGCTTTCTCTCTCTCCTCATTGTATGGAGAACATCCATTCCTATCAAATTTTGGATCAGCGCTGGTGTACCAAGCGGGTTGACAGAAAAGTAGCCGTCGGCTACAGTACCAGCACTAGAGCCGCGATTGCCTTGGTTATCGAAACAGAGTTTGCACATTGGGAGACGCAATGAACAAAGGAGAATACCGCGTTGGCGTAGACATCGGTGGCACCTTCACCGATCTGATCGTCGTTAACATGGCAAACGGCGAATTCGCCGTCGGCAAGGTGCTTACCACGTCCGCCGATCCATCACAGGCGGTGGAAACCGTGCTCAGCGAAACATTACAGCGCGCAGGCATTGCTCCCTCTGCCATCCAACATTTGGTGCATGGCACAACACTGGTCACCAATGCGGTGATTGAGCGCAAAGGAGCCAAAACCGCGCTGCTCACCACGCAGGGATTTCGCGATTCAATTGAGATTGGGCGCGAAAATCGCTACGATCTGTACGATCTGATGTTAGAACAACCGCGTCCCCTAGTTCCCCGCCATCTGCGCTTCGACGTGCCCCAGCGCACAGTGGCCGATGGCAGCGCCCTCCAGCCCTTGAATGAACCGTTTGTCGAACAACTGGCACACGAATTGGCAGAGAATGGGATCGAGGCCGTGGCCATTGTGTTTTTGCACAGCTTCACCAATCCAGCCGACGAGCGGGCGGCGCGGGCGGCGGTGTTGCGGGCGGCTCCACAATTGCGTGTTTCCATTTCGTCGGACGTGGTGCCGGAAATCCGCGAGTTTGAACGCGCCTCGACCACAATCGCCAATGTCTATGTACAGGCGCGGGTCGAGCGCTATCTGCGCGAACTGGAAGAACGGTTGCAACGGCTGGGTTTTGTGGGCAACTTTTTCCTCATGCTATCCAGCGGTGGCATTGCCACAGTGGACACGGCCATGCGCTATCCGGTGCGCTTGCTCGAATCGGGCCCAGCCGCAGGTGCGTTGGCCGCCACGGCCTACGGCTTGGCCGCCGGGCACCAAGATGTGCTCTCCTTTGACATGGGCGGCACCACGGCCAAGCTCTGTGTAATCGACCAGGGTCGGCCCCTCATCGCCCATGATTTCGAGGTGGATCGTAAATATCGCTTCAAAAAAGGCTCAGGCTTGCCGATCAAAATTCCCGTCATCGAGATGATCGAAATTGGCACGGGGGGCGGCTCGATTGCCCGGGTCGATACGCTCGGCCTGCTCAAGGTTGGACCCGATTCAGCCGGTTCTGTGCCCGGACCCGTCTGCTATGCCCAGGGGGGCAGCGAGCCCACGGTCACCGACGCCGACCTGATCCTTGGCTATCTTGACCCAAGTTATTTCCTAGGCGGCAAGATGCAGCTGGATCTTGCCGGTGCGCGTCAAGTCGTTAAAACGCACATTGCGGATAAGTTAAATCTCACGGTCGAAGC
>DAOTTR010000625.1:0-38974 GCA_034437715.1 Caldilineaceae bacterium
AATCGGCTGCCCTTCTTTCGCTTTGCGCCCGCCGTCATTAACGACACCGAATTGCTGATCTCGCGCAGCGGTTACACTGGTGAACTGGGCTATGAACTCTATATCCCCGCCGAGGAAGCGGGTGCGCTCTGGGAATATCTGTTGCGGCAGGGCAAAGCCTTTGGTCTACAACCCTATGGCGTGCTGGCCATGCAGAGTCTGCGCATTGAAAAGGCGTTGCCGCTCTATGGGCCAGACATCAACGAGTCGGTCAATCCCTTTCAACTGGGGACAGAGCGCTGGGTGCGCTTTGACAAGCGCGGTTTTATCGGGCGCGATGCCCTGTTGCGCATCCAAGAACAAGGCATTGATGAACGCTGGGTGGGCTTGCAGCTCGATGCCAAAATGCCCGCCAACGCCGGGGATGCCATCTACAGTGTGGGCGATATTGCCACCGGCAAACGCAAGCGCAAAAGCGGAGCTGAGGCCGAAGACCCAATCGAAACGGTGACGCCTGGCACACAGATTGGCCGGATCACCTCTAGCGCGCTGGGTTACAGTGTGGGCAAAACCCTGGCGCTGGCCTACTTGCGCACGTCCCACGCCTGGAACGGCAGCAAGGTTGTTGTGCTAAGCAGCGGTCGCCCCGTCACGGCCACGGTAACCCCGACACCCTTCTTCGATCCCAGCGGGGCACGGATGCGCGCCAAAGCCAGTGATGGGCCGGATCGCATCAAGCAATCACAGTAGCAGTAACGAAAGACTGGATTCCTATGGTCAGTTCACGCCACACACCACACGCCACACGCCACACCCCCATCTATCCCAACCGCTTCAACACAATCGTGGTTGGCGTGGGCACTATGGGCAGCGCGGCTTGTCACTATTTAGCTCGCCGCGGCCAGCGCGTGTTGGGGCTGGAACGTTTTGATATTCCCCACGACATGGGTTCCTATCACGGCCAGACGCGCATTATTCGCCTGCCCTATTACGAGCACCCTTCCTATGTCATGTTGCTCAAACGTTCGTATGAGTTATGGCGCGAGATCGAGGCGCGCTATGGACAAAAGCTGCTCTACACCCATGGTTCGCTGGACATTGGCCCCGCCGACAGTTGGGTCTTTAAGGGCGCACTGCGCTCGGCTATGGAATATGAATTGGAACATGAAGTGTTCACTGGCCTGGAACTGGCCAAACGCTTTCCCGGCTATCAACTGCCCCACGACAGCATGGCGCTCTATCAGCCCGAAGGTGGGTTTTTGGTGCCGGAACAATGTGTGTTGGGCTATGTCTTTGAAGCCCTGAAACATGGCGCAGAGATCCACGGGCGCGAGGCGGTGCTGCATTGGGAGGCCATGCCCCACGGCGAAGGCGTGCGGGTCTTCACCGAGCGCGCCATCTACGAAGCCGATTCACTGGTGATCACGGCGGGGGCCTGGAACGATAGCATGTTGGGCTTTTTGCGCGGCTTGGCTGTGCCCGAACGGCAGGCGCTGGGCTGGTTTCAACCGTTGCGGCCCGAATATTTTACGCCGGAAATTTTCCCTGTCTTTAACTTATTAGCCGAGGAAGGGCGCTATTACGGCTTTCCCGTGCATGGCGTACCGGGCTTCAAAATTGGCAAATATCACCATCTGGAAGAACGCGGTCACGCCGATGAATTGAGCCACGACATTACGCCGCTTGATGAGGAAATTCTGCGCGAGTGTGTAGCGCGCTATTTCCCCATGGCCGCTGGCCCAACCATGACGCTCAAATCCTGCATGTTTACCAACGCGCCCGATGGTCACTTTTTGATTGACTTGCACCCAGCCTATCCCCAGGTCAGCTATGCGTCGGCCTGTTCGGGTCATGGCTTCAAATTTGGCAGCGTCATCGGCGAGATCCTGGCCGATCTGGCCCAATATCGCCAGACGCGTCACAACATTGAGCTGTTCACCCATGATCGCTTCAAGGGTCAGGGCAACACGCATGGCTTCAGCGGCGAACATGGCAATTTGGTACCGATCTACGAGACGGCTGTGCGCAGCCATGCCAAACGCGCGCAACAACAGGGCTCGTCGCCCACGTCACACGCAGCACATGGCAAGCAGCCTGCGCATCAATCCAGCACACAGCGCATGAACGAGCAGGCAGCAGGTATCCGTTCAATATGGTAAAATCAGATAAATCTATCTGTACATAGGAGAAACAATGAATGAAATACTCTTCCTAGTTGAAGATTCCCCCGAAGGTGGGTATGAAGCGAGGGCATTGAATGCGTCCATTTATACCGAAGCTGATACAATAGAAGAGTTGCGTGCCATGGTAAAAGACGCCGTCGAATGTCATTTTGAAGAAGGCAAACGGCCGCAGATTATTCAGCTTTATCTATAAAATTTATAAGACGTAGCCCTTCACTTGAAATTGGATAAAGAAGCGCTACTGAAACAAATAAGTTGAGGATCATCGCCATGCAAACCCACGCTCGTCTTGTTATCGTTGGGGCCGGCATTGTCGGCTGTAGTCTTGCCTATCACCTGACCAAGCTTGGCTGGCGCGATATTGTGGTGGTGGACCAAGGGCCGCTCTATGAAACGGGCGGCTCCACATCGCATGCGCCAGGGTTGATGTTTCAAACCAATGCCTCCAAATTTATGACCCAGTGCGCTATGTACTCGGTCAATCTCTATAAAGCGCAGCGCTATCAAGATGCTCAGTGCGCCTATCAAGTGGGTGGCATTGAGATCGCCTATACGGATGCACGACTGCGCGAGGCCCATCGCCGCCGCACGCTGGCCGCGTCCTATGGCTTGGAAGGCCACGTGATCACGCCGCAAGAGGTGGCGGATCTGGTGCCGCTGGTCGATCCCAAGGTGATCAAGGGGGGCTATTATGTGCCAACCGACATGGATGCGCGCGGCTGGTATACAGCAGCCGCGCTGGCAGAACAGGCAATCGCGACCGGCGGCGCAACCTTCTATGGCAAGGTGGCGGTGAGCAATCTGCTGGTCGAAGCAGGGCGTTGCACGGGTGTCGTCACCGACCAAGGGACAATCTATGCCGAGCAAGTGTTGCTGGCGACCAATGTGTGGGCGAGTGTGCTGCCCCAGCAGGCGGGGCTGCGCTTCCCCATCCTGGGTGTCGAGCATCAATATGTGATCATCGAGCCGCTGGCCGAATTAGCGGCCGATAAAGACCTTTTTATCCGCCACCCGATCCTGCGGCACCAAGATTTCTCCCTCTATTTCCGCCAACATGGCGATGCCTATGGCATTGGCAACTATCGCCACACCTCCATGCTCTTTGAAGGCGATTATGTGGGGGCCAAGGCCGAACGCGAGTTTACGCCCGAACATTTCAAGATTGCCCAACAAGCGAGTGAAGAATTGCTGCCTGCCCTGCGTGGCAAAAAATATACGCGCCAGTTCAATGGTTTCATGGCCTTCTCGACGGACATGGGGCCGATCATGGGCGACACCGATCTGCCGGGCTTGCTGGCTTGCCTGGGCGTCTGGGTGACCCATGCAGGCGGCGTGGGCAAGACCATGGCCGAGTGGATGGATAGTGGCACACCCGAATTTGCCATGCACGAGGGCTGGACACGCCGCTTTCAGCCGCATGAAACGACCAAGCGCTGGATGTATGCGCGCATTGATCGCCAATATCAGGAAGTCTACGACATCATCCATCCGCTGCAACAGATGCTCAAGCCGCGCAATGTGCGCACCGCCCCATTTCATCAACGATTGGTGGAACAAGGCGCGCACTTTCATTCAGCGGCAGGCTGGGAAAGTGCGCATTGGTATGCCGAAAATGCCCGCCTGCTCGAAGCGTATGATAAACGCATTCCCCAGCGTACTGGCTGGGAGGCGCTGAATTGGTCGCGCATTCAGGGGGCAGAGCATCTGGCCCTGCGTGATAAAGTTGGCTTGTATAGCACGGCCAACTTTGCCAAGTTCGAAGTGCGCGGGCCGGGGGCGCTGGCTTTTCTCAACGCCATCGCCGCCAACCAGATTGACCGTCCGATTGGCGCGATTGTCTACACGGCCCTATGCAACGCCGCCGGTGGCATCCAGGCCGATCTCACCATCACGCGCTTGGCGACGGATCGCTTTCTCATCCTCACCGGTGGCGGCACGGGACCGGCAGATCTGGCCTGGTTGCGCAACTATGCACCGACCGATGGCTCGGTGGTGGTGGAAGATAGCACATCCAAATGGACAGGCATGGCGTTGTGGGGTCCGCAGGCGCGCGCCGTCTTGGCTAACGTGGCCGAAGCGGATGTATCGAACAGTGCATTTCCCTATTTCACGGCGCAGTGGCTCTCGATCGGCACGGTGCCCGCTTTTGCGGCGCGGCTCTCCTATGCTGGTGAATTGGGCTGGGAGATCTATTGTCCCAGCGAGTATGGATTAAACCTCTGGGATACGCTGTGGGAAGCCGGGCAACCGCACGGCATCTTTGCCTTGGGCGCTGGCGCGTTCAACTCGCTGCGGGTCGAGAAGGGCTATCGGGCTGTGGGTACCGATCTCACCGCCGAGTACAATCCTTTTGAAGCTGGCCTGGGCTGGGCTGTACGCCTGAAGAAAGGCGATTTCGTGGGGCGGGACGCGTTGCTGGCAGCGAAAGAGCATGTGCAGCGCAAGCTCTGCTGTCTCACATCGGACGATCCCAAGGCGATGGCGTTGGGCAAGGAACCCGTTTACGCCCGCAGCAAAGCGATTGGTTACCTGACCAGCGTCGATTATGGCTACAGTATTGGCAAGTTGGTGGGCTATGCCTATCTGCCGCTGGACTATACCGCCGTCGGCACCCAACTGGAGATCCAATATTTTGATCAGCGCTTCCCAGTTGTGGTGGCGCAGGATCCCCAATATGATCCCAACATGGAACGCCTAAAGGCCGAGTAGGCTGTAAGGCAAGTTTTGCTCAGTAGTAAAGACTTTAAGCGCTTGCAAAGAAATAAGTATCCAGCGCTTGCCCAACAAAATCATGCGTAGGGGCGGCCGCGCCGCCGCCCCGCGTTTGGCTCGCTGCGAACGGGCGACTGCAAGCCGCCCCTACTGGATACTTATTTCTTTGCAATGGCCTTAGGGTCTGTCCAGAAATAAAATAGTGAATTTACGTGATGTTACGCAAGTAAATCTGTCTAAAATCATCCATGTTATTCTTGGACAGACACTTAGTCTTCCCCCAATTATACAAAGACTAAAGTCTTTACTACGGTTGAATCCCGCATAATTTCGATTGCAGTGGATGATTACGCGCTAAGGTAAGTTTTGACGAATTAGGCGGTTGTCATACCATTAAAATTTGTGGCTATTCTGGCACCCCTCCCAACCTCCCCAACCTGGGGGCTACCCTTTACCCACAAGTTGGCCGTAGGCAAGGCGTGCCGGGGACGGCCCAAAAATATCCCGCAGTGCCGCCATGCCGCTGGGCCGTCCCCGGCACGCTCGCCCTCCCTGGTACCCATAGATGTGGATAAAGGTTAGAACCTGGGGAGCGCGCCTCTAGGCGCGCCCGCTGGGTGTGGGAGGGGTGAATCGTTACCAAAATTTTGCTTAAACGCAAACGGCGAACAAGCAGATGCTTGTTCGCCGTTTGCGTTTCCAGTGCGAGCAACCTGGCTAGAACCGGTAACGATTCTAGCCAGATTGCGCAGGTTACTCGCTCACGAAGGGAAGATAAATTGTCTCATTTTGTGCCTCTTCTTCCTCGTCAGCGACATCATCATTGACCTCGTCATCGGCTTCTGGCAGCTCGTCTGCCGCGTCGTAGGCTTCTTCGCTGGCGGCTGAGACCAGCGCCGGCAGCGAACCATAGGCAAAACCGTCGATTCGTTCACCGTCGAGGCCGATGGTTGAACCATCTAGCCAGAGGCTAAAGCTGCACAGATTGGTAGCAACAGAGACGGTACAGACCAAGATGTCTGCGCCGTCGCCACTGACGCCCTCAACAGAGAAGGTGCCATAGGTCGTCATGAAGATCTGGCCACTATCGTCTAGCCAAACGCTTGCAACATCCTCACCCGATTTGGTTAGCCCTTGGACTGAACCATCCATCACCAACGTCCAGCTACCACTTGTCTCATCACCAAGGCTAGTAGGTGTAAACAAGAGTAAATCCTCATCCTTGCCACGCAGTTCTGTTCCACCTGGTCCCGGAACTTTGTAGGAGCCCAGGGTGCTGATCAGCAGGCCACCGCTAGGCATGATGTAGAGTGCGTCTACGTCTTCACCATCGTGGGTCAGCCCAACATCGGTACCATCAAAGTAGAGTTCAAAGTGACCGGCGGTCGTTTCACCGAGCGACGTTGGCACGAATTGATAGATATTCGTGTCCCTGATCTCGTCTGGTCCATTGAAGTCATTGTCGTCTTCGTCCATCTCCTCCGACTCGTTGAAGCTTACGTAAAGATCCCCATTATCGGCGAGATGGAAGGCATTGACATCATTACCACCCACGCCCACATCCGAGCCGTCGAAAAACTTCGTCCAAACGCCGGTCAGGGTGTTGTAGGCCACAATGTCCTCATCGCGGATAGAGCGGTCGCCTAGTCTGGCACTGCTGCCAGTGCTGAGGAAGAGGATGTCATTGCGGTCGATCAGGAGATCGGCACCCGTGGTGGCCAGTTGGCTGCCAGGATTATCAGTATTGTGGACAACCTGGTTTGTGACCACGCCTTGGGGGGCGTCGGCATTCACCGTTACATCATAGGTAATCTCTACCGGCGTCGCCCCGACATAGTCGAGACAGAGCACCAGGCCGTTGGTCGGTGTGAAGTTATCAAACGCGAATTGGGTTGCGGCAGCGCCCGCATCATTTTCCACACCGATGGTGCCGATGGTGTCGGCCACGTTGACGTTATCAAACGCATAGTAGGCATCGTATTCCCCGGCGCGGGGGTCGATGTCATTCCAGACAATGACTTCATAGTCGAGTGTAGTGGTCGGATCTTGGTAGCCCTGGATATCATCAAACTCCACCAGCCACAAGACATCGCTGCCAAAGGTAATCGCCGTGACGCCCTTGTTGGCAGCTTCGTCATAGACGATCTCCATATCACGCCAATAGGGCGCCAGTAAGCCATTGGGGGCTGCCGGAGAGGGAATATTCTGATTCACCCACGGCTGACCCGCATATTCGCCAAAGACAACAATCCCATCATCGGTCAAGAGCGGTGGTGCGGCGCGTTCGGTGCCATAGAAATCTGTGCCCGCAAATGAGTTGTAGTCCCAGGAGATTGTATCACCAAAGAGATCGGGGTCGGTGGTAAAGAGACCGTTGCTCTCAGTCAGCACATCGAAGTAGCCGCCATCGCCAATCGGCAAGGCACACATTGCATCATTCTGATTGCTTGTAATGTTATATTGGCCTACCACACTGGCAGCAGACGTTACAACGCCACTCCAGGTGAGAACATTGCCATTGACGGCCACTGTCCCTGCGCTGGCCGTGGCCGACCCTGGTACATAGGTTAGACCGGCCGGGATCGTATCCTGAATCGTGTAGGTTAGATCGGCTGGTGTTATATTGGTTTCAACCTCGATCTGGTACGTTACGGTGTCACCTGGTTCAGCCGTCGTGGCGAACGCGATCTTCGCCACATCGTCTGCGGCACGGATCACGTTGACAAAGATTGTGCCCAGGTTGCCAGGGTTGGCCGCGTCGGTGCCAAGACCGAAGGCACCATACCAGGTCTCGCCAGTTTGCAGAGCGGGTTCGTTCCAGAAGACACGCACGTCAAATGGCGTCCCGGCCGGTACACTGGTCGGCCCTTCCACGCTGAGATTTCCCTGATTACCGGCAACGATTGCATGGGCAAGCGTGATTGCATCCGGTGGGGTGCCAGAAGCTTCCCAATTCTGCACCAGGATCCACCAAGTGCCAGCCGCCGGAAAGTCCACCAGACAAGATTCCAGCGCGGTGCCAGAGGCGCTGACACAGACTTCGGTGGCGGCGCTCGGCACGCTGCCCGTGCCAACGAACAGGTCAACATCGGGGGCCGTCGAAGCTAGAATATTGGTCGCAAGGCGCAGCGCGCCAGCCGGTACATCAACCAGCGTGACCGACACCGTGCCATCATTGATATTATCATAGGGGTCGCCATTGGTGGGGTCTTCATTCAGGCTTAGCTCGACCTGATTGCCGCCGACAAGACCATAGGGTGTCACCGTCAGATCGGTGATCTCAACCGCGCGTAGTCCAGCCACGAGTTGCGAACCAGCGTCACGGCGGGTAGGGATATCTACCGATGCGGGGAAGACACTAGCCGTGGAGACAATCGCCAGGGGGAAGTGGGCGGCAGGCGTGTCACCGGCAGCCGTCAACTGGACCTCACCAAACAACCAAGCATTTCTAGCCGCGGCTGTGGCATTGGCCGTGATCACAATCGCCTGGGTGGCCCCTGGCGCAATCGTGAATTGTGCTGGCTCGGCGGTAATGCTCACGCCGTTGGATGTGACACCAGCGACGGTCCAGGTCTCGGCAACAGCAAGCGTACTTTTGACCGTGCGCGTCCAGCTACAGGTCAGCAAACACTGGGTGTTGGCCACGCTGGCCAGGTTGAGCGTCTTGGGGTCGCCGCCCTCGGCAGGATTGGCGGCCAGGTACTCATCCTTGGTGGTATGCAGCACCAACCCAGCATGTGCGGCTTGCGTCAAATCCACATGGCCCGAACCTTGCGCAAAAGGCGTGGCCTGATTAATCCCATCGTCATTGCGAATAGTGGTGCGGGCGGTTGACATAAGCGCCGACTGGATTTCGGCGGGCGTCCAATTGGGATGCAGCGCAACCATCAACGCGCCGGCCCCGGCCACGTGCGGGCTGGACATCGAAGTTCCCTGAATCACATTATAGGTATATTCGCCATCCGTAGCACCTTGATGATAGGCCGCCCAGATCGAGCGCCCAGGCGCAGTAACGCTAGGCTCAATGATGTTATCAAAAAGGCCACGATTGGGACCGCGCGAGCTAAAATCGGCCATAATATCAGCATAGCCGTCATTGAATGTTTTAACACCGCCTGATATGATCGCTTGGACAGGGCCAGCCGCGGCGGCGGCATAACTCAGTAATTGTTGATACATGGCCGAATCGATATGGCTAGCTGGCAACACATGCGTATCTGCAACTACGGAACCAGGCCCACTAGCAAATTCGATTGGCTGCGCCAGAATCATGCCACCAGCGCCACCAGCGAGCACACTCGCCCCCTTGGCAACACGGGCATAGACGCCGCGTTCACAGACGACAATTTGTCCAGCAAAGGTGCCGGGGGGAAAGGCACCTGGCGCGCACAAGCGTGCATCATCTGGCGTGGTGGGCGGAATGACCACATCTTTGGCCATGACAAGGGGGGCAGGTCCGTAGCCAGTAGACAGCGCCATTCCCGCAAGTACAAGCGGCGGATTGACGCCATCACTCAACGTGACAGTGCTGATAAAAGCACGGTTATGGCTACTGGCACCGACGGTCGTGAGCCAAGGCAGATCGGCTGGCGAACCAACGGTAGCATCTCCTGGGCCGTCGTTGCCGGCAGAAACCGCCACAAAGACGCCGGCATCGCGCAGCGCAAGCCAGGAGAGCGCTTCCACCTCGTTGTAGGGGTCAGGCGTGGCAGAACTCGCCCCAATCGAAAAGTTGATCACATCAACCCCGTCGAGCAACGCCTGGTCGCGGGCCGCTTGCAAGCTGGAGCCGGCGCAGCAGGCATCATAGGCGATGATATTGGCATGAGGTGCCACGCCGGAAATCATGTCAACCGTAAAGGAGCCTGTGGGAGTATTGACCACTGGATCCTTTACGATATTGCCGGCAGCCGTGCTCGCGGTGTGTGAGCCATGGCCGTCAATATCGCGTGGACTTTCATCGACCGCCGTGTAGCCCCAGGCACCAATCAATTTGCTATTACAGGGGAAAGTGGGATCGTAGGCCACTACACCTGGTGCCGGTGCCGTGTTGCTCGGATCACAAACGCCAACATACGTACCTTCACCAAGCGGATTGGTGTGGGTATAGCCATCACTACCGGCCACGGCAAACGAGGGGTTCCACGGATCGATGCCGGTATCAATGACGCCGACAATCACGCCTTCCCCCAATGTGCCGGTGCTGATGATCTGGCCGCGGATCGCGCCGCTGGGAAACTCGGTCGTATGCACATTGACATACAACCCTTGATTCATCAATAGCACCTGGTCCGCCGCGCTTAACGTGACCACGCCACGAATCGGATTGGCCGGATCAAAAAGGCCGGTGCCATCATAAAGGCCATAAGCCACCGGCCCGTTGACACCCGTTGCACCGCGATGGATATGGGCGGCCACGATATTGCTGATGTCGGCAACCTGGATTGTATAGGTCAATGCTTGGGTATGCAGATTATAGGCAAAGGTTGCTGTGCCCGTGGCCGTGGTGGCCGCGGGCGGCACTTCGTTGGCACCGGAGAGCGTGGCAGCGAAGGGCAGACCGCTCAGATCGCCACCCCAGATTTCAGGAGCACCCAGCCAGGCCGGGCCAGCATCGGTGTGTAGCTGATAGATTTTATCCTTTTCCACGAATCTTACGCCTGGAAGTTTGGTAAGTTGGCGCGCTTCGCTCACCGTCAGCTTGGCTGCAAAGCCATTCACAGTTGCTTTGTAGGTATATAAAATATCTAGCGGGCGCCCTAGCTCGCGGCTGGCTCTGCCAATAAAGTCAGCTTGTTGCTGCTCCAGATATTGTAGATAGGCGCGGCTTTCAACGCCACGCGCATCCAACTTTTGGCGTCCCTGTGCCGCTGGATTGGTCGGTGCCAGACCAGCCACGCTGCCACGATAGCTGGCCAACGGCGCGTCCTCCAAGACGACGATATAGGTATCCAATGATACGCTGGCAGCACTCACCATTGCATCGCTGCCAGCATCTTTGTCCAATTTGGTGGCTTTCTCCAACTGAGCACTGGCGGCGTCAATGTTCGTGCGGGAAGATGGCGCCGGGGTTGCCGGCTCCCCATCACCCTGCTCTATGGTTTGAAGCTCCACTGCTTCTGCGCGAACCGTGGCAGCCAGTGGATTAACGAGAAGTGCGATAATGAGTACAACGACTGCTGCAAGATTAAGGTGCTTCCTCATCTGCCCTGAGATTTGCATAGTACCTCCAAAGAATCGACTCGATTAAAAAAGGGCGAAAAAACGGTTGTGGGTGAATAGGCAAAGCCAATACGCAGGTGGGCTGTGTCGATGAATGTGGATGATGCACCAGGGTGTTGGATGGATAGCATGGCTAGCATAACTTATTAAGCGCCAAGCTTACACTTTTTGATATTTGCTTACAGATTTCATGTTTGGCTTACAAATTTTATCTACAGGATGAAATATAGATTATCTAAACTCAAATCGAATTGAAATCAACAGTTTTTTGTAATTGAGTTTGAAGAGGGAAAACACAGATGAGCCGCAGAATCGATTGCATCCGTTGCGCCATTCCTATGCATTTGAAATCAAGTAGTATGTCTTATTTGTTTTGTAATTATAGCGCAGAGATTTATAAACAGCAACTAGTACATTTGATGTACGCAAATTTTGTTAGGTTTTCGTAGGTTTAGTTTTTAGGCTAATCCAAAAAACAAGTAGACGTACTACTGTGATGTCAAGGCTAAAATGATGGATAAAATCGTAGTAAAGACTGAAGTCTTTACTACCGTCATCGATCAAGGTTTTGCCTAGCGCAGTTGCCTGTCACGCGCTAAGCGTGATCTACGGTTTCTGCTATTTTTACAGTGTGCTATAATCGGGCGCGGACAGCAGAATCCCCGCGGCAGAGTCATGATCCACAAATGGAACGCGTAAAGGCATAGGTATGATCATCAAACCCCATAGCACCATTCTTTTTCAAGGCGATTCGATCACCGACACCGGTCGTAACCGCGAGATCGCCCAACCCAATAACGGCAGCGCACTGGGCACTGGCTACGCCAACCTGATCAGCGCGCAATTGCTGGCCGCGCGCGCGCATGATGCGCTCAACTTCTATAACCGCGGCATTAGTGGTAATCGCGTAGTCGATCTCTATGCGCGCTGGCGGGTGGATACCATCAATCTACAGCCGGACGTGATCAGCATTTTAATCGGTGTCAACGATACTTGGCATGGCTTTATGGCCAACAACGGCGTCGAGGTGGATCGCTACGCCACGGTCTATCGCATGTTACTGGCGTACACGCGCCAACAGTTGCCCAACGTTCACTTTGTGCTGTGCGAACCCTTTGTTCTGGCCTGTGGCGTGGTCAAAGCCGAATGGGTTGCGGAGATGGATCAACGGCGCGCAGTTGTGCAAGCATTGGCCCAAGAGTTTGACGCCACCTTTGTCCCCTTTCAGACGGTCTTACATGAGGGTCTGGCCCAAGCCAAAGCAGACTATTGGGCGGCGGATGGCGTCCATCCAACACCGGCAGGCCATCGCTTGCTGGCCCAAGCCTGGATCAAGGCCGTCAATTAGCAAAATTTTGTCCGAGAGGAGTACCCCAGATCATGGCGACTGTTGCCGAAATCCTGGTCGATACATTGGCTGCGGCGGGCGTTGATACCGTCTTTGGCTTGCCAGGCGGTGAAGTGGTGGAAATTCTTGACGCCATTCGCCGCCGAGCAATGCGCTTTGTCTTTGTCCACAATGAATCATCAGCGGTCTTTATGGCCGATGCAATGGCGCGCATTACAGGCAAGCCGGGCGTGGTCTTGACAACACTGGGCCCCGGCGCGACCAATGCGGTGGCCGGCGTCGCCCATGCCTATCTTGACCGCGCCCCCGTGATCATCATCACCGCGCAAAAGCCGGACGCGCTCCTGCCCGACTATACCCATCAAGTACTAGATCTGCACGCGCTCTACGCGCCCATCACCAAGGGCACCTTCAAGCTGACGGCGGCCAATGTACAGCAAACCACGCAACAGGCGCTGGCATTAGCGCAACAGGGACGACCGGGGCCGGTACATCTGCAAATTAGTAATGAAGAAGCCGCGTTGGTAGGTGGCGAGAGGCGCGCCCAAGGGGCCCCCGCAGGGGGCGAGGGGGCAGGGGGCTATTCCTTCTCCCCAGAGCAGATCGCGCGGGCGCGTCATCTGCTATCCGCGGCAAAGCGACCGGTGATCGTCGTGGGGTTGGGCTTGGAGCCGGAGCAGCCCTATACTTCGCTATGCGAATTAGCCGAGGCCGCCCATGCGCCAGTCATTGTGGCCCCCAAAGGCAAGGGTGCGCTGGCCGACGATCATCCGCTTGCCGCCGGCGTGATTGGCTTGTCGCGCGCCGATCCGGCCTATGCCATTCTAGACGAGGCCGACTGTGTCATCGCCGTGGGGTTTGATGTGGTGGAGCTCGTGAAAAAGTGGCAGCACCCGGCCCCGCTGATCTGGATCGCGCCGTGGGCGAATGAAGATCCGATCATCGCCGCCGCCGTCGAGTTTGTGGGACCGATGACGCCCGTTTTGCAACAACTGGCCGACAGTGAATTTACCACTGCGCCCGATTGGGGCGCCAAGCGCGTGGCAGATTTCCGGGCAAAATCGGCCCAGACGAGCTTACCCAAAGCGGCGACGGATCGGCTCTTGCCGCAACAGGTGCTCAACACCTTGCGCGCCCAATTGCCGCGCGATACATTGCTGGCGGTCGATGTGGGTTCGCATAAGATCCACAGTTCGTTGGATTGGCCGACCTATGCGCCCAACCGTTTTCTGGTCTCCAATGGGCTCTCGTGTATGGGCTTTGGCTTGCCCAGCGCGATTGGGGCCAGTTTCGCTTTGGGTGGGCAACCCACCGTCTGCCTTACCGGCGATGCGGGCTTGGCGATGGTGGTGGGGGAACTGAGCGTGCTGGCCCAATGGCAACTGCCCGTGATTGTGATTGTGCTCAACGATGGTGCGATTGACTTGATTCGGTCACACCAGGTGCGTGCGGGCAAACCCATTTATGGCACTGAGTTTCTCAGCCCCAATTTTTCCCAGATCGCGGTGGCCTATGGATTGGCGGCGGCACGGGTGCAGAACGAAAGCGCATATACGGATGCGCTTACAGCAGCGCTGGCGAGCGGTCGCCCCATGTTGATCGAAGTCATGCTCGATCCGATCAGCTACCCAACGACGCCGCCAAGTAGCTAGTAGATCCCGGCGTAAGTAAGACAGTGAATCAGTAGGACAGTAGAACAGTAGAACAGTGTTTGTACTGTCTCACTGTCCTACTGATTCACTACTGATTCACCGGAGAATAGTATGGTTATTTCCGCCCAACTGTACTAGTAGATCCCAGCGTAAATAAGGTACCCTATTTTTACCATGCTGTACACGAGTAACGTGCCTGATTAACTGCCGTGGTATCTACGCCCAACTGTACTAGTGCAAAGAGAATGCAATGAGTGATCCGGCAGAATTAACGCCAGAACTGCTCCTATACACCTATAGCCAGGGCATCTTTCCCATGGGCGACGATATGGGCGATGGGGAGGGTGAGATCTATTGGTATGATCCTGACCCGCGCGCGATCATTCCCCTGGACGACGCCTTTCATGTACCCCGTTCCTTGGCACGGCGCATTCGCCAAGGTGGCTTCGACGTGCGCGTCGATTGCGCCTTTCGCCAGGTCATCACGGCTTGTGCCGAGCCCGATCAAAATCGGGAAAGCACCTGGATCACGCCACCGATTATTGACATCTACTGTGAATTGCAGCGCCTGGGCTACGCGCACAGTGTCGAAACGTGGATCGATGGTGCGTTGGTGGGCGGCCTCTATGGGGTGGCAATTGGCGGTCTCTTTGCCGGCGAAAGCATGTTCAGCCGCGCCACCGACAGCAGCAAGATCGCCCTGGTCTATTTGGTGGAACGGCTGCGCGCAGGGGGGTTTACCCTGCTCGATACCCAATTTATGACGGAACATCTGCGGCGCTTTGGCGCAATCGAGATCCCGCGCGCCGAATATCAGGCACGGTTGAAAAGGGCATTGGCAATACCAACCATGTTTGGAAGATGAGCATCAAATGCAATAGATCCTTAGCGCTGAACGATGGGGAGGAATAGATTGAAGGGACTGTTCATTGCACTATTACTGATCAGCCCTTGCGAATTACCGCCGACTGACTGCCATGCCACCAGGGTACCAAGATTCATCGCCACAAATCCATCCTTTTCTGGCCCGGCATAAACGGTCAATGCTTCGCTGCCCACGGCGCTGTAAAGACCATCTGTATGCTGTACTGCATAAGTATCATTGACCAAGGTTTGGGGTGGGGCGATGATCGCAAATTGCCCTGTGATTGTCGCTTGACTTGCCAGTTCGACATTGGCAACTATCCACTGCACCTGGTTCGCCGGTGACGGCAGCACCGTTGCCGTGATGGAGCCGGTTGTGAGCAGACCAGTTGTCGTTGCGGTCACACTGTCGCGCACGACCATCTCCAAGGTCACGCCGACCGGCAACTGATCCGTCAGGACAAAGGTCCCCGTAATCGCCGTGGCATTCCGATTGGCCACAACCAGGGTATAGGTCACTACCTCGCTCGCGGTGGCAACATAGGCCGGCTCTGCCGATTTTAGGATCGACAAGCCCGACGCGCTGGGCGGTGGCGGGGTGGCAATCGGCAGGGGTGGGCGTTGCGCGCTATAGCCCACGCGCACTTCGGCACCGGGCGCGAGTGTATTGAAACGCCACGTAAGTTGGCTGCTATTTACTTCGGGGTTTCCCTGCAGGCTGCTGGGATCCAAAACCAGTGGCGTAGGCACATTGTTGGTCAGGATCACATTGCTCACCGGAAAGGTGGGACCAACTTGACAACGAATGGTGTAGTCTACTGTTGCGCTGGGTGTCAGCCAACCGAATGGGTGATTCGTTAAGCCACAGGCAACGTTCGCCGGTTCAGCGAGGACATAGACTTCGTTGCGGTGATTAGAGCTACTGAAAGAGCCACCAATCATATAAATCTGGTTGAGATTCCCCACTACCACCCCAAACCGATAGCGTGGTTCAGGGAGAGCAGATTCGCGCTGCCACTGGCCTAGTTTCCCATCAGCGTTGAACTGTGCCGCTACAACTTCGGTCAGGGCAGTTGAACCATCGGTGCCACCTAAAACAACTAATTCACCTTGGCGTACAAGCGCGCCACTATAATAGCGTGCTGGCGGCGGCAACGGGACGACAGGCTCCCACCCCCCTAATGTGCCATTCACACCAACAGGAGCACGATAAATCTCGCCACGTGCCTGCTTGCCATCATAACCACCAATTGTGTAAAGATAATCATTATGCGCAACAACCGCATGAGCTAATATGCCATAGGGTAAAGGCGATGTTTGCTGCCAGGGGTCTAAAGTGCCGTTATCCGCAACTCTAGCAAAATAGACTGCCTTAATCGGGGAGCCGCTATTATCTGCGCCCCCTACAACATAAATATAATGATTCAAATGTACGGCCACATGCGCTTGAATCTTCATCGGAAAATCGCTAATTTCTTCCCATGCGCCAAGAGACCCGTCTCCGAGCAAAGAGGCGCGCATAATTTTAGTACGCACATTTGAACCATCCCAGCCGCCAATCACATAAAGGTAGTTGTTAGCCACAACCGATGCATGGCTATATATTGCCGATGGCATCCCCCCCAGTTGAGTCCATGCCGAGAGTACGACACCATTCACAATCTGTGCTCGATACACATTGGATGTAGGATCAGAAGATTGGTCACGGCCGCCAAGCAAATAAATGTAATTGTTGTGAAAGATAGCACTGCGACTGCTCACACGGGCCAATAAGTCATTTGCGCGCACCCAGGTTTCTGTCGTTGTCAGCGCCTTTATTGCGGGCGATCTTAGGCTAAGTGCCAGGTATAGGCCGATCAGCAACCATGTTATCCGGAGCAATTTTGTTCGCTTCAATTTGTCATTCATACGCTTTTGATTCCCGCTCAATTTCAGGGTTCTTCAGGTTGGGCTGGTTTATCCGCAGCAGGCGGCGAAGGTGGATCGTTTGACTCTCCACTGCTTGACACCACAAAGGTGAATGAACGTAGTTCAGACAACTTGGCAATTTCTACAAAACAGTCTTCTGAGCACCCTGGTTTTAACGTGCCTAATCGTACAGTCCATTGGTATGGTTTGCCGGCTTGTAATTGCCATGGTGTTCCCATCATCGTTTGCCATTGCGCTTTTTGCACTGGCAACTCGATTGTACCTTCGCCTGTATCAGCGACGGCGACGGCAGCAGTCATCCCATAAGTATTACCATCTGCCGCAACGACGCTCAACTCGACATACCGATTGGGATTACCCGCCGCAACCGTAGACTTTTGATTGGGGCGCCATTGAAACACAAAAGTGGTATCCTCTTTCCCCAATTGGGCGTTGGGGGCAGGCTGCATTAACGCGATTACATTGGCTGGGTAACTCGCACTTTGCTGTGGCGTTGTTGCAGACAGAGTTGCAGTCTGGGTGGGTGTTGCCGCCTTTGTTGGTGTTGCTGTCACGGTTGGTGACGGTGTCGATGTAGCGGTTGGGGTATCCGTTAATACGGCTGGTGTTGATGTCGGCCTTGTTGGCTTTGTTGGCGTGATCGTTGGTGTTAAAGTATGTGTTGGTGTCCCCGTAGGCATACCTGTGTTCGTGGGCGTTGCAGCCACCGTGGGCGTTGCCGATGTTGCGGTTGGTGTTGTTACCGACGTTGTTGCCAAGGCAACAGCCAGTGTTGGCGTCACTATCAATGTCACTGTCGGCGTCACGGTTGCTGATCGTGCTGATCGCGTAGGCGTTGATGTATGGGTAACGGCGAGCGCAACGGCGAGCGCACCACCATTTACCCCACTGTCGATTGGGGTTGTTGCTGGCGGGGTTTGGTTGATACCCCCATCAACCACAGCCCCCACGGTCGGCGTTGGGTCAGGCACACCGGGCTTCCAAAAAACAAAGCCGATACCCACAAAAACAGCCACCAGTAGGATACCCAAGCCGGCTATCGGCAAGCCGAAGCGCTGTCGTACAGGTGGTAGACTGGTTGTTTGCCCGGGCTCGGTCGGCGCATAAAATTCAGTTTTGACGGTAGAGGCAGCACTGCCATTGATCAGCGCGGGCGCACTGTCAGGGCGCTGTAAGAGCAAGACAGTAATATTATCCCGTCCACCGGCGGCATTGGCCGCCTTGACCAACTCGCGCGCCGCCTGTGCGGGTGTATACTTGAGTACAATCTGCAAAATGGCGGCGTCGGTAATCTCATCCACCAGCCCATCGGAACAGAGCAGCAGCGTATCACCCGGCAGGATCGAAAGGCGATTGTTTGGCGCAAAGTGCCGGAATTGCGGCAGGCGCACCTCACCGGTTGACTGTTCCACATCTATGATCTGATGATCCACCGTAACATGGTCCAGTGGGCCGACATAGCGTTTGATTACATTGCGATTGGGGTGGCGCTCGGCGGCTTCCAGGGTCAGATAACCAGCGTCGATGGCTTCCTGCGCCCAGGAGTGATCCAGCGTTAAGAGATGAATCTTCCCATTGCGGATGAGATAAGCGCGGCTGTCGCCAGCGTGGGCCACATAGAGTTGATCATCGGCAACCGCTGCGGCTACTATGGTCGTCCCCATGCTCTTGAGCGCCGGCTCTTCCAAGGCGCGCACAAAAATGGCCCGGTTGGCCTGTTCAATGGCAGCCGTCAATCGTTCATGCAGGCCGGCGTCATTTTCCTGCATAAACTTGGTGACAAACTCATCAATCGCTAGTTGGCTGGCGACTTCACCACTGGCGCTACCGCCGATACCATCGGCCACCACGGCCACATAGACAGGCGTAGGCGATGCGTTTCTCTGGTTGGGCGGTTGATCGGCCTCAAAGACGGCATAGTTATCTTCGTTGTTCTTACCGGTGCGCCCGGCATCGGTGTGGTTCCCCACCAGGAAATAGGTACTTTTAAAATTGACAAACGGCGTCGGCATAGAGCCTCCTCCTCTGCTGCTTGCAGCTACCCTGTCGGTAGCTGTCCGATAAAGAGTTGTTCCAACCTGAGCATGACGGATCCGATACAGCCCTTTGCCGGCAATTGCGAATAGATAAAACCCTTAAAAGTCATACTTGCACCCTCGTGTATTATCGGGCTTATTTGGTTGACGTTGTAACGATGCAGCTGGGAACGCGCCCTGGGAGTGAAAACCCATGCCTGAATCGTTGCATGACTTTTAAATGGTTTGTCCATAAGATGCACCAGTTTAGTCATGATCCCGATCACCAGGGATGCAGATCAAAACTGGTTAGATGAACTATCTGCACAAGCAGCCAGGGAAGCCATACGCTTGGCAAGACCAATCGCGCAAGATTTTCTAACAACTTACCAATACTAGCCGCCGTCAACTCGATCTGCCCTTGCCAGTAGGGATAAGTGGCCAGAATAAAGAGCAACTGCAACACAACCAGCAGCAGCATGGCACCCAACAGCCACCGCTGTCTACGTTGTGGTTTTACGAACCGTGTTTGCGACGATCCAGCCGCGCGATTCGGATAGCGCGGCTGATAGCCTCCCTTGATCGCAATCACTTCTAATTGGATCGCCGCCTCCTTGGCACTGGGCCGGATATTCGGATCTTTAGCCAGCATTTTCAGCAAAAACTGCTCCAACTCATGGTTGATCGCACGTTGGTAACTCGAAGGCGATTTGGGGGTGTCATTCAGAATTGCCGACGTCAAGCTTTTGGTTGAATGGCCTTGAAATGGCGGATAGCCTGTCAACATTTCATAGAGCACCACACCCAGCGCGTATACATCCATCGCCGGGTGTGGGCGCGCCCGCAGTTCCGGAGCTTGTGCCGGTTGCACACGCTCCGGCGCAGCATATTGCAGTGTGCGCGCTTCAAAGCGGATCTGACCGATATCGCTTGCGATCCCAAAGTCGATCAAAACCGGCTCTACCAGATCGCCGGGCGTCGGCGGTGTACGAAAGAGCACATTATCTGGTTTAAGATCAAGATGAACCTGTCGGCGGCTGTGCAGATAATCTAGGGTAGCAGCAATCGTGCGCGCAATCTCAAGCGCCATGCCAACCTCAATTGCTTGCTGGGCAATGAAGTTACTCAGGGAGCCGCCGGCAAGATATTCCAGCACAGAGAACCAGGGATCATCAGCCAATCCGGTCGCCTGCGCGATATAGGGCAGATTCGGCAAGCCCTCGCGCTGAATTGGGAAAATCCGTACGATGCCCGGGTGTTTGAGTTCACGTAAGCGCTCAACCTCATTCTCCAGGGTCTGTTGATAAACTTTTTTATACTCCTCTTGCTGACCCAACGAAAGCTTGAGCACCACCATGCTCTCGGCGCCGGTGGCATTGTCGCGCACGCTAGCCAGACAGACCTCGGACATGGCACCGGGATTTTCATCCAGCACTCTGACAACTTGGTAGGGAAAGGGTCCGAGCCGTGTGCCCGGTGCTAGTGTAGCCATAAGGATTCCTATGTCTTTGTCGCCTGGCTGTCATCCACTGGGCCGATCTGGGTGGGCATATCAAAGCCAGTGTCGCCATAGACTTGTGTACCTGCCAACGCGCCCTTGTTGGGATCTTCCTCTGCGTATGGCACTGTATCAATTTGGGTAGTATTAGGCTCGTAAAAGTCGTTGTTCGGTTGATTATCCGCACCAGGATAGAGGTAAGGTTGGGTCGCCATCATGCCACCCTCCATCGTGCCAATCTGAGTCGGGGTGTCAACGCTGCCCCCAAGTGGCTCAAAGCGATACTTGACTGGTCCCAAATTAATCAGATCCCCAGCAGAGAGGGTGCGCCCGGACATGGTGACCGGCACGTTGTTGACAAAAGTGCCGCTCGTGCTGCCTTCATCACGCAATAGGAAGGTGCCATTGGCCTCTTCACTAATCCGGCAATGATAGCGCGAGATTCGTTGATCACTAATGACCACATTCGCCAACACCGGGTCGCGCCCCATGCGCGTGCTACCGCCATAGAGTTCAATATCCGGCTGGGGTGATTGGGCACCGCCTTCATAGATCAGCCGCGCCTTGATAATCGTTTTAACCGCGTCATCGAGCATCCCCCCAGGCGTCCACATCTGGGTCATGGTGGCATAGGCACCCTTGGCAAACTCAGTCGCAGCCCGGCGCGCACGCGGGTTGAACCAAATGTAAAGAGCAAAAGCCAAGGCAAACAAAGCCAAGAAGGAAGAGATGATCGTGGCCAGCGTGAGTCGTTGATTACCCACTTCAACACCGACCAAGGTCTCATTTAATGCGGCAGTAGTTGCAGCAGCTTCCGCTTGACGCGCCTCGCTAGTCGCACTGCTGCCGGCTTGCGTCGCTTGCAAAGCAGCCGTCGTCGCCTCGGCATTGATCGCGACGGCTATCGTTGTTGCTTCTAAATCAGGTGGTTCAGGGCGATTGACAAGGATATTAAGCGGTTGGATGGTATAGTCACCCACCAGACCAAGTTCATCCTTCCCGCGCACACGGAGCGTATATTCCCCTTGATCAAAGGTATCGACGGGGAAGGCGACCGTTGTCAACGGCTCTGTACTCTGGACAATGGTTCTGTCACCAATCACATATTCAACTTGTTGCAGATTGCGCGGATACCCATCCGGCCAGGCAACCTCCACGCTGAGTTCAAGCGTCTTCGGGCCTAGGGCATTGACTGGTGTGTCATAGGTCAGCGGTTGCCCATCTTCGCGCACTTTTTCGAGCGTTGTTGCGCCAGGGCTGACAATGGTCATTTGTGGTGGGAGGACAGGGAATGGCGCAATCAATCCCGTAGCTTCTACCAGACGCGCCCCATTGGTGACCTGCACAGTTACTTGTTTTGGCCCAGGCCGCGCGGTGCGGTAGGTCAGCACCTGTTGGGTCTGGCTACGTTGAAACGTCTGCCAAAGCTCGTTGAGTTGCGGATTCGCCCGATCCAATCTGGTGAAAAGACCATTCGTATTTTGCGCAATATTGCGCAGATGTTGTTCCCCATTGGGTGTACTCCCTAACTGCACCGTGTGAATATGTACCCGTCGTGCCCTGGCATCGCGGAAGATATCTTCTTTTTCCGTCACAGTCAATGGGTTAAAGCCGTCTGTAAAGACGACAATAGAACGCGCAAGATTTTGCGCTGGCACCTCATCAAAATACTGAATCGCAGCACGCAGCAACTCGTTGAGTGGCGTTATGGACTTCGGGCTCGGCGGATCATAGGTAACAAGGCCATTGACCACCGCACCATGATCGCTTGCGTTCCAAGGCTGCAGCACGCTTGGTTTGACTGTAGCATCGGCGTGATCAAAAGCGATAAAGGCCAGCCAATCTTTATCGACCAGCAAAATTTGCTGATCGATAAGATCTTGGACAGCATCCACAATGGGGCCTTTATACGGTGCCATAATATTGGATGAAGAATCCAGCGCAATTAGCAATTGGCTGCCGGTTTGTACATTGTCACTTTGGGTAATGGTTTGTGCAACACCGTCCTCCAACAATGTCAACTGGGCGTCGGCCAATCCCCCCGCCAATCCTTCACCAGACACCGTGATTTGCATGGTTGGAAATGCATCGGTATTGACACCGGTTACTTCGAGAAACGGCTCCGGTTGTTGGGCCAGCAGGTGCAACTGTCCCGCCATTGCAAAGCTGCTCACCATGCTCAGCACCACGACCCCCGACAAAACATAGCGCCATGCCGCAGAAAAGATTAGGGGTTCGAGCCGACGCCACAGTAGCACGGCGCACCAAGATAACCTACTTTGCGTTTTTGATTTCATAAGGCACTCCTATGCGATGGATGAATTTTCTAGCATTCCGGTATAGAGCAATCGCGCATAGATGATTCTGTACTACCCGTGTACATCTCTATATCGCTTTACCATCTATGGTATTGCTCGGTATAACTGGATAACTGGATAACTGGCTGAATCGTACGCCAACGTTAAATTGCATCACCTGCTGCGCTGCATTCATGCAGCGCCTGGGATAGCAAACGTGTTTAAACACCTTTGCCGTCGCAGGTGTTGAATGAATTCAACACGCATTTAGCGTTGTCATAATCGTTACAGATCATGGGCATTACCGGCAGGGGTTGGGGGCATGATCGGCGTCGGCGCGTTTGGCGCAGCCGTCAGTAATTCAAACCGATAGCGCACTGGCCCAATGCCGATGATATCGCCGGACTGAAGTTGGCGACCACTCATTTCAATCCGCTTACCCTGCACATAGGTGCCGCTGGCGCTGCCTTCATCCCAGATGTGAAATCCACCTTGTGCATCCTGTGTAATTCGACAGTGATAGCGTGAAACATGGCGATCCGCAACCACTTTGTGGACCAACGATGGGTCGCGCCCCAAGCGTGTACTGCCGGTCGGCAGGTCAATATTCGCCTGTGGCGGATCGCCGCCCTCCAGGTAGGTCAATTTAGCGACCGTAGCTTCATTGTTTGCATCCTCATTTTTTGCATTGCCCCAGATCAGGGTGCCAGTATTGGGGTCATTACGTTGGGTAAACCGACCGAGCAGCGCGCGCGTGCTCTGTCTAAGAGTGGTAATGCTACCGCGCAGCACGGGTTGCACGGTAGACAACGCAGTGCGCAGATGGGGTGTCCATGCAGCCGCCTTGGCACTGATCACCGGCGCTTGTGCAACCAACCGTTGCCGTGTTTGCGGATCGTACCAAAGATAAACCGCTGCCAGCGCGATAACGAGCAGCAGACCAAGCAACCAGTAGGGAAATCCAGCCGCGGCAGAGGAGGGTCGGTTGATGATCACAGCCAATGCTTTCGTTGCTTCAGCCGTTTGGTCAAATTCATCCACAATTTGCACATGGATGGTGTACGCAGCTTGATCCAAACCTTCAATTGGGAGAACGACATTCGTAAAGGGTGCGGTTGTCTGCACGACACTTTGATCGCCAATCGTATATTCGACACGTTTCAACCCGTATCGTTGGTCATCCGGCCAGGTAACATTGATAGAAATATCCAATCCCTTGGGTTCTAATTCAGTAACTGGCGTATCTAGGCGTAACCGTTGCCCCTCGGCAGCTTTACGCTCCAGCGTCGTAAAGTCGGGCGCGACAATGGCGACGGTCGGTGGTTGGGGGGCAGCCGGTCGGTTGATCACAAGGGAAAACGGCTTGGCCGCTTCGCCAACCAACCCCAATTCGTCAGTTACCTGCACCTGTAGGGTATACTCCCCTTGCGCCAATTTTTCGATGGGCAGCGAGACGGTTGTAAATGGCTCCTCGGTTTGTAAAATGCGCTGATCGCCAAGGCGATATTCAATACTTTGCAACCCGCGCGGTTGACCGTCGGGCCAGACGATTTCCGTGACGATGTCTACTGATTTTGGCTCCAATTCCCCAACTGGCGTGTCAAAGCGCAGCGGTTGCTGATTGGGTAACATTTTTTCTAAGGTGGCAAAATCAGGCTTGACAATTGCAATCTGGGGCGGCTCTGGCGGCGGCAGGCGATCCACTTTTATGCTCAGCGGCTTGATCGCATATTCGCTGACGAGGCCGAGTTCGCAGGTGGCGCGCACCCGAATCGTATAATCACCCTGATCAAACGTTTCCATGGGAAACGCCACTGGTGTAAACGGTTCAGATGTTTGCATGACAACTTCATCGCCGATCAGATATTCGACGCTTTTGAGCTGGCGTGGGTGCTCATCAGGCCAGGTTATCGCTACGCCCAGTTCCAGACTTTTGGGCGTCAACTCTGTCACGGGAGTATCAAAGCGCGGCCGTTGCCCACCAGGCAGCATCCGTTCCAGTTCAGCAACCGTCGGCTGGGTAAGCGTGAGTTGGGGAGGGCGAACCGAAACGGCAGGCAGGCTAGCCAGATCGTCTAACACCCGACCAGCGGCATTGGCCTGCACGGTTACTTGTTGTGGTCCCGGTCTGGTTGTGCGATAGGTGAGCATACGTTGGATCTGGGTGGCTTGAATGGACTGCCACAATACGTCAAGTTGTGGCGTATCAGGCGTCAAGCGCGCATATTGTCCATTCGTATTTTGCGCCAGGTTGCGCAACTGTTGCTCGCTGTCCGGCACCGCCCCCAGTTGTACAGCATGAATTCGCACCCGTCGCTCCAAAGCCAGCCGGAACAGATCTTCTCTTTCTGTAGCCGTGAGCGGATTAAAGCCATCGGTAAAAACAACCACCGAACGGGTCAGATTAGGCGGCGTCGTTGTAGTATCAAATTGGGCAATGGCAGAACGTAGCAATTCATACAACGGCGTTACCTTTTGGGGATTTGCCGGCGCATAATTGACCAGGGCATCGACAACGGCGGGTAGTGTTGCCTGTTGCCAGGCCGCCAAAACGGTGGGGGTGGCGGTGGTAGCCGTATGCTCATAGGTGATCAAAGCAAGCCAATCTTTGTCGGCGCTCAGGTACTTTTTATCAAGTAGATCTTGCACAGCGCGCTGGATAGCCGCGGGGTAGCCTGATTCATCAGCCATGATCTGGGCCGAAGAATCGAGCGCCAATAATGTCTGACTGCCCAAAACCACGGTTTCACTTTGCGTAACGCTTTGGGGCGCGCCATCCTCAATGATCGTCATGGCAGCAGCGGTGAGGCTGCCATCCATGCCCTCACCATAAACGGTGAGGGTTATGGTGGGGAAATCAGCAATGTTGATCCCCGTAATTTCCAAGAAAGGCGCAGCACTCTGGGCCAAGAGAACGGGTGCAGAGAGAGACAGGGTACCCACCACAAACGCGAACAGTAAGGTCAACAACAAACTACGCAGCCAGGCAGTCAACCGGAAACCGTTATATAGACGCCACCTGTCCTGATCGCCACGATCGGGGTGAGAATGACTAGGTCGAAGTTGCATCATCAGTACTCCTCTCAAAAATAGCCTACAATAAAAATGAATTTCCAGTTACGGCTCAACCGGATCGCAGAGGGTTGACATCGCCAACCACCCGTTAAAATCGCGCCCAAAGGGCTCCCGCTGCTAGCGGAAACCGCGCCTAAAGTTTTGGATACCAGACCTCGGTTCGGGTGCCCCCGGGCGCGAGGCTGTCAACCCCCTGAATTCCTGGCGAACCCCAGTTACCTGCCGAAAGGCGACAGTCAACATGGCGTGCCTGAGTTATTACGGCATACATGATCAATTCACCTGCACGGTCATCACACAAGTCGTCTCACTGCCGTCTACGCGTACAACCCGCAAGGTATAGTTGGTTGTTTGCGTCGGATTGACCGGCAGCTGTTGGGTGCCAGTGGCGTCCCGCCCTTCAAAATAAATCTCTTTCACGCCACTAATATTCCAAGACAAGGTCGCCGTTTGCCCCGCGGTAATGGCCGATGGTGCGACACTACAGGTAATATTGGGATCCGCTGGCGTGGTTGCCCCACCACCGCTCGGCTGACTGCCGCCAAGTATAGGATGCCCTGGCGCATCGGTTGCGATTAGTTCGTCTAGGTAGATAGCACCAGTAAGCAATTGACGGGGCTCGCCATCAAGCACAAAGGCATACAGCGAGAGTGGATAGGTAGGCTGCTCGGCTTTAGAACTATCCGGCAAAAGGCCATTAGGCCAACCCAAATTCGGATCAAAGGGTGCGGACAGCGCTTGCCAGCCTTGGTGATTGATCTTGCCAAAGGAAAAGGCCCACTTGGCACCGGCCCCGTCTTGGACCCACATATTGAGAAAATTACCTGAACCATCGCCGAAGACCTGCATGCGTACCCCTTTAGGCTGGCCGGGAATGGCAAGCGCGGGTCTGCCCAAAAAAACCACATAATCATCGCTGGTTTGTGCAGATGAAAAATCATAGGCCAGTTTCGCGGCAAAGGTATCAGCCACTTTTTGTTCACTCGATTGCACAAAGGTACCCCAAGGTTCAATGCCACGGGTCCATTGCCCAAATACCTCAAAGCCAGTTACCAGATCAGGCCGAACCGGCGGTGCCGGCGTCGGGGTCAACGTCGGTGGTGGTGGAATGGGCGTTGGTATGGCGGCGGCAGTGGCGGCAAGCGCGGCGGCGGCGCGTAGCGCTTGTTGGCGGGCGGCTTCCGCCGCTGATTCCTGCTGTATGCGCGTTGCTTCGCTAGCTACGCGCTGTTGTTCCAGTGTAGCAGCCATTTCCCTGGCCACTTGTGCCGCTGTCGCCGTGGCATTCGCCTCACGGGTTAGCAGATCCCCCACAATGGCCGTTTGCGTGGCTTGGACTGCGGCCAGACGTAGAGCGATCGCGGTTTCCGTTGCCGCCAGCGCAAGGGCCGGTGTTGGGGTAGACGGCAGCGCCTGGGTTGGCGACGCCGAGACCACTACGACAGTTTCACTTGCCGATGACACGGCACGGGCATCAGTA
The DNA here is from genome assembly GCA_034437715.1 of Caldilineaceae bacterium. Taxonomy (GTDB): domain Bacteria; phylum Chloroflexota; class Anaerolineae; order Caldilineales; family Caldilineaceae; genus JAHBVH01. The sequence goes on from DAOTTR010000625.1 coordinate 27,255, forward strand.
ACGACCCCTTGGGCCACTACCTCCTCACTGGGAACGTTTGCGATTGGGGCTGAATCCACTGTTATTGACATAACAATCGATGGTGTTCCACCAGCAGTTTGATCGCGCGCAAAATCAGGCAATTGTGCGGCTACCCACCATGCGCCGCCAAGCATGGCGCCGAAGAGCAGCAGCAAGAACAACGAAAGGCCAACTGGAATCAGGGGACGGCTCACATAGGTGGTATAGTGAGTTTCAGCCAAGCCACCAGGGGCAGTGACGCGCACATGGACGGTATGCGCTTTGGGCCGACCGCCAAGCGCACGGCGGACTGGTTTCACCTGGGCCTGTGCTGTTGCGCTTTGGCCATTGGCTACTTGTAGGGTAAGTTGTGGCGGTGTAAAGGTTAATGCCTGTCCATCATCACTAAAGGCAAGTTGAAAAGTTTGCGGTACATTCCCTTGGTTCTCCACCTGCACTTGAAGCTGTTCGGCGCGGCCAATCGCTTGTTTGCTCAGGATGCTGCGAAACTGGACATAGGGCGTGACGGTCAACAACACTTGTGTATTCACCCGCTGATTGGGCACGCGCTGACTGCCAGCCAGCAGTTGCAGCGTATAGTGCCCTGGCTGCGTTTGGGCTGTCCGTGGCGGCTGAATGATGAGGCTGGCGGTTTGGCGCATCCCCGGTGCCAACTGCAAAACCGGCAACGACCCCACGATCCAGGGTTGCGGAATGCCGGTGATGCCAAGTTGCACCGTTTCCGGTTCCGAACCTTGATTTTGCACAGTGAATGATAGTTGGCTACCCTGGCCTGGCGTAGCTGTAACATCAACAGTAGGTGTACTCACCACCAGTGAACCCGTAGCAGGTGCAGCTTTGAATTTTGGTGGTTCATAGGTTGTGGCAGCCGCGGCTGCCACAATCGGTGGTTCTTGAATCGCTTGCAAGATCAAGTGGTGGCTGCCAATTCGTAAAGGAACCTTGCCATCCCAGCGGGTGCGCACATTCGCCGGTAACTGTTCCTTGCCCAGAAACGTGCCATTGGTGCTCCCCAGATCGGTCACCCAGACCTGGTTGCCTTCATACGTCAACACAGCATGATAGCGGGAAGCCCGTTGATCATCAAGGGGTAGCAGATTAGCGGCGTGACGACCAATGGTCAACCGTGTTCCAGCTAGTCCGACCGGATGCTCCTGATTGTCCGGTGTGCGCACCACAATTTGTAATTTCTGGCCATTCGGCTGAATGGGCTGTGGGACAATCGATTCGCCATGCAAAACGAGCAGGCTTTCCTGCCACTGCGTGAGTAAGGTGCCGGCACCGGCAATTGCCGTGGGTGGAATCGTATCCGTTAGCATTTCAGCCGGTAGTGCCAGCAGGGCTTGTGCGAATTCGCCGGCGGTGGCATAGCGTTGATCCGGCGCTTTCGCCAATGCCTGCAAAATAATTGCCTCAATCGTAGCCGGCAGTGTTGGATAGAGGCTGCGCGGCGCTGGCGGTTCTTCATGCACATGATAGCGGAGCGCCTCCGTCATTCCTTTAATCGGAAAAGGCAATTGCCCAACGGTTAACTCGTAGAGGAGAATCCCCAGTGAATAGATATCGCTACGGGCATCGACATCACCCCCGAGCGCTTGTTCCGGCGACATATAGGCCGGTGTACCCATCGTTAGGCCAATTTGGGTTTCCAGGCCGCCTTCGGCCAATTTTGCTAGGCCCAGATCCGTGATCACCGGACGATAGGGCAACCTATCCTGCGCCTCTGCCTTGAGCATAATGTTGGCAGGCTTGATGTCGCGATGGAAGACTTTTTGGCGATGGGCATAGTCCAATGCCTGGGCAATTTGCCGAATCAGAGCAATGGCTTCGGCTAAGGTGATCCACTGCCGTTTACTGCGCAGGTGCCGGATCATCTGCTCCAAATTCTCGCCAGGAATAAACTCCATGACGATGTACAGCAATGTACCAGCTTGACCAAAATCAAAGACCTGAACAATCCCTGGATGGCTCAACTTGGCAATCGTCCGCGCCTCTTGGACAAAGCGATCTTCAAAAGCACCCTTGTTCTGTAGACGGCGATGCATGACTTTGACCGCAACCGCGCGCTGCAAATTGGGGTCGTATGCTTTATAGACGCTGCCCATGCCGCCTTCGCCAAGCGCGTCAGCAATTTGGTAACGGTCATTTAAGGTCTTACTGGTGAGATCAGCCATGCTAAAACAGCCCTTATGCATCCAATGGGTATACGGAGCAATGCCATAGATCATAAAAATCGACAGGCATTTACGCTGCTAATGTATGATCATCGATGCGCGATTGCGGTATAGATGAAGTATGCTTGCCCGGGTGCATTTCACTTTTTGGGAAGTGTGCCGGGGACGAGCGGGGTGCAGTTTGTCAAACCCCTGTAGTTGTCGCTCGTCCCCGGCACACGTTGCGCGCGCGTTCTAAAATTTACCCTCAAATTCAAATACACCCTGCTTACCCTGCTATGGAACGATACATGCCCACGATTTGAAATCATTGTAATCAGTAAACATAGATGCACTGCCGGCACCGTGTTGCTCACGGCAGAGGGCATCATAATGAATATCTGCCAAGTATTCACTCATGGTGCCGTCCGCTTGCGCACAGCGCCAACTATAGACCGTTGCCCCATCGACCACAGCATTAGCATAGCCGTGGTTCTGGCAATAGAGATGCAAGTTCATGCCAATTAAGCGGGGCGTTGGTGTTGGCACGGGGATAGCAGCAGCCGTCTGTTGCGCGGCAGTCGTGGCTGTCGCCGCGGCCTCTGCCGTGGCGCGCGCATCTTTATCCGCCTGTTGGCGGGCTACTTCGGTCTCTTGCATACGCTTTTCAGCCGTTGCAGTTGCGTCTTTAGCTTCTTGGGTAGCGGTTGCGTTCCCCTCTTTGGCATCTTGGGCAGCCGTCTTGATCGCTTCCTCGGTGCGAAATTCGGCTGTCATTTGCGCAACGACAGCCGCGGTTGCCGCAAGATTGGGCGTCGGCGTCGGCAGACGAATCGCATCAGGGTCCGTATTATCCGGGTCGTTATCACCATCAGTATCTCTATTGAGTGGGTTTGAACCGCGCTCGACTTCCGCTCCATCTTTAAGGCCATCACCATCCGAATCATCATCCAAAGGATCTGTGCGGTATCGATTCACCTCATCTCCGTCACGCAAGCCATCGCCATCGGTGTCATCACTGTTCGGCAAGGTGTTCAATTCCAATTCTCGCTGATTGATCAGCCCATCTTTATCGCTATCCTCGGCCAGCCAGACTGCCGTAGCCGTCTCTGCTGCTGCTTGGGTCGCGGTCGCATTGGCCTGCGCAGTCTGTGTTGCGGCCAGTGCTTCGGCGGTCGCGGTCGCCGTCACTACGGCGGCGGTCGCGGTAGCATTGAGCTGAGCCACAGCAGTGCCGGTTGCAGCAATTGCCACTGCCGTCTGGGTAGCAATCCGATTTTGATGATTGGTGTACATCATGTTGGCAAGACCAGCAACAGCGACAAGCACGATGACAAGCAACGGTGGAAGCCACGGAGGAATAAGCCCGCGACTTTCAAAGGTGCCGCGGTGGATTTCCTCCTTACCACCCAGGGCACTAATCTTGGCCTGAAACGTATGAGGCTTTAGCCCGCCAATCCAACGCCGCCGTCGGAGTTGGGCCGTAAAATCGAGGGTGATATTACCGCCGGCGGGTGTCTCGACACTCTTTTTCGGTATTGAAAAGTGCAGTTCATTGGCTTCGTCCCAACAAGAGAGCGTAAATTGATTGGGCTGGTTGCTGTTATTTTTGACCAAGATGCGCAGTGGTGCGCCGACTACGGCCTTATTCTGGCGCAGTTCACTCTTAAAATCGCCAAAGGCACCAATGATCAAAGCGCCCTTGACCTTGAGCACCTGATCCGCTTTACTGCGACTTTGGGCTTCAACATAGAAGCGAAAACGACCCGCCTTGGTTTTGATCGAGGCGACAGGCTGCACCAGGATCGTCACCGTAGTACTGCCCTTTGGGTTCAGCTCCACCGCGGCCTTGGGCGAAACCTTCACCCACTCTGGGGGAACCTCAGCCAGCCGCAGCGTGTAATGCACCACTTTTTCGCTCAAATTCGTGACAGTAACCTGCAGTGTGGTCGGCAGCCCAGGCGTGGTGGTAATTTCTGTTGGCGACACCTCCAATTGCACATTATCTGCTTTGGTCTGTGCCTTTGCAATCGCCGTTTGGGGAGGCGCGACCGGCGGCTCCAGCGGCTTTTTCTGCTCCGGAATCTTTGTTGCTGTTTGGTCGGAAACGAGCCGAAACCGATGATCACCCACGCGTAGCTCTTTATCAGGATGCCAGACTTGGGGTTGCCCCGGCAGCAATGCGCTATTATCCAAAAAGGTCCGATTTCTACTTTTCAGATCAGTAATTTTGTAGTTGACGCCGTCAAAATCAATGCGGACATGCTGACGCGATGCGTGTTCATCTTCGATCGGTACTATATTTTTCTTGTCGCGCCCGATGGTAAAACTTTGGCTCGGCACCGGTTTCACCACCCGGGCGCGTCCGGGTGCCTCAATTTGCAGGTGGTCAAACCCAGGGCCAGCTGGTTGAAAAGGTTGCGATCCGTCCATACTTTATTCACTGTATTCTTTGCTATAATTACTGGATGGTTGTCACGTAATGGTCATTGATCCGACCGGTCTTACCCCATGCGAATGCGTCCCCGGCTTAGCAGAACGCCATCCCAGGGTTGTGTCCGACCGGGGGCGCTAATTTGGATTTTGATTTTGTGAGCTTTGGTTGCCCCCAACCAACGCTGTGTACGCAATACAGCAACCGTCTGTACTGCCTTTGTTTCACCGGGCAACAGATCAAGTTTGGCTTCAGCCGGTTCAAAGAGAAGATCCTGCCCACCCTCTTCCCACCACATTACCTTAAAGCTTTGAGGTGTATTGCCACGATTTTCGATGCGCACCGGCAAGGGATCGCCCACCTGTGTCTGCGGTGACGGCCATTCAACATGGAAGTCGGTAAATGGCTTCACTTTTAGTTTGACCTCAGCCGCGGCTACCTGTGCCGGTTGCTGCCGGTCAGTGACCTCTAGCTGGAGAGAATACGTACCGGCGCGGCTTTGGCGCACCCGTGGCGGGGTGATTTCGATGGTCGCCACATGCTGCTCGTTGCCTTGCAATTCATACACAGTAGGATTCACCGTAACCCAAGGCAGTGGCGGACCTTTGACTGCGATTGCAAAGGTGGTCGCCGTAGTCTGCAGATTCAAAAGCACGACAGATATAGTTGTCTGTGCGCCTGGATCGACCACAACGGCACTCTGTGGCAGATAAAACGCCGCACTTGCCCCATCCCCGCTCACCGACAAACGCGAACGTTCAATCGTAATACCTAAGTTTTGAATCTGGATCAAGGCGGGTGGCGGGGGCAGAGCCGCTACCAGCTGAAGCGCCAAAGGCTCGACCTCGGTGTGGAATAGAAGCACATGATCCCCAATGCGAACCTGGGCAGCCGCCGGCCAGGCCAAAACGCCTTCCGGCGGCACCCGCTGCTCATCGACATAGGTGCCATTGCCGCTCTTCAAGTCATGAATGCGGTAATCGCCACCCGTGGCCTCAATGCGCGCATGTTTACGGGAAACGCGCGGATGATCAATCACCAAATCATTATCCGGTGCCCGCCCCACAGTAATGACTGCCTTTGACAGATGCACGAAGGTCTCCGTGCCGTCAGGCGCAACAAGTTGGATGCCGCGCCGTTTTTCCGGCATTTGTGCAGCCAGCGGCGGCGGTGCCGGTTGGGATACAACGTTGGCTGGCAGCAGGACGCCGACCGCCGCATAAGCAACTTTGCCCTGTTCACATAGCGCATGCAAGTTAATCGCGCCGCCTATCGCTGTTGGGGGAATGGCCTCGGCTGCCAGTGTGATCGAAATTGAATTCAACTCGTCCAAAAAGGCACGCGGCACGGGGGGACGCTCCACAGGTTTCCTTGCCAGCGCTTTTGTGATCAGCGCAGCTAGTGCAGTTGGTAGGGCAGGTTGTAGCAATTGTGGCGAAGGTAAGCCACGATTCAGATGCATGTCCACGGCTTCACCGATCGTCTGCGCGGCGAAGAGCGGACGCCCCGTAACCAATTCGAACGCCAATACACCCAACCCATACACCGTACTGCGAATATCGGTGCCATCGCCCAAGATTTCCTCTGGCGCAAAATAGGGCAGCGTCGGCGAATTGGCAAGCAATTGCACCAAGAGATTCATGCGCAGCAGTGGGTCCAGGCATAAGTCGGTGATCACCGGTTGCATAGGGCTGATCTCTGCTGGCAAAGCATAACCGGCCATACCCCGAAATTTAATTTTTTCTGGCATGATCCGCAACGCTTGATTTGTCTGGCTATAGAGGGCGTCGGCAGCTTGCGCAACCAGGCGCACCAAATCCAACGCTTCAGCGAGCGCTAGCCACTGGCTATGGGTACGCATCTCTTCAAATAAGAAAGCCAATGACGGTCCTTCGATCAACTCGGTTACTGTATACAAGCCTTCTTCATCCTGACCAAAGTCCACAATATGTAATAGCCCTAGATGAGTCACACGACCCAGCGCGCGCACGGTTGGCGCAAAGCGGCTGGCCACTTCAGCTTTTGCGGCAATTTCGGGCTTGATCAACTTGACCGCTACCTGGCGATCGAGCTTTGTATCCACCCCCTTGTAAACATCCCCCAAACGGCCTGCCCCCAGGCGGTGGTGGAGTTGATAGCGACCACCGCCAGCGACGCGCGGCGTCTGCTCGTCTATGGCGCGCACCGGCGAATCCTCACGGGCTCCGTGGTTATACGCATCAATTAACGGGTTCGGTTTATCTGGTATTGACATTGTTGCTGCTTCCGTTCAACCAGCGAATCGATAGATCACGGCGTGATCCGCCAGGGTTAGACGCCAGGGTTAGACGCCAGGATTAGACGCCAGGGTTAGACGCCAGGGTTAGACGATTGGCGGTTATCCTCAACCGTAAAAATTGATAATTGCTTTATTACATGGACCGTCGGGGCCATCGCTGTCCCAGTCGGCAAAGTCAGAGATCGGGTTGCCATTGGCATCCTCAATAAAAGCGCGCCAAGCGCGCACCACAAATTTATCAGTTTGGCCCAAATGCTCATAGAAGCCAGCCAGCCAACCGGGGCGCTCTGCGTGTGGGCCAGCGAAGACGCGATAGGTATCGCTGCCACGGCGCGAGTACCAGGCCACCGTATAGCCATTGGCCGGTTGGCCGTTGACAAAAACCTTGCCGGTAAACCAGGTGTAGCCCCGTTCCCCCGTACAAACAAGTTGCACTTCTGCCCGGAAACGCACTGCCCCACCAGGATCCCCAGGGTCGGCCGGCAGGGTCGGGGTCGGCGGCACTGGTGTATCGGTTGGCGGGAGCGGGGTCGAGGTCGGCGGCACGGGCGTATTGGTTGGCGGCACTGGTGTATCGGTTGGCGGGAGCGGGGTCGAGGTCGGCAGGCGCGTTGGCGTGTCGGTTAAGATAACCGGCGTCGAAGTTGGCAGTAATGGCGTTGGCGTATCTGCCGGGGTAAACGGAGCCGTTGGTGAATGGGTTGGCAGTGGCGTCACGGTTGCCGTCGGCTGCGCGGGTGTAGCCGTAGACGGTTGCGGCGTATCCGTAGGCGGCAAGGCCGTTGCGGTGTCTGTCACCAATGGTGGCAACGGCATCGCCGTTACGACCGTGGCGGTCGCGGTTGGCATGGGTCCGCCCCCCGCGGTCGGCCCACCATCTTGCCACCATTCCGGGTGACGATAGAGTTGCCAACCGCCAAAGCCACCACCGGCCAGCAAGAGGAGGAGCAGGGCAGTCGCCCAGAAAGGGATACGCAGCCGTTGCGCTGGCGGCGGGAGCGACGGCAACATCATCTCGGTCGCGCCGCCGGCTGTGTCGCGCCGGTTGACATCGGCATATTGTTGCGTTGCCGCGGTTTGGGGGGATTGGGGTTGTACCTGACGCAGATAATATTTGCCGATCTGCACGGCTTGATTGGCCGCCCAACGCGTGGGGACATTGGGCGGCAAGGGTTGCCCATCCAGCAACGTGCCATTTGAACTTTGTAGATCGGTGATCAGGTATTGGCGGCCGTCATAGTCGATACGCAGATGGTGGCGCGAAACTTTGTTATCCTGGAGGGCAAGTGCGTTGTCCGCATCACGACCGACGGTGATTTGTGGCGTACGCACAGAAAGCAGGCGTGTTGAACCGTCGGGGGCCATGATTTGCAATTGGTCAACCGCCGCGCGCTCAATCGCCGTCAAGCGCTGAAATTCCTGCAAGACCGAAGCACCCCGTTGCGCCACAATGCTCTCCTGCACTTGCGTCACCAGGCTAAGCGGGCCTCCCAACGCAGTGGGCGGTGCAGTGGCGGGCATACCATCCAGGGGGAGGGCAGTCAACGCTTGCGCCAACGCCGCAGTCGATGAAAAACGGCGGCCCGGCTCTTTTTCAATGGCGCGCAAAATGATCTGTTCTAGCGTCTCCGGCAGATCAGGGCGCAATGTGCGGGGGCGGGGCGGCTGTTCGCGTGCGTGATAACGAATCGCCTCGGTCAGCGAATTGATGGGAAAGGGGCGCTGTCCGACGGTCAACTCATACAAGAGAATGCCCAGTGAATAGATATCACTTCGTAGATCGACCGGATAGCCTTGCGCCTGTTCGGGCGACATATAGGCCGGTGTGCCCAACATCATGTCGGCTTGGGTTGAAAGGCCGCCATCTTTCAATTTAGCCAACCCTAAATCGGTGATGACAGGCTGCAAACGTCCCCGCTGCTCGCCATCGACCTTGAGCATAATATTGGCCGGCTTGATATCGCGATGGAGCACACCTTGCCGATGGGCATAATCAAGCGCCAATGCCACCTGACGCACCAGGGAAACAGCTTCTGCCAACGGCAGCCAGCGTTTTTGGGTAGAGAGCCGATGTAGCAACTGGTGCAAGTTTTCGCCAGGGATGAATTCCATGACAATGTACAAAAAGCCCTGCGTCTCATCAAAATCCCGCACCTTGACAATGCCCGGATGGTCAAGTTTGTCAGCCGTCTGCGCCTCTTGCAAAAAGCGTTGGCGAAAGTTGGGTTGGCGGGCATATTGGGGGTGCATGACTTTAACCGCTACCTCGGTCTGCAAGGCAGTGTGGCGCGCCAGATAGACGGCACCCATGCCGCCTTCGCCTAGCAGGCGTTCAATCCGATATTTGCCCAGTGTTTGACCAAGTAAATTTTGCATGTTTTTGCCCTGCAATCAATTTCAATTGTGTATTAAGGAAAATCACCGTCCACCCCAGCTTAAAGGCGTGGGGCTATGGCCGAGGGTGAACCGTTACGGTCACTGTAATAATAGCGTCGCCCAGGTGCTCGGTTTACCCCAAAGCCGTTGTGGTGCAGCCGACAACATACATTCCTGCAATAAAACAGTAGGGGTGTCATTCTCACTAACCCCCGGTGCTATCCCCAACGTGACACCGGCAGCTGGTTGGAAGCCGCCAAAACTTTGCCAGGGCAGCGCAGCTTCTAAAAAGTAGCCGGTTGTAATGGGGCTGGCCGCGACTTGGGCTTCAGCAAAGACGCGCACGACATCCTGCTGTGCCAGCGGCCAAAAGGCCGCGGTCGCCGCGTCTCCAATCGCCGTATGGCCCGGCAATAGATCAACTTGAAATTCGTCACCATTGTTGCTGTCAACAGAGAAATCGTCGGCCAACTGCATATCCAGCAACAATTGCGGCGCATCGCCCCGCCAGTGGTACATGGGATCAGGGTTGGGGACAAAGCCATCGTCTTCAATGGTGAAGCTGACATAGAGATAGGTGGCGTCATAGGCAAAGCGCACGATGCCAGCCAGATCAGTGGCACTCCCACCAGCAGGGTGAAGGGCAGCACAGCCATTGCTCTTGCCATTGTTGTAGACCTGGATCATCGTGCTCGGCTGCAGGCCAAGGTTCGCCTGGAGCCGTTGCCAATCGTCTGCTTGCCCATCAATCACAATCACCCCAGAAGCGCTGTCGGCACCAACGTGTGACGCGATCAGCAACCCGTTGGCGGCGGGGCGGGCAAAGGGCGCGGCCAAGACGGGTGGCAAAGAGGTACTTGTTGGCGCTGGCGGCGCGGTTGGCGGCGCAGTTGCCATGGGAATAGGCAGCGATGTGGGCAGCGATGTGGGCTGGGAGGTTGGCATTGGCGTCAGCATTGGCACACTTGCCGTAGCTGTGTCAACTGGTGTTGCTAGCACAAGCGTAGGCGTGGCAACCACAACCGCATTTTGGCTGCTATCGACGGTAGCGGATGGCTGCGTAGGCGTGTCTGTAGCCACAGCACCCTCGGCCACACCGATGGCTGTCGCCGGCAGAGCCGGGTTGCCACTGCCGCCGCGATTTGCAAAGAGCAAAGCTGCAATGACGACCAAAAGCGCCAGTGTCGCCACCAAGCCGAGCGAAAGCCACCTTGACCGGAGTGGGCGCGGCGGCTCAGGCAGATACGGAAGCGTCGGTGGATAGGCGGAAGCATTTTTGTCTGTTGCCAACAGGGCAGATGACAGGGCGGCGAGGGCCTGGGCAAAGGCACCGGCGGTGGGATAGCGGTCGCGCGGCTCTTTGGCCAACGCCGTGAGGATCACCTTTTCCACTGCCGCCGGCAGATCGGGCTGCAAGGAACGCGGCGGCGGCGGCGCACGAAAGACATGATAGTGAACCGCATCCGTCAAGCTTTTAATGGGAAAAGGCGGCTGTCCTACCGTCAGTTCATACAGAATCAAGCCCAAGGCATAGACATCGCTGCGCGCGTCAACCAGTTGGCCTTGCGCCTGTTCCGGGGACATATAGGCGGGGGTGCCGGCCACCTGCATCCCCGTCATGGTCATCAGCCCTCCCTCCTGCAACTTGGCCAGACCCAGATCCGTGATCACCGGTTGATAGGGCAGCAGAGCAGCCGGCGAAGCTTGCGGATTCGCCTTAAGCAAAATATTATCCGGTTTGAGGTCGCGATGGAGCACGCCCTGGGCATGGACATAGTTCATGGCCGCCGCCAACTGTCCACACAAACGCAAGGCTTCGGCCAGCGACAGCTGGCGGCCCTGGTGTTGCAACTCGGCCAATTTGACTTGCAAGGTGGGACCATCCACATATTCCATGACAATATAGAGCAGCGTCTCTGTCTGACCAAGATCATAGACCTTGACAATGCCGGGGTGATCCAACCGCGCGGCTGCCCGCGCTTCCTGCTGAAAACGGGCGCGGAAGGTCGGTTGCTGGGCAAAGGCGGGATGCATCACCTTCAGCGCCACCGGCCGGTGGAGATCGCGATCGCGCGCCAGATAGACGGCACCCATGCCGCCCTCGCCAAGCAAGCCTTCAATTTTGTATTTGCCGAGTGATTGACCGATCATTTTCTGCCTGTGGCTACAAAGGTAAATTACCAAGAAACGCTAAGGCAATTTCAAAGAAATAAGTATCCAGCGCTTGCCCAACAAAATCATGCGTAGGGGCGGCTTGCAGCCGCCCCGCGTTTGGCTCGCTGCGAACGGGCGGCGGCAAGCCGCCCCTACTGCATACTTATTGCTTTGAAAGCGCCTAAATGGCATGTAGCTTGCCATTTTTGCTTCAAATCATCAATGCAACATAATCGAAACACACGCTGGTCAGTTCAAAAAATCGATGATTACGCGCAGTATTTCAAGGTCACAACTTGGGTTA
>DAOTTR010000626.1:0-4293 GCA_034437715.1 Caldilineaceae bacterium
AAGCTCTTTAACAAACGCCAACTGGCAACCGACGCCGTCGAACTGATCACCTATGAAGTAGACGCTGGCTTTGACCGCGGCAAACCAGATGGCGTCTTCTATCCCGAGTCCACCGCCGATGTGAGTCGCCTGCTGCGCTGGGCCAGCGAACAAGGCATTCCGCTGGTGGCGCGCGGCGCAGGCACGGGGCTTTCGGGCGGTGCCGTGGCCGAACATGGCGGCATTATTGTCGAGTTCGCGCGCATGAATCATATTCTGGACTTTGACGTGGCCGGACGCAGTGTAATTGTCGAAGCGGGCGTGGTCAACTTGGTGTTGGATGGCGAGGCCAAGCGCCGCGGCATGTACTTTCCTCCCGATCCATCTAGCCAACGCTCCTCTGTTTTGGGCGGCAATATTGGCGAAAATTCGGGCGGGCCCCACTGCTTTAAGTATGGTGTGACGACCAATTATGTAACAGGGCTGGAAACCGTGCTGGTCAATGGTGACGTGGTTCAATTAGGCGGTCCAGCGCTGGACTATCCCGAATATGATCTCTGCGGCATTCTGGTAGGCAGCGAAGGCACTTTGGGGATTGTGACCAAAGCATTTCTGCGTGTGCTGCGCAACCCACCCGGGGTAAAAACGCTTATGGTGGCGTTTGATTCTATCGAACAGGGTGGCCGCGCCGTGTCGGCGTTGATTGCCGCGGGCTTGGTACCCGCCACCCTAGAGATGATGGACCAAAAGATTATGCGGATGATCGAAGATTACTCGGGCGCGGGCTTGCCGGTCGAAGCCGAGTCCGGGCTGATTGTGGAGGTGGATGGCTATCCGGCCAGCCTGGATGGGCAGATGGAAGAGGTGGCCGATCTGCTCACACAGCACGGCGGCCACAGTTTGCGCATTGCCCAGAGCGAGGAAGAACGCCAACGCATTTGGTATGGCCGCAAGAGCGCCGCCGGCGCCATGTCGCGTCTGTCGCCCAGTTTTTATCTGGTAGATGTCACCGTGCCACGCAGCCGTCTGGCCGACATGCTGGCGGCGGTCAACGCGGTGTGCGATCAACACGGCTTGATCACGGGCCATGTTTTTCATGCCGGCGATGGCAACCTGCACCCCCTGATCCTGTGCGATGCACGCGACGAAGCATTGATGGGGCGTGTCTTTGCCGCCTGTGATCAAATTATTGAACTCTGCATCGAACGGGGTGGCAGCATCACCGGCGAGCATGGTGTGGGCATTGAAAAACGCCGCTATATGCCGGCCATGTACAGCGGTGCAGAACTGGCGGCCATGCTCGATCTCAAGGCAATTTTTGATCCCCACACGCTGCTCAATCCTGGCAAAATTTTCCCAGATGTGTTGCCCGCGCCGATGTATGAAAACCCGATCACACCCACGCCCACCCGGTTCGCCCCCCACACCGCGACAGAAGCCGCCGCTGGACTGGCCGCACTTTCTGCCGCGCGCCAACGCGTGCGCATTACGCGCCAGCCAACGACAGATGGCGTTTATCAACTCTCTACCGAAAACCTAACGGGCATCCACACCTTTGCACCCGACGATCTCTATGTCACAGTGGGTACGGGCACAACGCTGACTGAACTACATGCTTTTCTGGCCGAACACCAGCTGCAAACTGCCTTGGTCACGCCTTGGCCCAGCGCGACGATAGGCGGGCTGATTGCCAGCAACGTCAACGCGCCGCTGCGCATGCGCTATGGCGGCGTGCGCGACAACCTGCTCAGCACCACGGTGGCCCTGGCCGATGGCCGCGTGATCCAGGCGGGCCGCGTTGTGGTCAAAAATGTGGCGGGGTATGATCTAACCAAGCTCTTTGTCGGCGCCCAGGGCACGCTGGGTATGCTGGCCGATGCCACGCTCAAGCTCATCCCCAAACCGCGCGCCCAACAGAGCTTGGGCCTACCTGTCACCGACATGCAACAAGGGTTGACCTGGGCCAAGACCTTGTTGCCCTATTTGCTGGTTTCATCCGGCATTGTGCTCTGTCCCAGCGCTATGACAGGGATGGACGCGCCCTACACCCTCGTCATCACTGCCGAAGGTGTGGCCGAAGATGTTGAGAGCGAAATGGCCGAAATCATCGCCCAGTTGAGCACCACCAATGCGCCCAAACCAATCACGCTGCAAAAAAGCAGTACCGCGCTCTGGTCCGATTTTGTCAGCGGCGTGACAGCCGAGCAACTGCTCGTGCGCAGCGCCGTACCCGCCAAACAGCTTGCCGAGTATATGGGCAAAGTCGGCGCGCTAGCAGAGACGCACTGGTTCCTCGATCTTGCCCACGGCATGAGTTATGCCACCATGACACCGACTGAAGTCACAGAAGCCAAGCAGTGGCTAACCACCTTGCGCCAACCAGCGTTGGCCTTACAAGGCTATGCGCTACTCATGCAAACCCCCACCGCGCTTGCCGATCAACTCGATGCGCGCGGCTACCAGCCAACCAGCCTCGCCCTCATGCAGCAATTAAAGGCGCGCTGGGACCCGCAAGGCATTTTGCCCACCCTTTGGTGAACTCGGCGTTGTAAGTAAGTATAGGCGTTATGCAGTTCCCTGGGAACGCCGACATCCTGTCGGCCTGCTGCCATCTCGGGCAGCGCTTCCAACTGCATAACGCCCCCAAGTCAATAGCGCGGCCCGACTTCTTAGCGAAGTCGGGCCGCTGTGATCCAGAGGAGAGTACACAGGCTGATCTGCTATTTTACTTGCAATCCAGTCGACAGTATAATGGGTTCGCTACACATTCTTAACACAACGTAATCCTCTGTAGTAAGAACAATCTTCTCAGAAAGGCAACCAATGAACTCATTCAATCAATCTAGTACGCTTGGGCGTAAGTAAGACAGTGAATCAGTAGGACAGTAGAACAGTGTTTGTACTGTCTCACTGTCCTACTGATTCACTACTGATTCACCGGAGAATAGTATGGTTATTTCCCCAAGTGTACTAGCACCGACACTTCGCCGCCAGTAGGGTGCAAAATGCCGGTCAGGATCTTAATTGTGGTCGATTTGCCGGCGCCGTTGGGCCCAATAAAGCCGAGCAACTCCCCCTCTTCCATGGCAAAGGAGATGTCGCGCACGGCTTCCGCCACCTGCCATTCTGGCTTCCAAAGCGCGCGTAAACTGCCCTGGAGACCGGCGGCTTTGCGTTTGGTCTGGAATGTTTTATTGAGATTGCGCACTGTGATTGCAGCCATACTGACCTTCCTTTTGATTGAATGCACTGATGAGCGAAAAATAAAAAAAGCCACCGGCGCTGGGCCTGTGGCTGGGCAAAACAAACAAAAAACCACAGGCTGTGCGCCTGTGGCCGGGTTACGAGAAACGCAGAGGCTTCCTCCCATCGATCACATTGCGCACCTGAAGGGCATGGTCATTGCCATGGCAATAACCGGATATTCGATGGTAATAAGCGAACAGAAATGAGACATAAAATTAACCTATGGTTTTCTCTGTATGAAATTTTGTCCAGTCTATCACAGATGGGGCGGCGGGTCAATCCCCCCAAAGTTAGCTTTTGGGCAAGAATAATAGCAAAAGCAGGGTTATGTTTGACGAAGCACTGAGCAAGGTGTACTATGAAGGCAGACCGATATTTTGCGAGGACCATTACTATGCAAACAAAACTGAATCTAGCGCCTGCTACACGTACTCCTCATCATCTAACAGAAATATCTGTATCGGCGCTCGAAGCTCGTCGTGTCGCTGATAAGTATTTGACGCTACATGTTGGTATCGCCTTTAGCGCTACCGAGCCTGTGTTTGTGCCATTGGAACAACCCGTGTGGCAGTTTACAATCCGGTTTCGCTTGCCACGCTTAGGTACACTGGCCATGATGGGAACAATTGACGTAGAGGCAGAGACGCGCAAAGTCTGCGTACTTTCCAAAAAAAGAATTCAAGAAATCCAAAAGCGCGCCAATGCTATTGTTGAATATTCCACATCGACGCCAGCAGCGCGAATCTGATTGTTTAGTCGCCTGTGCTGCTATGGTTTTGGATTATCTTCAAGTGCCGATCCGGTATGATCGCTCTATAAATTGTTGCGGGCACAACCTTTTGGAATACCATTTCGTAATATCCGCCTTCTAAAATCGCTGGGATTGGCGGTTTCGATTATAGATGGTCAGGTTGAAGCGCTCCAGGATTATCTGGAATCAGGTCTGCCCATTCTTGTTTCGGTTACTACTGGTGGATGGAAATATTGGGGTGGTGAAGAAACTGACCATGTCGTACTTGTTACTGGCTTGGATTTGAAGCGCAGCGTACTTTATTTGCACGATCCTTT
>DAOTTR010000627.1:0-1983 GCA_034437715.1 Caldilineaceae bacterium
TTCCTCTATCTCTACCTCTATTCGCCCAACAATTTGCGCCAGAGCACCTTCCGCTATTCGCTGACGCAGAACGCTGTCCCGCTGACCGTGGAGGGCGGCCAGATGGCGAACGAGTGGCAAGGGGTGCGCGAGGATCACAAGTTCGTCCTGACGCCGATGTATCGCGGCCAAAAGGCCGACAACCCCACCCCGCTCGGCGGCCTCACTTTGCAGGCTGGGCTCAACAAAACGGCGCCCTTTCACCTGAACATGGGCTATGCCGTGCCAGGCTACGAGTGTTGGCTCATTCTGATCGTCCCCGTCTGCTACGTGCGCAAGGATGGGCTGGTGGGCTCCAATTCAACGCCCATTCATGACCTCAAGTTTGATGTCTTCCCCGCCACGCTCGACGGCTTTATGAGCTTGACCAATCGCGGCGGCGGGCTGGCGCTGGCCTGGGACAATCGCTTCCCGACGCTGGCCGACGCCGACGGTGATGGCCTGCTGGTCAACGTCCGGCATGGCCTCGATCCGAATGATGCTCTGCCCGATGCCGACGGGGACGGTTTGACCGATAGTTTTGAATTGGAACGCCGCCAGGCCGGCATTGCCCTTTCGCCGATCCTGCGCGATAGCGACGGCGATGGGCTAACCGACAAGCAGGAGATGGAATTCGGCACCAACGCCGGCGTAGCCGACAGCGACAACGATGGCCTGCGCGACGGCCAAGAACTCTGGCATCAAACGTATGATGCCAACGGCGCCCCCACCAACACCTTTGAGGGTGGCTGGGAAGTCATGATCAACGGCGCCAGCAACATTCTGCAGCGTGTCTCGTCCAACCCCAACCAGGCCGATGGCGATGCCGATGGCCTGACGGACCAGGCCGAGCGGCAACTGGCGCTGGATGCCAACCCGGCCAACCGGGTAGACAACCAGAATCGCCCCTATCACCCCAACGTCGCCAACGCGCCGCCGCTGGCCGTCTATGCCGCAAGCAACGACGCCGATGGCTTTGTACGCCCGGGCCAGCCTGTCATCTACACGACGACGGTGGTGGCGAATGTAGCTGTGGCACCTGGCGTCCTCCAGGTGACGACGCCAGCCCAACTCAGCGTTTCGCCGGGGAGCCCTCTGAGTCCCTATGCCCTGGCCTTCAACCCAGCCACCTTCAACAGCACCCAGACGGTACTCCAGCAGACCAACCTCACCGTAGCGGGTGATGCCGGTGCAGGCGCGCTAAATCTGAGCAGCACGGCGCAGGTGCGTTTACCAAATACCGCGGCCAGCGGCTGGACCTTCGACCCGGTGGTGGCCGAAGCACCCCAGAGTGGCTTTGTTGCCCCCTTCAAGGCGCGTTTCCACAGCCTCAACCCCAGCCGTGTGGATCGCCAGGACAGCTATTTCTTGTCTGGCTTGGTCGGACCATCGGCGGTCGAATTTTCTACTGGCGATATCCGCCTCTATGGATTGCCCGCGGGCACAGCGCGGGTGGCCGAGACCAGTGCCATCGCCGCCGGCCAATATTTCCTGCGCGGCTTCACGGCACCGGATAGCGCGGTCAGTAATAACAACCGTTCGCTCGTGGTGTGGGATCACATTGACCGCTGCAACACGATCACGATCAATTGGCTGCGCGTCCAGACCGCTGGAACTGATGGCGGGTCGGGCATCGAGCCATTCATCACGCTGGCTACCGACAATCAAACCAAGAACGAAAATGTTTGGCTGTGGACGACCGGCGGCGGCAGCGCCGACATGCCCACTGGTCAGCAGCGTGGCCCGAACACCTTTGGTTTCCCGATTACCCGCACTATTTGTGGTGAAACTCGCCTCAAAGTCTACGAATCCGACGGTCCAGTGAGCAACCCGGCGCAGCAGGAGTTCGTAGCCCAGATCGTCACTGATCCCTTTAGAGACCGCAACAACCAAACGCTGACCTTCAGCGGCGCCGGCCACACAATTGAGGTCAATGTCACGGTGCCGGTGCGCGATGCCTTTGTG
>DAOTTR010000628.1:0-7550 GCA_034437715.1 Caldilineaceae bacterium
TTTAGGCCATTGCAAAGAATAAAGTATGCAGTAGGGGCGGCTTGCCGCCGCCCGTTCGCAGCGAGCCAAACGCGGGGCGGCTGCGCGGCCGCCCCTACGCATGATTTTGTTGGGCAAGCGCTGGATCCTTATTGCTTTGCAAGCGCCTCAGTCTTTATCCGATATCGGGAAAGGCTAAAGTCTTTACTACTGATTGGGCAGTTTCGTAGTAGGAGTCAAGCGTGGCAACCATTACACAAATAAGCAAAGCGCCCCCCAGCAAACAGCGCCGTTCCAATGAGCGGCGTCGCCAAAATTTATATGGCTATCTCTTTTTGACGCCATGGCTCATTGGCTTTTTTGGCCTCTTTATCGGGCCAGGCTTGGCGTCCCTCTGGTTTAGCTTTACCAACTATACGATTATCGGCAGTGCCAAATTTATTGGTGTTGCCAATTATGTCGAAATGTTTACGACCGATGATCTCTTTTGGTCATCGCTATGGCGCACTTTCTATTTCGCGGGTGTCGGCGTGCCGTTGGGCATTTTGGGTTCCATGTTTTTAGCCATCTTGCTGGACAGCAAGTTGCGCGGGGTGTCGATTTTTCGCACCCTCTTCTTTATGCCTTCGCTGGTGCCCCTCGTCGCCTCGGTGATTCTCTGGAAATGGCTACTGGATTCTGATTTTGGCATTGTCAACCAGATGCTACGCGAGATTGGCATTGCCGATCCGCCCGGTTGGTTTTCCGACCGGCGCATGGCCATCCCGTCGTTGATCATCATGCGGCTGTGGACCAGCATTGGTGGCACACAGATGATCATCTTCCTGGCCGGGCTACAGGGCATTCCCACCGAACTCTATGATGCGGCCTCTATCGATGGGGCCAATACGTGGCAACGGGTGCGCAATGTCACCATTCCCCTCCTTACGCCGACGATCTTTTTTAACACAGTGCTGGGCATTATCGGTGCGTTGCAAACCTTTGCCGCGGCCTTTTTGCTCACGCCCGAAGGGGGCGGTCCGGCGTTTGCCACTTGGTTCTATGCGCTGCATATCTGGAAAAATGCGTTCGACTATTTCGAGATCGGCTATGCGGCCGCGCTCGCTTGGTTCTTTGCCCTGATTATCGTCGGCATGACGATCTTCCAGACGCAACTCTCCAAACGTTGGGTATTCTATTATGGGGACTAATATGGCAAGCACTAGCAAATCCGTTGCGGCGCCACAGCCGATAAAAATGGATCGATCCTTGACTAATTCGGTGCGCCAACGGCAACTGACGGTCAAGCTCATCACCTATATCGTGTTGACGATCACGGGGCTGACCTTTGCGTTCCCGCTCTTTTGGACGGTTTCCAGTTCTCTGCAAACCTGGCAGGAGTTGCGCTCCTACACCCTGCATTTTCTGCCGGACGTACCGCAGTGGGGCAACTATGCCGAGGTCTTTGAGAAAGCGCCCTTTGCCCGGTGGTTGGGCAACAGCTTCTTCATTGTCCTCATCACCATTCCTGGGACGATTATCACAGGGACGATGACGGCCTATGCCTTTGCCCGCTTTGAGTTTGTGGGCAAGCAACTCTGGTTTATTCTGATGTTGGGCACGATGATGATTCCCTCGGCTGTGACGCTCATTCCCCAATATCTGCTTTGGTTCAACCTTAAGATGATCAACACTTATGTGCCGTTGACCATCGGGGCTTGGTTGGGCGGCAGCGCCTTTATGGTCTTCATGCTGCGCCAATTTATGCTCAGCCTCCCGCGCGACCTGGATGAGGCCGCGACGATTGACGGCGCCAATCCATTCCAGATTCTGTGGCGCATTCTGGTACCGCTGATGAAGCCAGCGTTGACCACGGTCGCCATTCTGCAATTCCTGAATGATTGGAACGACTTCTTTGGCCCATTCATTTACCTCAACCGCGAACGGCTGTATACGGCCGCGGTTGGGATGCGTTATTTCCAGTTTATCCCGCTGGAGACGACCGACCCGCGCGACCATCTGCTGATGGCAGCGGCGGCGGTCATGTCGATCCCTGTGTTGCTACTCTTTGCCTTTGCCCAGCGCTACTTTATCTCCGGCGTCGTGATGAGCGGGCTTAAATTATGACCAGTTGACCGGCGGGCAGGCTGCATCCTGTCCGCCGGTCAACCACCGATGGAGCAATCGTGAACGCAACGCTCATTCTCGCCCTCGACATTGGCACCACCTCCACCCGCGCGCTGCTGTTTGATGCCGCAGGTCACCCTGTCCCCGACTGCATTGCACAAGTGGCCAACCATCTGGACATCACCCAAGAGGGCGGTGCAACCTTTGATCCCGCGGCCCTCTTTGACCAGGTAATCGCGGTGATCGATCAGGTGTTGCAGCGCGCCGGCAATCGTGCACAGTCGATTGGCGCGGTGGTCAGTGCTACCTTTGTCAGCAATGTGATGGGCGTCAGCGACGCCGGCGAACCGGTGACTCCACTCTTTATCTATGCCGATACGCGCAACGCCGCCGATGCCGATCAACTGCGCAGCGAATTAGGCACAGCCGGCTTGCGCGCGACCCATGATCGTACGGGCGCATTGCTGCATACCTCCTATCTACCCGCGCGCTTTCGTTGGCTGGCGCGTACGCATCCCAATTGGCGCAAGGGCAGCGCCTATTGGATGTCCTTTGGTGAATATCTTTATTGGAAGCTGTTGGGTAAGCGCGCCGTCAGCTATAGCGTCGCCTCGTGGACAGGGCTGCTCAATCGCCATTCGTTGACCTGGGACCAGGAATGGTTGGCCGCGCTCGGGCTTGATCAGGAGCAATTCTCACCGCTGGCTGATGTCGATCAACCATTACAAGAACTATTATCGCCGTGGGCCGAACACTGGCCCGCGCTGCGCGATATTCCTTGGGTGCTCGCGATTGGCGACGGCGCCGCGGCCAATTTGGGCAGCGGTTGCGATCAGCCCACGCGCATTGCCCTGACGATTGGCACAACCGGTGCCATGCGCGTGGTGGTGGACCCCAATCTGCCCCAAGTACCCGATGGCCTCTGGCTCTATCGCGTGGCCAGCACACAGGGGCTATTGGGCGGGGCAACGACGGAAGGTGGCAATCTCTTTGCTTGGCTGCGCGAAAGTTTGCAACTGCCGCCCATCGATCAGTTGGAGAAAGAGTTAGGCATGCGCGCCCCCGCCGCCCATGGATTGACCATCTTGCCCTTTGTCGCTGGCGAGCGCGCGCCTGGGTGGAACGATCATGCCCGTGCCAGCATTGTGGGCTTCACCTTGAATACGCGCCCTGTCGACTTGGTGCAAGCGGCCTTGGAAAGCATCGCTTATCGCTTTTCGCTGATCTACCGGCGCATCAAGCCGCACATGCACGGGACACAGCATCAAATCATCGCCAGCGGCGGCGGACTGTTGAGTTCACCGGCTTGGCTGCAGATCATGGCGGATGTGTTGGGCGAACCAATTGTGGCGCTGCTGGAAAAAGAGATCACCAGCCGTGGGATTGCCCTGTTGGGCTTGCAACAATTGGGCATCATCCAGCAACTCAGCGAGTTACCGCCTACCACCGGCCAAACCTACTTGCCCAATCATGCGCATCACACGCGCCACCAAGCCGCCATCGAACGCCAAGCCGAGGTCTACGATCTGTTGGTCACGCGCTAGCCTGCCACGCGGCATGCGCATCGCGGATGACTTTCAGCGTATCATGGCGCAAACGAAATGGTTCCAGTGCAGTGATCGCCAGCCAAGCCACAGCCGCGGCATCATCTTGGGCCACGGCTTCCCCAGACAGATGGGTGGCCCAGTAGTCGATGATCACGTAGTGATACTCAATTTCGCCAGCCGCATCGCGCAGGATTGGCTCGAAGGTGGCGACAAAGTCCTGGACAGTGATCTCAATACCACACTCTTCGCGTACCTCGCGCTGCGCGGCATCGCGCAAGCGTTCGCCCAGATCGATCAAGCCACCGGGCAACGACCATTCACCGGCGCGCGGGGGCCGCCCCCGCTTGACCAATAGCACATCGCCTTGCGCATTCAAGACCACCACGCCCACGCCCACCAGCGGCGCGCCAGGGTATTGCCGGCTGACCGTGATCGACTTGGTTCTGCCATCGCTCATCGCACTATCCATTTGTTTTATTCCGGTTATGCCTGTGCCCACGCTTGTATGAGCGCGGGCAGTTGCAACAAATCGCTGACCACGGTATCCGCCTTCACCTGGCTGGCAAGCTGTTGATTGTCAAAGCTCACCTGGGAACTTGTGGACAACTCGGTCTGCACGGTCAGCGCGCCCAGAGTCAACCCACCTTGAATATCGTGGCGTAGGCTGTCGCCCACCACCACCACCTCGTAGGGTAGCAGCTCCCAACGTTCCAATGCAATCGCAAACAGTTTCTCATCGGGTTTGCGATATTCAACACTGCCGCTAGCCAAGCAAACGTCCAGATAGGGGCGGATGCCGAGGTAATCGATGGTGCGCTGAAAGACGCGATCACAGTTATAATTGGCAATGATCGCCAATTTATATTTTTCGGCATGGAGCGTCTTGAGCATGTCCAACGCACCTGGATGCAAACGCCAAGCACTCATCTCTGGCGCATAAAAAATATCCACGGCGCGGTGCAGCACAGCGAGATCCATCCGGCTGGCGGGATAGCCATAGAATTGCAGCAGAAAACTCATAGCGTCATCTGCGATATGCTCTTCGCGTTCCTCTTCCGATTTCTCCTGGGCAAAGCGGCGCGCTTCGACAATCTGTTTCCAGAAATCATCCGGGAATTCCATGCCTGTGCTGCGCATATAAGATTCGGCGGCCTGCGCCCCTGCAGCCATCAACTCCTCGATCGGGCGATTCAGGTAGGCCAATGTATCGTCAAAGTCAAAGATAATGCCCTGGACCAGCCGCGGCGACGCCACCGGCTCGGTCAATTCGGGGAAAAAATTCTGCACCAAGCGGGAAAGTTTGGTAGCATCGAGCGGCGCAGCATCCATCTCCTGGACATCTTCTTGCAGGCGCGTCGGCTTTACGACTTCGCGGGCGGGTCCGAAGATTGCATATTGTTCCTCCGAGGTGAGCGAACGCCCTTCGGAACGCACGCGCGCCAGAAACTGCTCCTTTTCTTCCGGCGACAGCGGTTCTATCGGCGGCGGGGATGATTGATCAGACATCATATCAAATTCTCTTTTCAGGCTTGCTATAGGACTGCTCGTTCCACGCTGAGCGTGGAATGCCAGCTCAGGCGCTCCACACCTCGGATGCCGCGCATCCATGCTGAGTTCCCACGCGGAGCATGGGAACCAGTATAACTCATTATACTAGCTGCTCGACAAATGCGGCCGTCGTCTTGGCGCGTACTTCGTCGAGCGTCACATTGGGCATCAATTCGGTCAGCGTCAGCTGTCCATTCAGAAAGCGAAAGACAGCCAAATCGGTAATCAGTACATCTACGGCGTGGATGGCGGTGAGGGGCAAGGTGCAACTCGGCACAATTTTTGCTTCACCCTCACGCGTCGTGTGTTCCATGGTGATGATCAAGCGCTCAGCCCCCGAAGCCAGATCCATGGCACCGCCTACGCCGAGCAACGGTTTGCCCGGCACGGCCCAATTGGCTAGGTTGGCATCCTCGTCCACCTGTAAACCGCCCATAATCGCCACCGCTACATGGCCGCCGCGGATCATGGCGAAGGCGGTGGCGCTGTCAAAATAACTGGCCCCGGGCAACGCCGTCACCGGCACTTTGCCGGCGTTGATCGGGTAGTCCAGCGCGCCACCGGCTTCGGGTTCGGGCCCCACCCCCAACAAGCCATTTTCGGTGTGCAGCATAATGCCATGTTCCGGTGTAATCAAATCGGCGACCAAGGTCGGAATCCCTACGCCCAGGTTGACCACATCGCCGGGGCGCAACTCGGCCAAGGCCCGCTCCACCATGTTTAAGCGCGCCGCATCAACTTTCTTGCTGCTTGCCGCCACCGAGGCCGATGAACCCAAGTCGGCCAGCGTCACATGGGCTTGCACCAAATAATCCACAAAACAGCCGGGCGTGTGGATGCAATTCGGATCGAGCGCGCCCACCGGCACAATCTGCTCGGCCTCGACAATTACCAGATCGGCGGCGGTCGCCATGGCCTGGTTAAAATTGTTCTCGGTCATACGATAGACAAGATTGCCCGCCGTGTCCGCTTGCCAGGCGCGGATCAGCGCAACATTGCCGCGCAGCGCTGGCTGAAAAACATACTCTTTGCCATTGATCGTTTTGGTCTCGCGGCCAGCCGCCAACACGGTACCGGCGGCGGTGGGCGTGTAAAAGCCACCCAACCCAGCCCCACCGGCCCGGATCGCCTCGGCTAGCGAGCCCTGCGGCAGTAACTCAAACTCAATCGCGCCAGATTGGGCCGCGGCCACAGCTTCGCGGTTGCTCGTAAAAAAGGAGCCAATCGCTTTCTTGATCTGCCCATTGCGCAACAGCAGACCACCACCCAAGCCGGCCTCACCCACATTATTCGCCACATAGGTCAGGTCGCGACAAGCGGTGGCGGCAATGGCGTGCAGCAAATGAACAGGGTTACCAGTCATGCCAAAACCGCCCACCAAAATGGTATCACCCGATTTTACCAACTGGGCGGCGGCTGCCAGCGTAAGCTGCGGTACGCTTTTCATGGGGCTTGCACCAGTTCAATGATCGTGGCTTCGCCTTGCCCCACCCCCACACAGAGGGTGGCCAAGCCATAGCGCATGGACTCACCAATCGCCGCGCGCCGCCGCATCTCGTGGATCAAGGTGGTGAGAATGCGCGCGCCCGAGCAACCCAGCGGGTGACCCAGCGCAATTGCACCACCGTTGACATTGGTGATTGCTTCGCGCAAATTCAGTTCACGCAAGACAGCCAACGCCTGCACGGCAAACGCTTCGTTGAGTTCGGCCAAGTCAATGTCGTCAATCGTCAGCCCGGCGCGCTGCAAGGCTTTGCGTGTGGCAGCGATTGGCCCCAACCCCATCACTTGTGGCTCCACCCCCACAGCAGCCGAACAGACCCAGCGCGCCAGCGGCTGGATGCCCAGCGCCGCGGCTTTGGCCTGCGCCATAAGTACCAATGTACACGCGCCATCGTTCAAGCCACTGGCGTTACCCGCGGTGACGGTGCCCCCGTTGCGAAAGGCCGGGCGCAATTTGGCAAGCTCGGCCAGGCTCGTTGCCAACGTATACCCTTGTTCGCCCTTGGTATAGCGCGGATATTCATCGGTCGTAAACAAGGTGGGGTCACCGCGCCGCTGAGGAATGGCAACCGGCACCAGTTCGTTGGCAAAGTAGCCGTGGTTGAGGGCGTGGACCGCACGCGACTGGCTTTGCAGCGCAAAGCGATCCTGCTGCTCGCGCGTGATTTCGCCCCCGGCAATTTTGCCCGCGCGACTTAGATCAACAATATTTTCGGCAGTTTCGCCCATACTTTCCAGCGGGAAAAGTGCTTCCATTTGTGGGTTCGGATAGCGCCAGCCCAGCGTTGTGTCATACATAGTTACATTGCCCGACGGCCCAAAACCTTCGGGGTTTTTTGGCACCGAATAGGGGGCGCGCGTCATGCT
>DAOTTR010000629.1:0-2915 GCA_034437715.1 Caldilineaceae bacterium
TTACTCAGTGATCCACGGATCGTTGGCGCGCTTCCATTCGACCAGATCATGGCCAAACCAGAGCGCGATCTCATCTGCTGCGGTATCGGGCGCATCGCTGGCGTGGATCAAATTGCGAGCCACATCCAGCCCAAAATCGGCGCGGATGGTGCCGGGCGCTGCTTCATGGGGGCGCGTGGCACCGACCATGCTGCGCACAACCGCAATCGCGTTGTTGCCTTCCAAGACGAGTGTGACTACCGGTGCGCTGGTAATGTATTGAATCAGCCCATTGAAAAAGGGGCGTCCTGCGTGGACGGCATAGTGCTTGCGTGCCATCTCATCGCTCACCTGCAAGAATTTCATGGCTAGGATTTTTAAGCCACGGCGCTCAAAGCGCAGCAGTAATTCCCCAATCAAGCCACGTTGGACAGCGTCGGGTTTCAAAATAATAAATGTACGTTCCACAACCTAACTCCTTTTTAATTTGTTTTATTTGTATAAATCGGATAGCACACGTTTTGCTCATCCGGCCCGAATGATCGAACCGCTCCACCACGAAAGTGCTATCGATGATAAACATAACCTACTACACTTACTCACTCATATTACGCAGGGTAGGGGCATATCTGCGCAAGCCGGGCACGTGATCGGCGGCGAAGCGCGTTTCGTCTCTCTACAAAGCTTCGTGCGCCGCCGACCGCATGTGCCCCTACCCGTTCTCACACCTGATGGCTGCGTAACATGAGTTACTGGGCGAGATGCGCCTGTAGTAGCGCCTCTTCGCCAGCGGTTACCTCTAGGGTAACCGGTTGACTCTCGTAATGAACACCAAACCAACTACTGACAAAGTCGCCATCCGGATCGAGCATGTCAATCGGGTTGCGTGCCAGGGCGCGGTCATCCTCGTCGCCGAGCGAACGGAGTGCTACCCAAGCAATTAGCAAATGGGGATGCTGCTCGGTCAGTTGCCGCGCCAGCCGATAGGCCGCTTGGCGCGCCCGCTGCTGCCACAAAGCAGCCAGACGCCCAATTTGGAAGTCTACGCGCCGCGGTTCTGCTTGCAACAGCGTCTGATAGGTCACCGCGGCCTGTTCCCACCGCAGCCCACGCAAATAGAGCGTTGCCAGACAGGCCAGATTGAGCAGCACCGCCGGTGCTTCGCCAGCCAAGGTCACCTGTCGATCCAGTGGACGCAGAGTGGTACGACTTAACCCGGCGCGAATCGTTGGCTCATAGGGCGCTGCTTCTAGCGCGCGTTGCCAGGTGGCATGGGCCTGTGCCCGTTGCTCGCGTTGCTCGGCGGCCATGGCCAGCGCACGCCAAGCCAGTGCATTGCCCGGATCGGCGCGCAGCAGCCGTTTGGCCCAATCTTCACCTTCTTCCCAGCGTTGTAACATCCACGCTGCGCGCAACAGACGCTGATAGGTGGGCAGGTGGCGCGGATAACGCTTGAGAATCACCTGCGCCAATGTGACGGCTGCGGTTGGATTCTCTACCTGAAGTTGTTGTTCGATAGCCACATGCCAATCACCCAACACCGTTTGGGCCATAGTACGATCAGCGCTCTACTTACACTATTATCTTATATCTTATACCTTCATCCAAAGGTGTCAGTATCCAATATCGATTCCAAAATGTCAAACTACGCGCTATATCAACCGGAATTCTCTGCTATACTCATATCAGAATGAAAACCGGCGTTTGATGCAGCAATGAGTAGCGTGCCGGGGGCTGACCAGGAAAAGTTTCCAGTGTAGGTCTACGCTTGGTCAGTCCCCGACACGCTATAGTGGAACTCTGGTTTTTAAATTGAACTCAGTATAGGCGCAAAATCAGATCGAATAGTGGGGTGGCGCTTTGATATTATGTAGATTCTGCAAGCGATCTAGCAATACCGCCACCTCGCGCTCACCACCGTGGGCCTTGCCAAACGGATCGCTGATGCCGGCTGAACTGCCGCTG
This sequence comes from Caldilineaceae bacterium, assembly GCA_034437715.1. Classification (GTDB taxonomy): domain Bacteria; phylum Chloroflexota; class Anaerolineae; order Caldilineales; family Caldilineaceae; genus JAHBVH01. Next base: position 1,945 of record DAOTTR010000629.1, read on the forward strand.
AGGGTACGCAATGTGCTGAGAATGCTGTGTGCCAATACGTCGAGATGATAGCCGCCTTCGAGCACACAGATCAATTTCCCACCACACAGCTCGTCGGCCAGCGCCATGATTTCTTCGACCATCTGTACATAGCCTTCGATGCTCAAATTCATGCCAGCCAGCGGATCGAGCCAATGGGCATCATAGCCGGCGGAGAGAAAAATCACTTCGGGGCGGAAGTCACGCGCCAGGGGGGCCAGGATACGACGCATGGCGGTGATATAGCCTTCATCACCGACTGTTGTGGGGAATGGGACATTTACCGTTGTGCCATAGGCAAATTCGCTGCCGGCCTCATCTGCCGCACCGGTGCCAGGGTAGTAGGGATATTGGTGGGTGCTAAAGAACAGCACGCTGGGATCGTGATAGAAAATATCTTGGGTGCCATTGCCATGATGCACATCAAAATCCACAATCAGCACGCGGTCAACACCATGATGATCCTGGGCCCAACGCGCGGCAATCGCCACATTGGCGAGCAGGCAAAAGCCCATGCCGCGCTGTTCAAGCGCGTGATGACCGGGTGGGCGAATCAGGGCAAACCCATTATCGGCCTGCCCTTGTAAAACCATATCCGTCACGTTGAGCAAGCCACCCGCAGCTAACAACGCGGCTTGATAGCTATCAGCATTAACATAGGTGTCCGAGTCGATCCGGCCCCCCCCGCGCGCCGCAATCGCATGCAAGCGTTCCACATATTGTGCCGTATGAACACGCAAGACCGCGTCCAATGGCGCAGGCGTGCTGGGCACGCGCATAAGGTCCTGTAAAATGCCATCGGCTTGGAGCAGTTTCCAAGTGCCATCCAGGCGACGAAAGTTTTCGGGGTGGCCATCTAACGTATGGCGCAAATTAAACGGATCATAGACAATGGCCGTTTTTCGCATGTTCGGCTAAACCTATTCTAAAAGACGAAAGTCTTTGCTACGTAA
>DAOTTR010000630.1:0-6611 GCA_034437715.1 Caldilineaceae bacterium
CAATAGAGCAGTGGCGCGGGCACTTTGGCATAGACGCGGCGCAAGCCTGTCAACACCCTGTACTCGCGCCCCATGTCATGTGCCGATTTAATGTTGGCCCCGAAGGGTGGCCGGCGCAATACCAGTTCCTGCGCGCCCATGCGTAACAGATAGGTCAAATTAGAATAGCCACTGGGAAACTGCGCTATGCGTAATGGTCCCCTGGCATTCGCCAAATGATCGACCAGATACGCCTCTAGCCGTCGCAGATCCAATTCCTCACCAGTGCGTACGCTCGTTGGTTGATCAATCAACGCCATCCTCCCTACTATATGGTTGAGCGGGATACCACGAATGGTGGGGTAAGCTTATACTGCTTTGCGCGTAACTTGTCGTTGCCCACCATTCGGGATACCGCGTTATCGTTGAGCGGGATACCACGAAATTCGGGATACCGCTTTATCGTTGCCCGCTTTGCAAGGAAATCAGGTGCATTTCACTTTTTGGGCAGTGTGCCGGGGACGAGCGACAACACATCGCTTTGACAAACGGCACCCCGCTCGTCCCCGGCACACGTTGCGCGCTACTTCTAAAATTTGCCCTCAAATTGAAATACACCCAGGAAATCCGCTTCGTGGTGCGCGGTCTGGTTTTGATGTATACTTGGTAGCGGCGGTCGCAGCCACCCGCCTTATCAAAACAAACCGTGCTCATGATCAGTACACAGGATGCGCGCGGTCTCTGCCTTGTTCGCAAACAGGGCAGAGCACCGGACAGATTGGTACTACCTGAGCACACAACCACAGGACAATTGTAACGTGAGTATACAAAAGCAGACAAACCGTAGTCCTACAGAGACAACCGGCGCACCACACTTGGCGTCGGTTGTCATTCCCGCATCCGCCGTCATTGTCATCGCGGCCTACGCCGCAGCCCAAATGCTCTCGGACATTGCCAGCCTCAAAATTGGCGTTGTTTGGGGGCTGGCCGTGGATATGGGCACCTTTATCTACCCCATCACCTTTACCCTGCGCGATCTGGTGCACAAGTTGTTGGGCAAACGCAATGCGCAGGTCTTGATCATTGTAGCGGGCGTGATCAATCTTTTTATGTCCGGCTATTTAATGTGGGCCGCCAGTGTGCAGAGCGATCCATCGTGGGGATTGGGTGCCGAGTTTGCCGCAATTCTGGCCCCGGTCTGGCGCATTGTCATCGCCTCGATTGCCGCCGAGTTAGCGAGTGAGTTGCTGGACACCGAGGCCTATCATTGGTTCGTGACGCGAATTACCCATCGTTACCAATGGGTGCGCGTCCTGTTCAGCAACACCGTCAGTATTCCCATCGACAACGTGATTTTTGCCGTGGGAGCCTTTGGTTGGGTGCTGCCGTGGGAGGTTGTCTGGCAAATCTTTCTGGTCAATCTGATAATTAAATATGCCGTTACCCTGATTAGCTTACCCCTCATCTATGTTGTGCCAGATCGCAATTGGTCGCAAGATGAGTAATCTGCTGCCTGACACCCCACTCGGGCAGCATCATCCATTTCACCTCGTTGAAGGAGAGACAATTGATGGAACTCAATATGCTCGGTGCCTATGGGCCTTGGGCGGCTATGTTACAGGGCGATGCGCCGGGCGAACTCTCGCTACGCAACCCGCGCTGGGATGATCTGGAAGTCTGGCAGGCCGCGGCCCATGAACGCATCCGCCAGCGCTTGGCCGCGCCCACAGTGCCAGGGGTCCCCGAAGTCACCGTCGAGCGCCAATACGCGTATGACGGCTTGATTATTGAAGAACTTTCGTGGCAACTGCCCTATGGCCCGCGTACCCAGGCGCTGTTGCTCAAGCCGGAAAATGCCAGCGGCAAGCTGCCCGCCATCATGGCCCTGCACGATCATGGCGGCAACAAGTTCTTTGGTCGCCAGAAAATTACGCGCACGGGTGACGAACGCCACCCATTGATGGTAGCCCATCAGGATCGCTACTATAGCGGGCTGGCGTGGGCCAACGAGATCGCCAAGCGCGGGTATGTGGTGCTTGTCCACGATGCCTTTCCCTTTGCCAGCCGCCGCATGTTGCTGGCCGACGTACCCGAAGTGATCCGCGGCGGGCTCACCGATCCGGCCTGGGAGGATGCAGAAGGAATTGCGCGCTACAACGAATGGGCCAGCAATCATGAATCGGAGGTCGCCAAATCACTCTTTTCGGCGGGCACCACCTGGCCCGGCGTCTGGCTGACCGATGATCAACAGGCGTTGAGTGTGCTCTGTGCGCGCCAGGAAGTTGATGCGACGCGCGTGGGCTGCTGTGGTCTATCGGGCGGCGGTATGCGCACCACCTTTCTGGCGGGCGTAGACAAGCGCATTACGTGCGCGGTCTGTGTCGGCATGATGACCACCTGGCGCGATTATGTGCTGCACAAATCCTATACGCATACCTGGATGGTCTATGTGCCATTGCTCGCCAACGATATCGACTACCCCGAGATTCTTGGTCTGCGCGCGCCCAAGCCGACCCTGGTGCTCAACGACATTGAAGACCAACTCTTTACCATGCCCGAAATGGAACGCGCCGACACGATCCTGAGCGAAGTCTATGCCAAGGCCAACGCCAGCGATGCCTACCGCTGTAGTTTTTACCCCGGTCCCCACAAATTTGATCGAGAGATGCAGGCCGAGGCTTTCGCCTGGCTGGATCAGTGGCTGCAATAAATAGTGATTCATAAAACGTGATTCGTGGCGCGTGACTGTATACCACGAATCACGGCGCACTTTAGCAAGAGGAACCGAAGGATGACAGAAACAAAACAAACGTTGCAAATCGGCTTTATCGGCCTGGGGGCCATGGGCATGGGCATGGCCAAATCGCTGTTGCGCGCTGGCTTTACCGTGCAAGGCTATGATATCAATCCGGCGGCGGTGGCTGCGTTTAGCGAAGGGGGTGGTCACGGCGCATCTACTGTGGCGCAAGCAGCCAGCGGCGCGGATGTCTTGATCGTCGTGGTGCTCAATGCCGATCAGGTGACCGATGTCCTCTTTGGCAAGGGCAACGCGGTGCAAGCCTTACCCAAGGGCAGTGTCGTGCTGGTCTGTAGCACGGTCAGCCCGACCTTTGCCCAACAGACTTCCAGCAAGCTAGCCGAATTGGGCTTGTTGATGCTGGATACGCCGATTAGCGGTGGCACGGCCCGCGCCGCCGAAGGCAAACTCAGCATGATGATCGCCGGCCCCGATGCCGTGATCGCCCAGGCCCAGCCTGTGCTCGACGCCCTGGCCGCCAATATCTATCGCATGGGCACCGAACCAGGGATGGGCTCGACCATGAAATTGGTCAACCAAATTTTGGCGGGCTCGCACATTGCCCTGGCCGCCGAAGCCATGGCCTTTGGCGTGCGCGCCGGGCTCGATCCACAACAGATTTACGAAGTGATCTCCAACAGCGCGGGGGCCTCGTTCATGTTCCAAAATCGGGTGCCCCACATGCTCGATAACGATTATACACCGCACAGCGCTGTCGAGATCTGGGTCAAAGATCTGGACATTGTGCTGGAAACGGGCAAGGAAATGCGCTTCCCCCTCTTCTTTACCGCCCTGGCCCACCAACTCTTTGTGAGCGCATCCGCCGCCGGTCATGGTCGGCTGGATGATGCCGCCGTCGTCAAAGTCTTTGAGAGCCTAACCGGCATTTCGGTCAGCAAAGCAGTAACAGAATAAAATACAAAAAATGTAACGATTCCGCTTCAAAGAGGTTTTAGTCACGAATTTTACGAATTAGACGAATTTTCGCGTGCGGTAGTTCGAGAAATTGGTTTAATTCGTGACAGGGCCTAAACAGTTAAAAAAGAAGGAGCAAGTTCATGTCTCACCCTGTCGATCCGGCGATTCTCGATGAGTTGCGCACCTTTGACTCAGCCACCATCTTTAATGCCGTCGTCCTACAGTTGGGGTTGCCCAACGAGGACTACACCGATCATACCATTCGCTGCCTGATGCCAGACCTGGGCAGCGTGATCGGCTATGCTGTCACTTCGGAAGTGACAACCAACGACGAAGACTCGCCCGCGCTGCCGTGGGTCGATTACTATGAATATCTTGATCAAGCGACTGGCCCGTTGATTGCTGTGATGAAGGATGTTGATGGCCGTCCAGGGCGTGGGGCCAGCTTTGGCGATGGCATGGCGACCCTGCACAAGCGGCTCGGTGTAGTCGGCGGCATCATTGACGGCACGGTGCGCGACATGGCGGGCATTCACAAAGTTGGCTTGCCCATGTGGGCATGGGGCAGCGTGCCCGGCCATGGCGTCTTTCATGTCAGCCGCTTTAACACGCCGGTTACTGTGGGGCAACTGCGCATTCGCCCCGGCGATCTGATCTTTGCCGATGGCGACGGCTGCGTACGCATCCCCACCGCCTATGCCGCCGACGTATTGCGCCTGGCCAAAGAAGTGCGTGAGCGGGAAGCCGGCATCTTCGCCTTCTATCTCTCCCCCGATTTCAGCATCCAAAAAATGCGCGAACGCGCCAAGTAGGCAAAGGAATTCATCATGCAGCTATCTACGCAACCAATCTTGCAACGGCTGGGAGCAGGGGAATCATTGGCCGCGATCCGGGCAAGCACGGGCCTGTCGGATGGACAGATGACGGATTGGTGGCAGACGGAATGCGCCAGTCGCGTGCCCAGCATGACCGGCAGCTTGCCCGCCGCCGTCACCGAATCGGTCGAAATTGTGCGCGATGAACAGGGCATTCCGCATATCTTTGCCGCCAATGATACCGATCTCTTTCTGGGATTGGGCGTCGCCATGGCCCAGGATCGCCTCTGGCACCTGGATTATCTACGGCGCAAAGCCACCGGACGGCTGGCCGAGATCTTGGGGGCAGACGCGCTACCCCACGATGTGCTGGCGCGCACCGTTGGCCTCAACCGCATTGCCGCCGCCGAAGTTGCCGCCTTGCCACCGGAAACGTTGGCGCTGCTGGAAGCCCTGGCGCGCGGCATCAACCTGGTGATCGAAAACAGTCGTGAAGCGCTGCCAATCGAGTTTGAGCTCTTAGATTACCAACCCGAACCGTGGCAACCGTTAGACAGCGTGGCGATCTGGGTCGAATTTCGCTGGTATCTGACCGGTCGCCTGCCGGTAATCGCCCTGCCCGAACTCGCCAGCCGGACCTTGGGCGATGCCAAATTGCTACAAGCCTTCTTCACGCCAGAGGCAGGTGACGAAAGCATTCTGCCCATTGGCTCCTATCCCGCTGCAGCGATAGGTTCGGAAGCAGTGGGCAGTGTGGTAGGCGATCCCGAAGAAGGCGTTGGTAGCAACAATTGGGTCGTCGATGGCAGCCGCACGCACAGCGGCGCACCGCTCCTTGCCAGCGATCCCCATGTGCCCTTTGGCGCGCTTTCGTGGTGGTACGAAGCGCATCTGTGTGGCGGCTCATTCAATGTGACAGGGGCTACCTACATTGGCGTGCCCACGGTACTTTTCGGGCGCAATGAACAGGTCGCCTGGGGCCTCACCAACAACATCTGTTCCCAACGCGATCTCTACCAAGAACAGGTCGATCCTGCCCATCCCGATGCGTTTTTCTATGACGGCGTATGGGAACCGGCACGCGCACTGACCGAAATCATCGCCATTCGCGGCGGCGAGTTTGTGTCCAAGACCATTCGCTTTTCGCGCAATGGGCCCATTGTCGATGACCTGTTGCCGTCCCCCATGCAAGCGACTGGTCCGGTGGCGTTGCGCTGGGTGGGTGCCACCCCGTGTGACGAGATCACGCCTATGCTTGCCGCCAGCCGCACGCCGAACAGTGCCGCCTTTCGGGCCGCGCTGCATGATTGGATCGCGCCAACCTGGAGCTTTATCTTTGCCGATATGGCCGGCGACATTGGTTATCAATGTGTGGGGCGCATCCCGATCCGCCACAACTGGGCGCGCGGGTACCGCCCCGGCTGGGATCCGGCGCACCAATGGCAGGGCGTGATTCCCTATGCCGGAATGCCGGCGCTGACCAATCCCGCCGGGGGTTGGATTCGCACAGCCAACAATCGTACGGCGCCACCCGATTTCCCCTATCCGCTGTCGGGCACCTGGAGCAGCGGTCATCGCGCCGAGCGGATTCGTCACCTGTTGGAAGCACAGCCGCACTTTGCGCGCGAAGACTTTGTGCGCATGCACTATGATGTACGATCCCAGCGCGCCGCCGAAGCTGTACCGCCGTTACTGGCTGTGCTCGCCCATGCAACCGATCCCCAAATCCAAGCCGCCGCGGCAATCCTAGCTGCGTGGGATTATCACATGGGGGCCGAGCAGGTGGGTGCGGCCCTGTTTGAAGTCTTCTTCCGCCACTGGAGCCGTGCCGTCGCCGCAGCGCGGTTCCCTACGGATACCGTCTTGCTCATGGCCGACGTAATTGGGGGGCTGGCGCTCGCTTTGTTAAGCACCGATGATGCAGGTTGGTTTGCGCATGAGGATCGAGAAGCGCAGATCCACAAGGCGTTGCGTGCCACCGTGGACGAACTGACAACCACGTTGGGGCCGGCTATGGATCAGTGGACCTGGGGCCGTCTGCACACGATCACGCTACGCCATCCCCTCTCTGGTCGTGGCGATCTGGCAACCCTGTTGGATCG
>DAOTTR010000631.1:0-1858 GCA_034437715.1 Caldilineaceae bacterium
GATGGCAGCGACGCCACCGAATTCATGCAACAGATCAACACCACGCTGGCACTGGTGCAACCGCACTTTGATTCTGCTTGGGTGGACGATCACTTCTGGCCCTGGGCCAAGTTTCAAGCAAATGATACGCCCTACATCGAGTGTATGACCACCATCGCCTACATGGCAGCGCGCTATCCGGAACTAAAATTTGGCAGCAGCGTGCTCTGTCAAGCCTATCGCAACCCCGGCCTGATGGCCAAAATGGTCGCCAACCTCCAGTGGCTTACCGGCGGCCGCTTTCTCTTTGGCATTGGGGCCGGCTGGATGGAAGAGGAATTTGCCGCCTTCAACTACGACTTTCCCAAGCCCGCCGTGCGCATTGCCCAGATGGAAGAAGTGATTCAGATTGTGCAGCAGTTATGGCGCGAGACCCCGGCTAGCTTTCAGGGAAAATACTATCAAATACAGGACGCTTATCTGATGCCCAAGCCCGATCCGATTCCGCCTTTGCTGATTGGGGGCGGTGGCGAACAGCTCACGCTGCGCGCTGTGGCCCGCTATGCCGATTGGTGGAACATTCCAGGGGGCACGTTGGAGAACTATACCCACAAACTAGGCATCTTGCGCCAACACTGCGAAGCCATCGGGCGTAATTATGATGCGATCGTGAAAACCTGGTCGGCAGAATGTGTGGCCGTGGCCGCAACCGAAGAAGAAGCACGGCAGGCTGTCGAAGCTACGCCCTACAACAACGCGCCCATCTATGGCACACCCGCCCAGGTGGCCAAACATCTACAGGCTTTTTTGGATGTCGGCGTTACCTACTTGATCGTACGCCTGGTCGATTTCCCAAACATCAGCGGCATGGAACGCTTTATCAACGAGGTAATCCCGCGTCTGCGATAGGGGTAGGATCGGACCTTTCAAACAACGATAGCAAATGGAGAGTGTATCATTTCTGCTGTGCGCTCAATGCTTCGAAACCGGCGAACACGTCGAATAGTTCCTCATCGATGCCACTCTGGCGCAAGCGGTGGAATGTCTCCGTGAGTCCTTCCAGCAGTTCATCAATGTTTTTGTCGGCGCGCTGCATCGCTGCCAGGCGGCTTGCGTTCTCGCTGGCCAGGGATTCGGCGCACGCGCGGAAGAGCGAGACGAAAAGATATTCGCGGATGAGCACGCTCAAGGTCGCTGCGCCGCCCCCGATGACCTCGGGCAAATTTCCTGTCGGCCAGGGCTGTTCGAGCAGCTTGCGCCGCCAGCTTTCGTCCAGCGGTAGCAAGCGCTGACTGACCGGCGCATAACCCGCCCCAGAGGTAGGACGGTTATAAAAGAGATATAGTTCGGTAACTTCACGCTGATTTTGGCGTGTCTCGCTCGCCAAGAGAATCTGCCCGACGAGCGGAGTGATGGCTTTGACGGTGTTCGGCACGGCGAAGATCTCGCTCACCGGCAGGCCCGCACCTGTTAAGCGCGCTTGGACGCGCTCACCGACAGCCCAGATCACGGGTTTGGCTGGGGGTTTTGCTGGCAGCGCCGCCAGTGTTTTGACTGCATAATCGGCCACCAGGTCATTAAACTGGCCCACCAATCCTTGGTCCGAACCGAACACGACCGCGCCAAGCGCACCCGTGCCCAGTGCCCCCGCAACAGGTTGTTCTTCCCGCGCGGTCAGCAAGGGCGCTGTCCCAATTTCCCGGAAGCAGGCACCCAACCCCAGTTCCACTGTGCGATAGTAGTCATTCAGCGCGGCCACCGATTGCTCATATTGCCCAATGCTCGCGGCCGCCACAGCCTTCATCGTGCGGACGACGGATTGGAGATCGTTGGCACCGCCGATCTTGCGGCGCAGGCTCGCCGTGGTGTCGCTCATGGC
>DAOTTR010000632.1:0-15012 GCA_034437715.1 Caldilineaceae bacterium
ATGGAAACTGCTTGTGGTCTTCATAACTTACGATTAAATTGCAAATTGACAGCATAGCCCATATTACTTTAGAGAGAGTTTTACTTTTTTTCGTACACTTTATTTCCTATAGAGTCTAACATATAAGGAGAAACTGTAATGACCCGTACTGTGACAATTGCCGCCATTCAGATGCCGGTGTGGAGCGAGGGGGAGACTGTTGCCCAGCGCAAACGCTTTCGGGTAGAGAGCATTATGCACTGGCTGGAAGAGGCAGGCAAAGCCAACGCCACCCTGGCCTGTCTCGGCGAAACCTGCACCGGCATGAACTTTGATCTGGGCGAAATCGAGGATGCCTACACGGGGCCCACCACGCGCATGGTGCAAAAGCTGGCCGCCCACTATGCCATGCACGTCGTCCTACCTGTGCAAGCCACGGTGGAGGGGGTACTGCGGAATACGGCGCTTGTGATCGACAACGCTGGTCAAATTGTTGGGCGCTATGACAAAGTACACCCCATTCGTAGCGAACTGCGCGATGGCATTGTGGCTGGCAACGATTTTCCGGTCTTTGATCTTGCCTTTGGCCGCGTGGGCATCTGCATCTGTCACGACTTGAGCTTTCCCGAAAGTACGCGCGTATTGGCACTGCGCGGGGCTGAGATCATTGTCTGGCCCACCTATTGGAGTGGCTGGGGTGAAGAGCTTTGCTATGCCGTGATCAAGAGCCGCGCCATTGACAACGGCGTCTGGTTGGTCAACACGACCTATGGCATTGAACCCCACAAAGCGTGGCGACCTGGCATGATCCTGGGGCGCAGTGGCGTCATCGGGCCGGATGGCCTGGTCCTTTCCAACGCCGGACGCTATGTGGGTATGGCGCTCTGTACTGTTGATCTGGATCGCCCGCGCATTGCCCATGACTTCTCGTTTCCTGGCGACAATGACAGCCGCACCTCCATCCTGGCCGACCGCCGACCTGATGCCTATGGTGCCCTGGTGGATCCCAGCTTGGTCGTGCCACCTGTGCCGCCGGCTGGGTTTTATGCCACCGAAGCACCCGTCCAGCCAATGCTGCAAACCATGAGTAATACATAAAGTCTGCTAGTGCTTGGTCAGACCATTCGGGTCTCATAGACCCTACTGGTCTCCTATGAATCTATCGAGCAAAAAGGAACGTCTACTTTGTCTACCGATAATTTACCCTTGGCGCGTTCACTTGACCTCTTTGCGCGCGCCCAGCAGCGCATCCCTGGTGGTACACAGACTAATAGTAAACGCCCCATCCAATTCGCCTTTGGTGGCTATCCGATCTATGCCGAGCGCGCCGCGGGCGGCTGTATCATCGATGTCGATGGCAACGAATACATTGACCTGGTGCAAGCGTTGGGTCCCGTCCTGCTGGGCTATCGCTATGGGGTCGTGGACGCGGCGATTGCCGCCCAATTGGAGCGCGGCATTATCTATGGCCTCATGTCGCCGCTGGAGATAGCGTGTGCCGAGTTGATCTGCGAAGTGGTGCCCTGTGCCGAAATGGTGCGCTTTTTCAAGGGCGGCGGCGAGGCCACGGCTGCCGCGGCGCGAGTGGTGCGCGGCTATACCAAGCGCCAGGTGATCCTCAACTGTGGCTACCGCGGTTGGCCCGATGTGTGGTCGGTGGCTAACGGCGATCCCGGTGTGCCAACCCATTTGCAGGGCAGTCTGGATGCTTTTGCTGAATTTGACCTGGCCGACTTGCGCCGCAAATTCCAGGCCCATAGCGGCCAAGTCGCGGCGGTCTTTCTCGATATTCAGCGGGCTGCGCCGCCGGCGGGCTATCTGGCCGCGGTCAAGGAACTCTGCCATGCCAATGGCGCGCTGTTGGTCTATGACGAGATCGTCACTGGTTTTCGGCTGGCCTTGGGCGGGATGCAAGAGTATTTTGGCGTCACGCCTGATCTGGCTTGCTTTGCCAAAGCGCTGGCCAATGGCATGCCGCTGGCCTGTGTCGCCGGGCGTGCGGACGTGATGGCGTCCATGGCCGAGCGCAGCATTTCGATTACCTATGGCGGCGAGGCGCTTTCCTTGGCCGCGGCGATTGCTTCGATTCATGAGTTGCGCGACAAGGGGGTGAATGCCTATTTGTGGGAACTGGGCGCGTCGTTGCAACGCGGGTTGAATGGGGCGGCACAGGCAACGGGCGTGCCCTTTCACTGTGGCGGCTTGGCCCCCATGACAACCATGAATTTTACCGAGCACGGTGGGCAACCAGAACCATTGCTTTGGGAATATCTGTTGCAGGAAATGGCGGTGCGTGGCGTACTTTTGCGGCGCGGCGGGTTGAACTTTTTGACCTTTAGCCACACCCAAAGTGATCTGGAACAGGTGATTGATGCGGCGACCGAGGTCTTTACCAATTTGCGCGCGCTGTGGGGCACAACGGGGATTGCCGCTGCGGTTGCCGCGCGTAAATATATCTAAATAACGCATATTACGCAGCCATCGGGTGAGAACGGGTAGGGGCATGAGATGGGCGGCGGATCAACCTTTGGTAAGACCCGTGACTTGATTCGCCGCCGACCGCGTGCCCGTCCTTGCGTAACATGAATATCTAAATAATGAGCAGCCGTAGGTCACGTTTGTAACGTGACAGACTCGTTCAATGCAAACCATCCGACTTCGTAACCGGGTCGGCTTGCGTTGTTTTTGCTTGGTTTCTTGTCTGAGGCTTTGGGTGGATGATAGGAACGAAAAATCCGATAAACATGCTAGCAGTTCCCCCGAGGCGGCTTTCGCCGCACTGCCAACACATTCACCGGACTTGTCCCATTGTACTACCAGTTTTCCAATTTGTCAAATATGTAAATTAGTAAATTCACAATAAGATCATCCGGTGAGCGTGAAATCACTAATCGAGAAATGGTTGAGCACAATGTCTACAGATTCACACCTGTTGGTGGCGATTCCCCCGCAACTTTATCGCCAGTTATTTGATACAACGGCGGATAGTCAATTGCGTGAGTTGGTCGAAATTACGTTTAATACGGAGGAGCGGAGTTGGGATTCGGCAGAACTGGCGCGCCGTCTTGTCGGCCATGATCTGGTGATCACGGGTTGGGGCACGCCCAAGTTCACCGATGAAGTGCTGACCGCGGCCACCGATCTCAAACTGATCGCGCATTCGGCGGGGAGTATCAAAAACCTGTTGCCGCCGCCAGTTTTTGCCCAAGGCATTCAGGTGACCCATGCTGCTGTGGCGATTGCGCCGGCCGTGGCCGAAATGAGTATCTTGCTGATCATGCTCTGTCTGCGCCAGGTTCACCGCATCGACCGTATTCTCAAGGATGGCGGTGCCTGGGCTGATACCAAAGGGCTTGGCATGGGCCAAGAATTGGCCGGCAACCGCGTGGGCGTGGTCGGGGCGGGCTATACGGGCCGCGAGGTGATCTGGCGACTGAAAGGGCTGCGCGCCGAGGTATGGGTCTATGATCCCTATCTCTCTGCCGAGCGTGCGCAAGCGCTAGGCGTACACCGTGCGCCCGATCTGGACACGCTGTTCCGTGACTGTCCAATCGTCACCATGCAAGCGCCGCCGACCAAGGAAACGGCACGCATGGTAGGGGCGCGCCAGCTCAAATTGTTGCGCGATGGCGCGGTCTTTATCAATACGGCGCGCTCGCTCACCGTCGATCAAGACGCGCTGCTGGCTGAATTTCAGACAGGGCGGATTGTCGGCGCGCTCGACGTGTTTGATGGCGAGCCATTACCCGCCGATAGCCCGTTTCTGCGTCTGGAAAATGTGATCACCACGCCGCATATTGCCGGGGCTTCGGTGCAGGCGCGCTATCGCCAGGGCCAGACGATTGTGGATGAGATCGCGCGCTTTGTCACTGGTGAGGCACTGCGTTATGCGGTGACTGGCGATATGTTGGAGACAATGGCATAATTGACTGGCGATCATTGACGACCCAACCGGACTAGCCTTTACCCACAAGTTGGCAATAGGGAGGCGTGCCGGGGACGGCCCAGCGGTGCTGTGGCGTATTTTTTTGCTGTTCCCGGCACACTAGCCATCCCTGGTACTCAAGGATATGGGTAAAGGTAAGCGCATAGGAGGAATAGGAGGAGAGGAACCATGAAACTTGCGATTGGTGGCGATCATGCTGGTTTTCCATTGAAAGGCCCGGTCATCGAGCGTTTACGCGCTTGGGGCCACGAGGTGACCGACTATGGCACCCACAGTACCGACCCCGTTGACTTCCCCGACATTGCCGCGCGTGTCTGTGCCCAGATTCGCGCGGGGACTGTCGAGCGTGGCATTCTCGTTTGTGGGACGGGCGTAGGCGCAGCAATTGCTGGCAACAAAACGCCCGGCGTGCGCGCTGCGCTCTGCCATGATGTCTATTCGGCGCACCAATCGGTCGAGCATGACGATGTGAATCTGCTCTGTATCGGTGCCTGGATCGTAGGCATCAAATTGGTCGAGGAGATCATCCAAGCCTATTTGGCGGCTGAATTTAGCACCGATCCTGACTTCCGGCGGCGTGTCCAGAAATTGCATGACATGGAGTTGTGGGCGGCTCAGGAAGTGATGAAAGAGCGGGGCGCAAAGTGAGTGCCGCGCCGCGTACGGCCAAAGTTGCGGTGCTGCCCATGATTGCCCTGCCCCAAACGCGCCCCTTTGTGATCCAGGAAACCGCGATTCCGCCGCTAGTCGCGGGCGCGGTCTTAGGGAAAATCGTCATGGCCGGTGTCTGTGGCACCGATGTCCACATTCTGCATGGCAAAGTGCCCATGCGCACACCGGCTGTGCTGGGCCACGAAAATGTGGCGCGCGTCGAAGCCATCGGCGGCGACAAAGCGCGCTATGATATCACTGGCAAACAGGTCAACATTGGCGACTTAATCACCTGGTTGCCCAAATCGTGCATGGCCTGCTATAACTGCACCATCCTGGGCGATCCGGCCAAGTGTACCAATCGTGTAGGCTATGGCGGCTGGGTGACGACGGCTGATCAACCGCCCTATTTGGTGGGTGGCTTTGCCGAATACGCCTGGATCTTGCCAGAGAGTGATCTGGTCGTGATTCCCCCCGAAGTGCCGCCGGAAGCGGTTGTGTTGGGTGATGCCCTGCGCATTATGGTGCATGGCCTAGAGCGCATTGGTGGCTTGGACTATGGTGACACGGTGGTCGTGCAGGGCTGTGGCGCAGTGGGTATGATGGGCTTGATCCTGGCGCGCGATGCGGGCGCAGGCAAAGTGATCGTCATCGGTGGCCCGCCATCGCGGCTGGCACTGGCGCGCGAATTTGGGGCCGATGAAACGCTAGAGATTACGCAAACCACGGGTGCTGAACGGATTGCGCGCGTGCTGGCGTTGACCAATGGCCGCGGGGCCGATGTCGTCTTTGAGTGCGCCGGTGTGCCTGCCGCCGTGGTCGAAGGGTTGGAGATGGTGCGCGTTAATGGCCGCTATCTGATCGCCGGTCACTATGGCGATGCAGGCACAGCGCCGATCAACCCCCATCTTATCAACAAAAAACAGATCACGATCACGGGTGTCTGGTCGGCGGCGAACAAGCATTTTCTGCGCGGATTGACCCTGCTGGGCAAAGTGCCGGTGGCCAAATTGGTGACCCATCGCTTTGCCCTGGCCGACATCAACGACGCGCTGATCGCTGCCGAACGTCAAGAAGTACTCAAAGCTGTGATCGTGCCATAATTTTTCCTAAGGCGCTTTCAAAGCAATAAATATCCAGCGCTTGCCAAACAAAATCATGCGTAGGGGGCGGCCGCGCCGCCGCCCCGCGTTTGGCTCGCTGCGAACGGGCGGCGGCAAGCCGCCCCTACTGGATACTTGATTCTTTCTACGGGCTTTATATCCCAAACCTAAAGAATTGGGGTTTACGGGCTTTTTCTCTAAGTCTGTCTGCATTCTGGCGAAGCAGGTTAAGCGTGTCGTAATTATGGAACACATCTGAGCCTAGCTTTGGCTGGAGTATTTTTAACGAGGTCTAGCTTGTGACATCCTTACCCACACGGTTCGCCCTGATCAACGGGCGCATTGTTTTACCGACTGCAGTTGTTGAAGGGCAGGCCTTGCTGATCGATGTGGGGCGCATTGTCGGGGTCAGCGCACTGGCTGATCTGGCCGACGATCTGGCGCGCATTGATGTGGGTGGTCGCCTGATCGCACCGGGGCTGATCGACATCCATATTCACGGTGCGCTGGGCCATACCTTTAACGAAGCCAGCGTTGATGCCTTTGCCGCCATCACGCGCGCAACCGCACGCTGTGGCATCACGAGTCTGTTGGCAACGACGGCCACCGACTCGATTGAAAATTTGCTGGCTTCGCTAGAAGTAGCCCAACAGTGCATGGACGCGCCACCCGCGGGATCGCAACTGTTGGGCGTGCATGTGGAAGGCCCTTATTTCAGCATGGCCCAACGTGGCGCACAGGATCCGGCGCACATTCGCAACCCCGATGATGGCACGGTCGAGCAACTGCTAGAATATCGCGAGATCATGCGTATTATGACCTTTGCGCCCGAATTGCCGGGTGCCCTGGCATTGACACAGCGTTTGGTAGCGTTGGGCATTGTGGCGGCAGCGGGCCACAGTTCGGCGCGCGAAGACGAGGTCAAGCCCAAGATTGACGCTGGTCTGCGCCACATGATCCACATGTGGAGTGCCCAATCGACCATCGTGCGCGAGGGGCCTTGGCGCAAACCGGGGCTGCTGGAAGTCTCGCTCACCGATGAGCGGTTGACGGGCGAGATCATTGCCGATGGCAAACATCTGCCGCCCACGCTGATGAAGCTGGCCTATAAATGCTTGGGGCCCGAACGCCTCTGTGCCATCTCTGATGCTACCAATGGTGCCGGGCTGCCCGAAGGCTCACGCTTTCGCATGGGCGGCATGGAATATGATGTATGTGACGGTGTGGGTATGCTTTTGGATCGCACAGCCTTTGCCGGTAGCACCACCTTGCTGAACCAGATGATCCCGATTCTCACCGAACAGGTGGGCATTCCCTTGTGCGACGCGATCCGCATGGCTAGCCTGACCCCGGCCAGTGTCATCGGGGTTGCCGATCGCAAAGGCAGTTTGGAAGCGGGCAAAGATGCGGATATCGCGATCTTCAATGACGATTTTACAACCTATGAAGTTTTTATTGCAGGGCGGCGTTTTTTACACGGCAGCTAAAGCGCCAATTTCATCCAGAATTTCTTTGAGCGACATCTCGGCTGATTCTATGGCTTGATCATTGGCATCATGTTTGTGGTGTGGAAAGGTTTGTAGCTGAGGGTAATGAGGCGCGTTATCATAGCGAAATATTTGTGCATTACCTTTACGATAATGGTAACGATAACGCTGTTTGTAAACGGTGCTTCTTATGCGACGAAGCGTCTCTGTAATCTCCAGACATGACCCATCATAAAAGTGAAGTATACCATCAATGATACCAGACATCGCCGTTAATCGCCGATAGGTAACCTCATCGTCGGTTACCGCGCTGTGACGAATAAGGCTATCAATGCGATCAAAGTAGCTTTCTATCGTACTCATGCCATTGCTTGCGCAATGACGTTTGGCTTTGTCAGATCAACATAGCTTTCATACAAGCTTGCCCAAACCATGAAATCACTTTTGTCGTCTAGTTGGCCGGCAATATATCGGGGATAAAACTGGACCGTGGACAAGCCATACTGCTGTTCGTAGGCTGTTAAGTCCGCTATAATTTCCTGAAGCGCTTGGTTTGCTCTGTAGCTGGTTGCTAGCTCTTTTAAAAGACGTGATGCCGCTTGTTTTGATGTTGCAGAAGTCTGAATCGTTACTTGGGACATTGTTCTCGATCCTGGCTGCTTGAGCCTACCGTATAGCGCGCCGCTAACCATCATTGCCATGCGTCAATCCACTATACAATCGCTATTTGGCAACTTCTGTTTGACGGCAATTTTCATATAGTATAACATG
This sequence comes from Caldilineaceae bacterium, assembly GCA_034437715.1. Lineage (GTDB taxonomy): Bacteria > Chloroflexota > Anaerolineae > Caldilineales > Caldilineaceae > JAHBVH01. The sequence goes on from DAOTTR010000632.1 coordinate 7,938, forward strand.
CCAAAGGGTGCGGAACAAACATTTTTTAATCTCCCTATTTTAACCCACCATACTCTTGCGATCTTCAACTTTCTGTTCATACGCAATCGGATATAGCTTCATGTCAAACAAATTATCCACCACAACGCGACAGTACGATCAACTGCCTGTCACTGTTTACCCAACCAATGCCGCGCTCGGCCAAGCCGCGGCATTGGACGCGCGCGAAATTATCCAAACCGCGATTGCTGCACGGGGTGCGGCCAATATTATTATTGCCACGGGCAATTCGCAGCTCACCTTTTTGCATGCCCTGCGCGACCTGGATGGCATCGACTGGCGCAAGGTCACGGTCTTTCACATGGACGAATATGTGGGCATTGATCCCAATCACCCGGCCAGTTTTCCGCTCTTCCTGCACCAACACATTATCGACACGGTCAAGCCGGGGAAATTTTATCCGGTGCCCGGCCAACCTGCCGATGTGGAACAGGCCTGCCACGACTACGAAGCGTTGCTGCGCGCTCATTCCGCCGACATGGTGGCGATGGGGTGGGGGGAGAATGGGCATATTGCCTTCAATGACCCGCCCTATGCCGACTTTGACGATCCACTGTGGGTAAAAGTCGTGGCCCTGGCCGATGCCAGCCGCCGGCAACAGGTGGGCGAGGGGCACTTTCCTACGCTGGCCGACGTGCCGACCCACGCCATTACATTGACTATTCCGGCCCTGTTGGCGCCCAAGCGCATTCTCTGCATTGTGCCCGAAGCGCGCAAAGCCGAAGCCGTGCGCGCCTGTCTCACCGAGCCGATCAGCGAAGACCGCCCTGGCTCGATTCTGCGCACAGTGAATCATGCGCAACTCTATCTCGATCCTGATTCGGCAGCGCTGCTTGCATAGAAAGGCAATCAATGTCTACCTTTACGTTGAATTTGCGCCAGTGGCATTTAACCCAGGACGATGGCGGCCATACCTATTGGCAGGAAAAGGCAATGACTCGCACTGTGCCTGCCAATAAACTCGTGATCCTCATCTGTGATATGTGGGACAACCATTGGAGCCGGGGCGCGGTAGAGCGCGAAGCTGCCATGATTCCACACATGAATCGGGTGCTGGCGGCAGCGCGCGCCCAGGGCGCACAGATCATTCACGCGCCATCAGAAACCATGGATTTCTATGCCCATCACCCCGCCCGGCAACGCATGGTGGCACTGCCATCGATCACGCCGCCCGCTGGTCTTGCGCACGCGGACCCACCCCTGCCGGTCGATGCGTCGGATCAAGGCTCGGATACGGGCGAGACAACGACCTACAAGGCGTGGCGTTGCCAACATCCGGCGGTCGAGATCGATGATGCGCGCGATCTCATCTCGGACAAGGGCAGCGAGATTTATAGCTACTTGGAAGCCAACCGCATGGAACAGGCGTTGATCATGGGTGTGCATACCAACATGTGTATTCTCAACCGCTCCTTTGCGATCAAGCAGATGGTCAAGTGGGGTGTCAACATTGCGCTGGTGCGCGACCTGACGGATACCATGTACAATCCCGCTATGCCGCCCTATGTGAGCCACGACGAGGGCACGCGGCTGGTGGTGGAATATATTGAAAAATTCTGGTGCCCCTCCCTATTGAGTGCGGATCTGCTCTAGCGAACTGTGTATTGATTGGAAAGGGTTTTTCATGCAACCACTCAACTTTGCCGTGATCGGCGCGGGCAATATTGGTAAAATTCAAGCAGAGGCCATCCGCCATATCCCGGCGGCGCGGATGACCGTGGTGTGTAATCGAGGCGAAGCCGCCGGGCGCGCGTTGGCCGAAAAACATGGTGCCGACTGGGTGGCCGATTTTCAGGATGCCGTGACGCGGGTGGATGTCGATGTGGTGACGATCTGTACACCCAGTGGCACGCATACCGAAATTGCTGTGGCCGCGGCTGCCGCGGGGAAACATCTACTGGTCGAGAAACCCATTGATGTCACCTTGCCGCGCGTGGATCAAATTTTGCAGGCGGTGGAAAAGGCGGGTGTGGTCTTGGCCTGTGTCTTTCCCTTGCGCTTTACCGCGGGCGTTCACAAAGCCAAGGCTGCGCTGGACGCGGGGCGCTTGGGGCGGCTCACATTGGCCGATGTTGCGGTCAAATGGTTTCGTTCCCAAGCCTATTATGATGGCAACTGGCGCGGAACTTGGGCACTCGACGGCGGCGGCGCGCTGATGAATCAGGCGATCCACAACATTGATCTGCTCCAGTGGCTAGCGGGCCCGGTCGAAAGCATTCTGGCGCGCACGGCGACGTTGGCGCATACCATGCAGACCGAAGATACAGCCAGTGCCGTGCTCACCTTCAAAAGTGGCGCGTTGGGGGTGATTCAAGGGGCCACCAGTTGTTGGCCGGGCGATCGCGCCCGCGTAGAGCTACACGGCGATCGCGGTACGATTGTGCTGGAAGAAGGGCGGATTGTGGTCTGGAAGTTGGCCGACGCGGCCCCCGGTGAGGAAGAAGCGATGTTGACGTTGGAACAACAGCAGGGCAGCGGTGCCGCCGATCCCACGGCGATTGGCTATGAAATGCATCGCCGCCAGATTGTGGATCTGATCGAAGCCATTCAACAGGGACGTCCGCCAGCGATTCAAGGCACCGAGGCCAGGCAATCGGTCGAGATCATTCGTGCAATTTATATTGCAGCCTCGCAGCAGCGCTTGGTGACGTTGCCACTGGTTGAATAAATTACTCCTGTCTAGGTAAATTTGCGTATTATAATTGTTCTCTGTGTAATAAAACGTGATCCAGAGAGAATTGTATTTTGCATATTTTCGTGCTTGATGTAGAATGCTTGCCCTACGTCCAGAGGTACACAGGAGTGGAAAATCGGATCACTTTTCCTGTACTGCCCCTGAAACAGTGCTGTGTGTAGTTGATTCTTTGTTGGAACAAAGGAGAAGTATGATGGCGTACGCGTATACAAATTCTAAGGGTCGCACCTATATTCTTCATTCACGGGATACTACCCTGAAGAATGGAACCAAGCAGACGATCTATTTCTTTGCCTCCGAGGAAAAAGAAGGTGCTTTGGATGAGGTTCCCAAAGCCTATGAAGTCTCTGAGAGCAAGAATGGTCTGCCTGTGCTCAAGCGCAAAGCTGCCGAGCCGGCCAAGCCAGTCAAGCCAGTCAAGGCAACCAAGCCCAAGGCAACCAAGGCGAAGAAAGAAGCTTGATTGCGGCGTTTTTTACGGCGAAAAGGCGGGATCAGCAAATCTGCTCATCCCGCCTTTTTTATACGCATCAGCCGCCAGGCTGATAGACGAACCATTTAAAAGTCATACCAATAAGTCCAATAATAACACGAGACGTTATGTATGACTTTTAAGGGTTTTATCTATGAGATGAGTTAGACTCTGGTGACATTGGTTGCATGCAGCCCTTTCGTGCCTTGTTCAATTGTAAATTCGACTCGTTGGCCTTCGGCTAGGCTGCGATAGCCTTGCATTTCAATCGCCGAATGATGGACAAAGATATCACCACTTTCGCCATCGCGCGCAATAAATCCATACCCCTTTGAATCGTTGAACCACTTCACAGTTCCGGTTTGTCGTTCACTCATCGTTCCATTCCTCCTTGTCCTACAAAAGCGTTTACTAATTGACGCCGATTTTCCTGCTACATAGGGCCGATTCTTGTCGCGAAAAATTTTCGGCAACGCAAATCAGCACTTTCCGCTAGTGGGCAAGGTGAAAAGGTTGGGGCCTATGCGCATTATCGTTTTTTCTGGGGCAAAACAAAAACCGCCCAGCTTTGTTATGCCTGGGCGGTGTCATGAACAGCATCCAGAACAAAACTAATCGGTGCTGTCTGTAACTATACATCCATTAGGTTGTGAAGTCAAACGACTTATTTGCACAGATTATTTGCAAGGATTACTTGCGCGGTGCACCCTTGGTCGGTGCGCCGGCGGGGGACCAGCCTTCTGGCATCTGGGCATCTTCTTGAAAGAAGAATTCTTCCAACTGTTCGCGCAGAAATTGCTGGGCCTGGGGATCCATCAAGCTCAGACCATAATGATTGATCAAAATGACCGCTTGCTGTTTCCACATTTCCCAGGCCTCCTGCGAAACATTGTCTAAAATCCGCTGGCCCAGTTCGCCAGGATAGGGTGTACGTTCTAAGCCGGGCAATTCTCGGCCAAGCTTGATGCATTGAACCATAAGCGCCATTGGATATCTTCCTTTCACTACCGGATAAAACCGTAGCCGCATAGAAATCAGCGCTAACGCTACGATTTGTCTACATTATACAATCCCACCCAGCTTAAACAGTCTCACCGCGAACCTATCACGCGTGCAGAATCAAAAATCGAGTTTTTTGCCAGGACAACTATACTTATATCAGCATGAAAATCGGCGTCTGATGAAGCAGTGAGCCGCGTGCCGGGGACTGACCAAACGTCGATCTGAACTGCGAACTTTTCCTAGTCAGTCCCCGGCACGCTTTGATCTGAGTATAGCGCATGATGTTTTGCTGCTAGCTGTGATATACTAACCCCATTATAGAACTGGATGCTAGGGAATGTCAATTGTTGCAATGGAATCAACTGGTCAAGACGCAGATTCGCGTACGCAGAAAAATCGGGGAACGGAAAAACAGAATGTTTCCCCTTTGCGCATTGGTTTTTGGGGCACGCGCACGGCTTTTTCCAATTGGGTGTTGACGGCACTGCTAAAAACATACCCCATCGCCCAGGTTGCCTTGCCCGCTGCGCGGCTCGGCGCGCCCGCACTTGACCTGCTGTGCCCGCCGTCCGCATTACCACCGTCCGATGATCGATTGCTGCTAAACAATTTCGTCACGCCGGATACCTTGCAGACGGCGTGGCAACATAACATTGACACCTATCAGTTAGGCCGTTTGCGCGCCCCAGCAGTCGTAGAGTGGTTGGCTGGCTTGGCGTTGGATGTAGTCTGTGTGGCCTGTTTTCCCTGGCGCATTCCGGCGGCCTTGCTGGCCTTGCCGACCTATGGTTTCTTGAATGTTCATCCGGCGTTGCTGCCGGATTATCGTGGCCCCGTACCGCTCTTTTGGCAGTTGCGCGCCGGCGTATCCCAGGTTGGCGTAACCATTCACTGGATGGATGGCGATTTTGACACCGGTGCGCTTGCCACCCAACGCACACTTGCCTTACCCGACGGCGTTGCCGGCACTGTCGCCGATCGGTTGTGCGCGCAAACTGGTGCTGATCTGCTGGGCGATGTGCTCCAGCAACTTGCCTGTGGTCTCCTTCCGCGCCACGCGCAACCCAGTGGAGGCAGCTACCAATCTTGGCCGACTGCCGCCGATTTTCGCTTACACACGGCGTGGTCCGCCCAACATGCCTATAACTTTATGCGTGGCACCGCCGAATGGCGACAACCTTATCCGGTCAGGGTGGGGGATGAAGAAATTTTGTTGCATAGCGCGCTCGCTTATGAAGGGGAGCAAACACTTGCCGCCCCCATCGTACGCCATGCTTCTACCCTATTAATCCAGTTTCAGCCAGGGGTGTTGCGGGCTGTGCCGCGGCAAGCCTAACATCGAATTTTGGATCGTTGAATAATGCGAAAAGTCGAGCAGATGCGCGAAGAAATTGTTACCGTTGATCTAACGGAGATTGCCCAGACCGGCGAAGCGATTGGCCGCATCGATGGCGTGGTGCTCTTTGTACCCTTTGGTCTCCCCGGCGATCGGGCCGAAGTGTTGGTGACGGAACGCAAGCGCAATTTTGCGCGCGGTCAACTGGTGCGGTTGCTTGACCCCTCGCCCCAACGCACGACGCCACACTGTCCCCACTTTACCACCTGTGGTGGCTGTGAGTGGCAACATATTCCCTATGCCGAGCAACTGCGCCTGAAGGAGCAGACCGTCCGTACCCAGTTGACTCACATTGGCAAATTGATCGAACCCAATGTGCTGGCCTGTCTGCCTAGTCCGCAGACTTATGGCTATCGCAACCATGCGCGGTTGCAGCGCACGCCAAGCGGTGAAATTGGCTACCGGGCTGCCCGGTCGCACGCCGTGGTGGCAATCGCGACTTGCCCGATTCTGGAGCCGGCGTTAGAGCAGGCGCTACAGAATCTCGCGTTACAAGATTTTCCAGCCGAGCAGCGCGCGATCGAACTGTGCGTGCCCACGCCCTTGCAGATTGGCGACTATCGCTACCGAATTGGGCCAGATAGCTTTTTTCAAGTCAACACGGCGGTGGCGGCGCAGTTGGTGACCGAAACCTTGCGCGCGCTGGCGCTACAGGGGCAAGAACAGGTCTTGGAACTCTATTGTGGCATGGGTCTATTTACCGTGCCCATCGCCGCGCGGGCTGGCTATGTGCTTGGGGTTGAAGGCAATGGCGCGGCGATTGTGGATGCGCAAGCGAATATAGATCATGCCGGGGTAACCGCCCACGTCGATTTCATCACGGCGTCGGTTGAACAAGCCGTAACACAGGCGGCTGTCCAACAACGGCGGTGGGATGCGCTTGTGCTCGATCCGCCGCGCGTTGGCGTGACGCAGTCGGCCTTGCTGACGCTGCTGGATTTGGCGGCGCGCAAAATGGTTTATGTTTCCTGTGACCCGGCCACATTAGCGCGCGATGCCCAGATTATTTGCGCCAATGGCTATCGCTTGCAATCTGCCCAGCCACTGGACATGTTCCCCCAGACACACCATGTCGAAACAGTGGCGCTGTTTACGCGCATGGCACAGGCGTGACACGCATTTTAGGCGCAGAGGATACGTCAGCTACCTGTTGGTTGCTCTACGGGGAAACGGCTGTTATGATGGGCGTAGCTTCCCTGATTAACCCTAAGGCGCTTTCAAAGAAATAAGTATCCAGCGCTTGCCAAACAAAATCATGTGTAGGGGCGGCCTCGCAGCCGCCCGTTCTCAGCGAGCCAAACGCGGGGCGGCTTGCAGCCGCCCCTACTGGATACTTTATTCTTTCTACTGTCCTTAGGGTCTGTCCAGAAATAAAATAGTGAATTTACGTGATGTTACCCAAGTAAATCTGTCTAAAATCATCTATGTTATTCTTGGACAGACACTTAAGCGTAGGATCGAAAAGGATTTT